>JAYSTO010000309.1:0-31906 GCA_043719675.1 Gammaproteobacteria bacterium | reverse complement strand
CATTCACTGGATTGCCAGTGGCCAGGCGGTTTTGCGCAACAGCTTGGATTTCGCAGGTATAACCCAAGCCAATCCTCACTATTGCACCCATCGTGCCTATCAATTACACGGAACACAAACCAAGTGTTTTTTCCGAGATGATGGCTTATCCGATTTTATCGGTTTTCAATATTCCACCTGGCATGCGGACGATGCAGTTGCCAATTTATTACATCATCTGGAAAATATTGCTGTTAGCTGCAAAGATAATCCAGGCAGCATTGTATCAATCATTATGGATGGCGAAAATGCGTGGGAGCATTACCCGGAAAATGGTTTCTATTTTTTAAATGCCTTATATCAAAAACTATCCTCTCACCCGAAGTTACGATTAACCACCTATTCAGAACATTTGCAACGCACCACCGCAAGCCAGCAATTGTCACATCTTGTCGCCGGCAGCTGGGTGTATGGCACCTTATCAACTTGGATTGGCGACAAGGATAAAAACCGTGCCTGGGATATGCTCGTCGAGGCAAAACTACAATTTGATCAAGTCGTAGCAGAAAATCACTTAACAGCGCAGCAATTGAGCTTGGCTGAGCAGCAATTAGCACTGTGCGAAGGCTCAGATTGGTTCTGGTGGTTAGGTGATTACAATGCGGAGTCCACCGTCAGTGATTTTGAACAACTTTTTCGCCAAAATCTCAGCAACTTATACACCAGTTTGCAACTCGCACCACCAACATATTTAGCGGAAACCTTTGCTCATGGTAGCGGATCACCGGATCAAGGTGGAGTAATGCACCGCAGCACCGCCAGCACATGAAATACGCAGATAATATTGTTTTACAACGGCGACGTGCCGGAATTTTATTACATATCACCTCATTGCCAGGAGGCAAAGGGCAGGGGGATTTTGGGCATGATGCGTATCGTTTTATAGAGTTTCTCGCGGCAAGTGATGTAGGTGTCTGGCAAATACTGCCACTTTGTCCCACGCATAATGATTTATCACCGTATCTGGGACTCTCGGTACATGCCGGCAATCCCATGCTGATTAGTCTGGACTGGTTAATTGACCGTGGCTTACTCACGCGGGAGGCTATGCAGCAAACCGAGGCATTGGGGCGCGAGCATCGGCAGCAGTGTTTATTAACCGCATACCAGGCCTTCAGCACGGACCCCGAAAACAATTTACATGAAGCATACGTTAAGTTTTGTTCAAGCACAGCTTGGCTGGATGACTTTGTTCTTTATTCCCTACTTAAAAAAATAAATAATAATTCGCCATGGTGGCGCTGGAAAAAAGAATGGCGAGATCATATGGAAAATGCTTTGTCCGCGCTAAAAGAAACATATGCCGACAACTGCAATGAAATCCGATTCGAACAGTTTATATTTCACCAACAATGGCAGGAACTCAGAAACTATGCCCATCGTCACAAAGTATTAATTTTCGGTGACATGCCAATTTTTGTCGCACACGACAGTGCCGAGGTATGGGCGCAACGCGATTTATTCGCATTGGACAAAGAGGGTAGAGCGCAATTTGTGGCTGGTGTTCCGCCGGATTTTTTTTCTGCCACCGGCCAGCGCTGGGGAAATCCACATTATGATTGGGCTGCGATGCAGGCAAACGGTTTTTCCTGGTGGATTAACCGTATTGACACTGAGCTGGCGCGTGTAGATATGTTGCGCATTGATCACTTCCGTGGTTTACAAGCCTATTGGTCGATTCCAGCCAAGTCAGCAACGGCCAGAGAAGGGAAGTGGGTTATTGCACCGGGTGAAGCGCTATTACAAAGCCTTAAAGATAGGTTTGCCCAGTTACCGTTAATTGCAGAAGACTTGGGGACAATCACTCCCGAAGTGAATGCATTGCGTGAGAAATTTCATTTACCGGGAATGAAAATATTACAATTCGCCTTTGATGGGAATCCGCATAATCCCTACCTGCCGCACTACCACGTCTATGACAGCGTCGTATATACTGGAACACATGATAATGATACCAGCATGAGTTGGTTCTCTTCGCTGGATAACTATACACAACAGTATGTATTGCGTTATCTACGCCAACCAATCGAAAGTATGCCTTGGTCTTTTATTGTTGCTGCCCTGGAGTCGGTTGCCGCTTTAGCAATAATTCCGATGCAAGATATTCTGGCGCTGGGGCCGGGGCATCGCATGAATACGCCCGGAACCGAACGAAACAACTGGAGTTGGCGGTTTAACTGGGAAATGCTGACACCTGATCTGGCAGTGAAGTTACGTGATCTGATCGGCTTATATGACCGATCAAGCTAAGTCATTGTTCCAGCGGATCAGTCAGGAAAATGTACTTTTTAGCTCACAACCAGATCATAGACCCCATTTCAAATTTGTGACTTAACAGCGGGTTGAAAGGATACATACGAATTTCGAAGTAGTGTAATCCGGTATTCTCGGGTTTCATCTCCAGCGAGAAAAGATGTTCACTGTCCGAGATACGCGTGATTTTTGAGAATAAATAATTATGCTGCGTGGCTGGCGTGTCTTCCATCGCATCATTTGTCAGGCATTCTACAATCACATCTTCCGGGCTTAACCCGCCAAGATTGGCGATAACCTCAATAATAAATTGATCATTGTAATGAATGCACGTCGGCGGCTTTGTTACCAGCCGCATATTAACCTTCGGCCATATTTGACGAATTTTTCTTTTCCATTCGGCCAGCTGATTCGCGCCAAGCGAATTATTTTCAGTCAGTTTTCGCGATTGATTCCGCGCATGCAAGTAAAACTTTTTCATATAATCCATAAACATGCGCAAGGAATTAAACCGTGGGATCAGCGTGCGCATGGACGCCTTCGACATCTTCACCCAGGCCGTTGAGTAACCATGACTGTCACGTGAATAATACAGTGGTACAACCTGTTTTTCTAAGATATCCAGTAAATCGTTGGCTTCCTCATTATAGCGATAGGTTGGATCAAAACTTGGGTTATGTGGTGAGATCGCCCAGCCATTGTCTTTATTAAATCCTTCCCCCCACCAACCGTCCAAGACGCTTAAATTTATCACGCCATTAATACCGGCCTTTTGACCGGAGGTGCCGCTTGCTTCCAATGGAAACTCGGGTGTATTGATCCAGACATCACAACCGGTCACCAGTTTACGGGCAAGTCCCATGTCATAACCTTCCAGTAAGATCACCTTACCAATAAACTCCGGTTGCTGTGAATAGCGATATATTGTCTCTATCAGTTTTTGCCCGGGAATATCCTGTGGGTGCGCTTTGCCCGCAAAGATCAGAATAACGGGTCTGGTTGGATTATTGAGAATTCTGCTCAAACGTGGTAAATCGGAAAAAATCAACGTAGCGCGCTTATAAGTTGCAAAACGCCGCGCAAACCCTAACACCAGAATATCCGTTTCACCTTCGCTTAAATGCTGGGTGACACGACGGATCATAGCCTCGCTTGCGCCATTGCGGCGATGTTGGAAAGTCACTCGCTGACAGACATCATTCAGCATTTCCGTCTTGAGGGATTGGTGCAGGCTCCAATAACGATGATCAGGGATATCGTCAATACACTGCCAATAGTTTTCATTCAGCAATTCATTACGCCAATCGCTAAAACGTGTATCAAACAGGTTTACCCATTCACGCGCCAGAAAAGTAGGGACGTGCACACCGTTCGTTACATATGACATCGGGTTTTCATTTGCAGGAATCTGTGGCCATATATAGCCTTCCATTTTCGAAGCCACCTCACCATGGATTTTGCTCACACCGTTGTGGAAGCGCGACCCACGCAAAGCAAAAGCAGTCATATTAAACGTATGATTATTTTCCGGAGTACTGCCTAGCCGTAAAAAGGCATCCAACGGAATTTTTAGTTCATCCAAGATATAACGATTAAGGTATTGCTCCATTACAGGTCGTTCAAATATATCGTGCCCGGCAGAAACAGGTGTGTGTGTCGTAAAGATTGTTGCGGCTGCCACACTTTCCATTGCCGCATCGAAATTCATACCTTGTTCAATCTTTTCGCGGCAACGTTCAATAATCTGAAACGCAGGGTGTCCTTCATTAATATGCCAAATGGTTGGTATTAAATTTAACGCACGTAAGGCGCGCACGCCACCAATACCAAGTACAATTTCTTGTTTGATCCGAACATGACGATCGCCGCCATATAATTGATAAGTAATACTACGATCTTCTTCGTTATTGTCCGGATCATTGCTGTCGAGCAGCAATAGTTTTATATGTCCGGCTTTTGCTTCCCATACTTTTAAATTTATTTTCCGATCGCCAATGGGAACTTGTATCTTGAGTACGTGACCATTGGCATCAAGTGCAGGGTGCGCGGGCAAATTATTAATATTTGTTGGCGTATATTGCGCGATCTGTTGCCCATGATTATCAATGGTTTGATTAAAATAACCGCGTTGATACAGCAGGCCAATTGCAACAAAAGGCACACCCAAATCACTGGCCGCCTTGCAATGATCGCCAGCGAGAATACCCAAACCACCCGAGTAGATAGGAAAACTTTCATGAAAACCAAATTCGGCACAAAAATAGGCAATCAGCTCTGTCTTATGATCAATTAATGATTCGATACCGGCGTGTGGCGCTTCGCCCTGGTACCTGTCATATAATGAAATGACGCGTGCATAGTCATCCATATAGTTACGATCAAGAAGAGCTTCCTGCAAACGCGATTGGGAAATTCTGTGCAGAAACACCTTGGGGTTATGCCCACAGCGTTCCCATAGATCAGCATCTAAACGGTAAAATAGGCCACGTACTTGTCGGTCCCAGCTATAGAGTAGGTCATTCGCTAAATCTTCCAGACGTGCCAATTCCTTGGGTAATTCTGGATAAACCTCAAAAGAAAATCGGGTGCTATTCATAGGCTCTAACTCGCTCTGGATGGGAAAAACTTATACATGGTGTGCTTATTTGCTGTTTTTCAATTTAATTTCATTATACGTATTTGTGACTGAAATACCTGGGAACAACGTATAAATACTGTATAAAAACCAATACTAAGCTAAAGAAGGAATTTGTCGCGACAATGATGCTGTTTTTACCTTGTAATGGTTAAACTAGGCAAGCCAAAATCGGAACATATGACTCCAGAGCTTGTGCGCATAATGTATATTATGTTAAATTGTTAAACTACCTAAAAGAACGGAGCAATTTGCGTTTACATGGAAAATCTACCTAGCCTGAGTAACCACACTAAATATTTTCCTACGCCCGATTATCAGGATTAATAATCGCGTTGACATATTATTATCTGGTTATAATACAAGCTAAAATAATTTTTCATACAAAAAAGGAAAGTTCAATGGAACGTTTATATCTACCCAAACATGACATCATAGGATGGGTTACTGTCACCGCAATTTTGTTCGGCTTGATTGGACTTCAACAGAAAGTACACGCGGATCTCATCCTGAGCGCACCACCACGTGAGACACGGGAAGATGGCACAAAAACATACGGGCCACTCGCCGAATATCTTTCCAAGATCACGGGTGAGAAAGTTGAGTACCGCTATCCCGCTAATTGGGGGCTCTATCAGGCAAAGATAACGGGTGGTGAATATGATCTGGTGTTTGATGGTCCGCACTTGGTCAGCTGGCGTATTGCACACCAGCAACATGTGCCGCTAGCATCGCTTGCGGGCAAACTCAGTTTCGTAATTATCGCCCGCCAGGACGATAAACAGATACGCAAAATAGAAGATCTCGTTGGTAAGAAAGTCTGTGGGCATGCGCCTCCCAACCTTGCCACCTTGACATTATTTAATCAGTTTCCCAATCCCTCTCGTCAGCCGCTATTAGTTGAAACAAAGGGTTTTGACGGTGCTTATAAGGGACTGCTTGCCGGCACCTGTGTTGGCACCGTGCTTCCGGTCGACATTCACAAAGCGCTAGATATCACCACCCAAACAAAAATTCTGTATACGAGCAAACTATATGCAAATCAGGCCCTGACCGCGGGGCCACGCGTTTCTGATGCGACCCGGCAGAAAATTACACAAGCATTACTGGGCGCTGAAGGTAAACCCGGATCACGTCAGATCGCTGCGGGGCTTGGTGGTAGCGAGTTTGTTGCTGTACGCAAAGAGGATTACGCCGGTCACGACGAATTACTCAAAGACTCCTGGGGGTTCAAACCGCGTTAGTGACTAAAACTCTGGTGTGATTTTTTATGCCCGGCTTGGCGACGCTCAGATCGGTCGTTTAGGATCCGGAAGTGAGCGTGTCCGCCGTTTTGTGGATTTAACCCAACGCCCGCGCACCTGCTGAATTTTTTGATGAACTTTGCGAAAAAACTCCTTCGGATTAGTCTTAAACTCATACCAATACTTGTTCAGCAAAGATAACTTGGTCGGGTACATATTGTCACTACAGCTCGGTGAACACCAGATATAGTTATCTTTGTTCATTTTATCGCGGAATAGCAGCGCGTTCTTTGACTTCCATATTTCTGTCAGTGACTGATGATTCAAATTACCCAAATGTACCCATGTATTGCAGCACACTCGCGCAGTTCCGTCCCAATCAATTACAAGATTTTGGAACGGTGCGGGACATGCGCCCTTCTTTGTAGCTTCATGTTCCCCGGGCAACTTCGCTAAAGGTAAAGCGAACTTCTGATGAAAATCATATAAGCCAGTTACCTGCATCTTTGTTTTTTGAACAGCTTCATGACAGCGGAGAAGTTCAGCCTGTATCTCGTTGCGGCTTGGCAAGCCGATGTAGCTGAGGATTGGATCAACCAATAGTTCCAGATAATCAACGCCCAGCTCGCCAGCCAATTCTATGAGTTTGTGTAATTCGTTAAAATTTTCTTTCAAGATAACGGCGTTAAGACCAATCAGCGGTGTCTTGCCGTGACGATTGGCCAGTAACCGTTCGAGATTTTGTCTGACCTTGGCATATTCGCCATGGATTACGATCTTGTCATAGACGGGTCGTGTTGCGGCATTGATTGAAACATTGATACATCCACCTTGTTTAATAAATGTCTCATGCCAGAAATCGTCAATGAACACGCCATTCGTGGTGACTGTCAGTTTGGCATTTGGATAGTCACGTAAAATGATGGCGGTCTCACGGACGTTCTTCATGATCGTGGGTTCACCACCTTGTAACTTGACGGAGCTGACATAAGGATATGCCTCAAGGAGCTTATCTTTGTAGAGTTCGCTGGACATATTGAACTTTGGGCTGAAGTCGGTCTGGTAGCACATCGTGCATCGTACATTGCATTGCAGCCCCATGATCAAATGAAGCCGGTGAAGATCGGCCAAAGGCGATGCGCTATCCGCCACAACCGTGCCGGGTAACCGCATTCCCGTCGTATTATTTGCCAGTGAAGATGCTATTGCACTGCTCATTTGTATTTCTGTCATGGCCAATCTTTCCTATCTCATTAACAAGTTCTCAACCCGCGCAACCAATGCGAATATAATTGGCCTAGAGCCGAAGCCGCTCATATTACACACAATATGGAAATTTTACGCTTAATTTGTGTCATTTCAACCAATTTATTGATGTGAATATTACCTATTCAACCTTCTCACCAAGGCTGTTCTTATGAACGAGAATGACGTAATCTTGAGCGCACCAATTGACAGAATAAAATAGGATGGTAGTGGCATGCACATAACCCTCAAAGTCATAGTGCTTATAGTCAGTACTATGTATCTTGCAATCCATACAGCCACCTCAGCAGTAGCGGCTAACACTCGCCCGTTTATCCCCACCTCCCCCGTGGAAACCGATTCTGCCGACTTTGATCGGTTTAAACACTGGGTGGATCAGGCCGAATCAGGCAGGCCTGGCTATAATTTCTCGGCGTATGAAGCCGCCCTAATGTACCGAATAGCAAAGGATTACCCAAAACTGGATATCGATGCAGAACCTTATGCCAAGTTGGCTATTTCCATGGTGGACAGTTATGTTAAAGCCGCCGAAACCGCCGTGGCTCAGGGCAATCGACCTGAAATTTCGGGTGACTCCTACCTCCATATTGGGCCACAAATAAGATCACTAGCCGCCACCTACGACTGGTTATACGATCAATTAACCCCGGAGCAGCGCACTCACTGGGAAATCTTTGCTGAACAGGCAATTTGGAACGTTTGGAACCATCAGAATGCGAAGTGGGGAAACAACCCCTTTCCCTGGTCCGGCTGGAGTCGTGACAACCCCGGCAACAACTATTATTACAGTTTTGTCACTGCCACGATGCTTTGGGGCCTTGCCTCGCAAAATAAGACATGGTTGGACTATGTACGTAAAAATCGGCTGCCATTACTCGTCACGTATTTCAACAAAATCCCTGGTGGTGGAAGTCAGGAAGGAACCGGTTATGGTACGTCGCACATGGAACTGTTCCGTATGTATCGTGAGTGGCGTGACGCTACCGGCGAGGATCTCTCGAAATCAAATCCCCACTGCCGAGAATCGATTGATTATTGGATCCATGCGACGGTGCCGACGCTGGATCGCTTTGCGCCCATCGGCGATCAGTCACGGGACTCTACTGCACAGCTCTACGATTATCATGAACACTTAATGTTAGAAGCCGTTTATCTGAATAAAGATAAACCCGAAGCCGCGCGTGGTAACTGGTGGCTAAAACACAACTCCGTTGACCGCATCAGCAATGGCTTTAATCTTCACAAGATGATCATTCGCCAAAAAATAACTGAAGCTGCACCGACCACCCTGATTTATTACGCCAAAGGAACAGGTCATCTGTTTAGTCGGTCATCCTGGGACAAAGACGCTACCTGGATGTCGTTCGTTGCCGGCCCCTATGTCGAAAGCCATGCACACCAGGATCAGGGTGCCTTTTCCATTTACAATGAGAAGTGGCTGGCGGTGACCGAAAACATCCATAGCCACAGCGGTATTCATCAGGATGTTGACGTACATAATGTGGTTGCTTTCATGCGAAATGGCAAGCCGATACCGCAAGCCGCCAACAGCCACTCGAAACTGACCTATACCGATGTCGATGGTGTGCTTACTATCCAGGCCGATTTATCGAACGCCTATTATCGTTCATCCGTCATTGCTAAATGGACACGGCAACTGGTCTTCAATCGTTCTGCGCATACTTTCCGGGTCCATGACAAATTTAATGTATCGGAAGGTGTTGAACCTGTCTGGCAAATTAATGTACCTAACAAACCCAAGATGACTGACGAGGGGGTTCGTGCCGGTAATCTGCTAATAAAACCAATCACACCTAAACAACCTCAGATTGAAATTCTGGAATGGTCATCTCTGGATTCCGCTGAGTACCGCAGTGGCTGGAAGATCATGTTGCGTGGTGGAACAGAATATGTTGTTGACATGGTTGTTGATGACTAAGCGCCCTACCCCACACATGACTGGACAGGATGACAACGCTAAGAAATACGGAGATCGGCACAGAAACTTGAAACTCATTGACAAGCCTTGTCAAACCACCTAGAGTCAATAGCATTAGCAATTCCTGATACTTCCTTATGATTCGACATTTATTTACCTATTTATTGATACTCAATCTGCCCATCCAGAGTTTTGCGGGTGCAGCTATGATGCATTGTGCCCCTGCGCAACCCCACCATCAAGCTTCGGCAGGATCATCCATTCAGATGGATCACCACCAGCATCACAGCAGAATGAAGATTTCCGAGCAAATGGCACTGCCGCAAATAGCTAAAAATACAATCACTCAAGATGATACACCGAAGGGCGCTTGTGCTTGTGGCACCTGCCAAGACTGTTGCTGCCATGGCACGGCGACATCTCCAGTTTCTGCACTCTTCACGGTATTTGCCCTCTCCGTTCGCTCTGTGTCCTATGTCAACAATCATTTTATTCCTCAGCTTCCACCTTACCGCCTCGATCGACCACCCCGCGATATCCTCGTTTAATCCACACAAATGAGTAATTCCGTTACGTTCTGACAGATCGTCGATTCTATCTGTCGCAACCGGAGACTCAGTTTGTATATGTCCTTCCGAGTCATTAGGTTGTTCAGCAAACGGTAATTCACCTTGAACGAGGTAATATATGTCGAATACCCACATGGGTTTTGTAAATCTATTCTCTGCACTGGTTACCTTGAGCATGATAAGCATTCATGCGCAGGGCAACTCCGATCCGGCTAACCCTGCCGCTCCTGCGCCCGCTATTCACTATCAATCCGCCTTCACCGGTTATCAGCCCTATTCCGATGAGAAAATTTCTTCATGGCGCGAAGTGAATGATCAGGTAACCATCATAGGCGGACATGTCGGTGCATTGAAAAACAACAACGACGCGACAAGCCAACCATCAGTGCCAGCTGCACCACAACAACTGCACAAACACGGTGACACCCCCAAGGAATAAGGAGTTTTTTTATGCAGTCGATTTTTATATCCCAACCATTACAAATTACAACGCTCGGTATACTGTTGTTAGTGGGTGGGTGTGCCACGTTTTCGGACGATGGTGGTTTTAATAATGTTCAGTCACTCACCAAAGAACGCACGGGCCAAGATGTTACCTGGATTCGTTCCGAGAGCGATGGACAAGCGGTTACCGCAACTGTAAAGGAGTTATTGCAACAACCACTCACTGCAGAAACTGCCATCACGATTGCCTTGCTCAACAACAAAGGGTTGCAGGCAAATTATGCCGAACTGGGCATTGCCGAGGCGGATTTAGTCCAGGCAGGCCGCATACGTAATCCAACGCTTACTTTTTCCCGGCTGACACGTGGTAGTGAGATTGAATATGAACGGACGTTCACGTTACCGATTCTTCATCTTTTTATTATGCCAATTGCCACTAAGATCGAAACACGGCGTTTTGAGCAAACACAAATGCGTGCGGCGAGTAACGCTTTACGCATTGTTGATGAAACGCGCCGTGCATATTACGCCGCTATTTCGGCAAGTGAAACAATAACGTATATGGAGCAAGTCAACGACGCGGCACAAGCCGGTGCCGAGCTGGCCAAGCGCATGGCACAAGCAGGCAACTGGAGCACGTTGCGACAAGCACAGGAGCAAAGTTTTTATGCCGAGGCGACCACACAACTGGCGCGTGCCCAACAAAGTTATGTCTCGCAACGCGAAAAACTCACCCGGTTAATGGGGCTGTGGGGTGGCGACAGACAATTCCAATTACCCGCACGGCTACCGGATTTACCCAAGGCACCCAAAGAAGTCGTCGATGCCGAGGCACAGGCACTGACCAATCGATTGGATATATTAATGGCGCAGCGCGAATTGGCGGGTCTTGCTGATTCGCTGGGACTGACCAGGAAAACACGCTTTGTCAATTTGTTGGACGTGGGGTATTTGAATAACACCTCCAACGAACAGCCGCGCCAAACAGGCTATGAAATCGAACTGCAAATCCCGTTGTTTGATTGGGGTAGCGCACGTGTTGTTAAGGCTGAATCCATCTATATGCAAGCCGTCAACCGCGCCGCAGAAATTGCGGTGAATGCACGCTCTGAAGTACGTGAAAATTACACGGCATATCGCACCGCCTATGATATCGCCAAACATTATCGCGATGAAATTGTGCCGCTCAAAAAACGTATCACCGATGAAAGTGTACTGCGGTATAACGGCATGTTGATCAGTGTATTCGACTTACTTGCCGGTGCACGGTCACAGGCCATGACCGTGAATGCCTCGATTGAAGCATTACGCGACTATTGGATGGCGGACTCAGCATTACAAATGGCACTCACTGGTACCTCGGCCAGCATTGTTGTTTTGAGCAGGACAAACAATAGCAAAACAACCGAACCTGTTGGCCATTGAACACTACCTAATAAGGACTCCATATATGATAACTCGTCGACATTTTCTCAGTAGTGCCACTGCTTTATTGGGAGCAGGTTTGGTCAGCAAGGCAGGCGCAGCAACGTTACCTGAAGCACCAACGATGGAACAAACTTCCACGCAACCACCGTTACACCCACCCAACGGACGCCCATACAATCCAGTTGTCACACTCAATGGCTGGACGCTACCCTGGCGCATGAAAAACGGTGTTAAGGAATTTCATTTGATTGCCGAACCTGTCGTGCGTGAGATCGCCCCCGGTATGAAAGCCAATCTATGGGGTTATAACGGCCAGTCACCGGGACCAACGATTGAAGTTGTGGAAGGCGACAAGGTGCGATTATTTGTTACCAACAAATTACCGGAACACACCACCATCCACTGGCACGGCCAACGTCTGCCCAATGGCATGGATGGCGTGGGTGGTTTAAATCAGCCTCAGATCAAACCGGGCAAAACCTTCGTCTATGAATTTATTGCCAAACGCGCTGGCACCTTCATGTATCACCCGCACGCGGATGAAATGACACAAATGGCGATGGGTATGATGGGTATGTGGATCACTCATCCAAAGAATCCAAAATTACATCGTGTTGATCGGGATTTCTGTTTTCTGCTCAATGCTTATGATGTCGATCCCGGTAGTTATACGCCGATGGTGAATACCATGCTCGACTTTAATATCTGGACGTGGAACTCCCGCGCCTTTCCAGGCATTGATCCGCTGGTGTGCCGTCAACATGATCGTGTGCGTGTCCGCATCGGCAATCTGACGATGACAAATCATCCCATCCATTTACACGGCCATGAATTTGTCGTCACGGGTACGGATGGTGGTTGGACACCCGCAAGTTCACACTGGCCGGAAGTCACCACGGATATTGCCGTGGGACAAATGCGTGCCATTGAGTTTGATGCAACCGATCTCGGCGATTGGGCATTCCACTGTCATAAATCACACCACACCATGAATGCGATGGGGCACACGGTACCTACTATGATCGGTGTGGATCACAGCGGCATTGTCAGTAAAATCACCAAGCTGGTACCAGATTATATGGTGATGGGTGAACGCGGTATGGCCGACATGGCAGAAATGGAAATGCCATTACCGGAAAACACCCTACCGATGATGACCGGACAAGGTCCCTACGGTCCGATTGAGATGGGTGGCATGTTTACGACAGTCAAGATTCGCAAGGAACAAAAGCCAGGCGATTACACGGATCCAGGTTGGTACCAACAGCCGAAAAATACACAGGCCTATGAGTGGATTGGCGAACCACTGCCCGCCACCCGTGCGCCGGAAACTGCAACACCGGCGAGTACACCCGGTGAAATACTGTTAGATGTTAAAAAAGGAGGTGGCCATGATTCACACTAAAACCCACGTTGTTGAATGAATATAAACGTTCAACCTTGTTGTACACATGACTAATGTTTTTTAATTAAAAGGAAACGAAGATGAATAACTCAATAACTAACACGCTGTTTGGTGCACTCATATATTTAACAATGGTAACGAGTGTTATTGCCGCTGAAAAGCAAGCGCCTGCGCAAGAAAGTAAAACCTCGACCCCGGCTATTGCTGTGCCTTTAACTGACGGCGAAATAAAAAACATCAACAAAGACACAGGCAAGATCACCATCAAACACGGTGAGATTAAAAATCTCGACATGCCCGCCATGACGATGGTCTTTAAGGTAAAGGATCCGGCGACACTGGATCAACTCAAGGCCGGTGACAAAATCAAGTTTACCGCCGACAAGATCAATGGTGCGCTCACGGTAACAGAATTCGAAAAGGTGAAAGAATGACTATATTGAACGCAGCGTGCTATCGGTATATGCCAGTTAGTTGTCGCGGCTCAGACTTTTTTGAACTTTTTGCGCAAGCTGGATTGCCTCATCGAGCGACGTGGCCAAGACATTATAGTGCCCCATCTTTCTGCCTTTACGCGCTTTACGTTTACCGTATAAATGCAATTTAATTTGAGGATGCGACAGTAACCGCTCCCATGCAGGCGCGTGATCGTGCGGCCAAACATCACCCAGGAGATTGACCATGACAACGGGTGAAAGCAACCGCGTATCACCAAACGGTAAGCCACAGAGCGTTCGCACCTGTTGTTCAAACTGACTGGTGACACAGGCATCTAATGTGTAATGACCACTGTTATGCGGCCGTGGCGCAATTTCATTCACAACCAGCGCATTCCCTTCCAACACAAAGAATTCCACTGCCATAACACCGATATATTCGAGCTTTGCCGCGATAACCTTTGCCATCTCACTGGCGGTAGCTTGGATCGCGGCCGATACGCGTGCAGGCACAATACTGATATCGAGAATTCCATGATGATGACGGTTTTCGGCGACTGGGTACGTCATCATCGAGCCATCATAGCCACGCGCAATCACCACGGATACTTCGCATTGCAAATCGAGCAGTTGTTCCAAGACGCAAGGCTCATTGTTCATCGCTTGCAGTGCGGCATGTGTTTCTTCCACTGAGTTAACACGTATCTGGCCTTTACCGTCATAACCAAATCGCGCCACTTTGAGTATGGCGGGTGTACCCGTGGTTTTTATTGCCGCATCGATATCAACTGCACTGTGCACAATTGCGAATTTCGCTGTTGGTATTCCCTGATCCCGCAAAAAGGATTTTTCCAAGATACGATTCTGACTGATGGACACTGCCTTGGCGCCAGGACGAACCACGCATTTGCCGGCGAGCCATGCCAATGTAGCTGCCGGGACATTTTCAAATTCAGTACTCACCGCGTCACAGGTCTTGGCAATATATTCCAATGCCGTGTGGTCAGTGTAATCGGCACAGACGTGATCGGTGGCCAATTCACCCGCGGGACTGTCTGGATCAGGATCCAGCACGATGACGTTATATCCCATGGTACGCGCCGCCAGTGTAAACATGCGCCCCAATTGCCCACCACCGAGCATGCCCAGTGTCCCGCCGGGTAGAATCATCACTTGGGCAATTTCATCGCCTTCACCTTGGCGGCCTGGCGACGGCGAAAGCTGGTTAAACGTTTGGCAAGTTTTGCATCATGATTGGCCAATAAGGCAATCGCAAATAACCCGGCATTGGTAGCACCTGCTTCACCAATAGCAAAGGTAGCCACCGGGATGCCCTTGGGCATTTGCACGATGGATAAGAGCGAATCTAACCCTTTTAAAGTCCGAGAGGTTACCGGTACGCCTAATATGGGGATCGTGGTCTTGGCTGCAAGCATGCCGGGTAAATGTGCCGCACCACCTGCGCCTGCAATAATGCATTGCAAGCCACGCTCAGCGGCAGTTTCGGCATAATGAAATAATAGATCCGGGGTACGATGAGCGGATACCACCTTCGTTTCGTACGCCACACTGTATTCTTTGAGGATGTCTACGGCGTGGCTCATGACTTGCCAGTCGCTATTACTACCCATTACCACACCCACTATCGGCTTCGCCATATGTCCATCCTCGACTACCTGATTAATTCTTAAATATATTGCGAATCGGTGAATTATACGTGGCGCGCCGCGTATCGACCAGCACCAACCCATGGATATATCGGGCCAAATTGGGCGATACCGCGATTATTTTTTCGGCCCCTTGCTTGCAGCACGGCTCCCGTCTCTGACCAACATAAAAACACAATCGCCGATCCTAACTTTGGTATCTTCTTTCAGCGGCGCAATATTAATGCGTTTTTTCTGAATAAATGTACCGTTTTTTGAATCAAGGTCACGAATGTAATAAATCCTGCCCTGGCGCAGTACTTGTGCGTGGACGCGACTGATCAAGGGATCATCGATACTGATATCATTACTGCTATGGCGGCCGATTGTAATTTTTTTCTTGCGCACAAAAAATTCATTCTTTTGTGTTTTTTTACATTTAATGATTAATTTGTACGATTGCCGCCTATCAATTTGAAACGGCGTCTCCTCCTTCTGCTCGGCGTTCTTTTTATTAGCCATACCGTGCGGTAACCATTGTAATTCACCCAGCGCAGTCTCTGCAATTTTTGCCGTAATATCATGCGTGTCAGCCAGATAGGCAGTGGTCAGCATATGATCAACCAATATATTAATTTGGCGCGGTAAACCACCCGTATATGTCTCAATCACTGAAAAGACATCATCATCAAAATAGATCGCCTTGCCGCCTCCCGCCAAGCTTAGCCGATGCAGAACATAGTTTTTTATTTCACTCTCATTCATGCCACCGAGTTTGTCACGACATTGAGTTACTTGAAATTGTTCACTAAATGTTGGACTACTGAGTGTTTCGAATGCTTTATCAGTACCGAGCAGGTAAATCGTGCAATAGAACCCCTTATCGCCTTGTAATTGCGACATACCAACTATATAAGCCATATTTTGCATATCGAGATCGTGCGCATCATCGATAATTAATATCATCTTATCCCCATTGTCATGGCGTTCCTGCACAATGTGTCGAATCTGCTGCACTAATTGGCGTTTACTTGCGGAAACCGGAGTCTGGCCTAACTGAGTTACGACGTGTTGAAGGAATTCATCTTCGGGAAGCCGGATTTGTTCAAGCTTGATGACCTGATAATTTTTATCAATGCGTGATAAAAAATGCTGCAATAAAATTGTTTTTCCTGTGCCAGGGGCCCCTGTCAATAACATTAACCCCTGTTTTTTAATTAAGGCATATTCCATCATGGCCAGCGCGTGTGCATGCTCCGGACTTGCGTAGAAATAGCGAACATCATTCGTCACACGAAATGGATGCTCTTTTAAATGGAAATGTTCGTAATACACAACGGTGGTTGGCTTTATTTGGCGGAATGTGAAAGGTGAGTATACATGCTCAAACGCTCATTACCTGCGGATAAGTAATGTAGTGATTAAAGCACAGTGCCTAGGTAAAAAATACACCCTGCGCATGAACGGGGTCATTTTGCAGATTAGCGCCTTTACATAACGATCTCTGGCCGCACGGCAGACGTGGTGATCAAACTAAAGTGGGAGGGAGTATACATGTAGAGATTAAAAAAAGGTCAACGGGCAGTTGCCCACCACTGCTGGCCTTAGCAGTATTAGCGCAGTTAGGCAGATACGTTAATCATTCAGAAAAAATGTTACAAGTTATGGTGCCCGGGGCCGGAATCGAACCGGCACGACCTTACGATCGAGGGATTTTAAGTCCCTTGCGTCTACCTGTTCCGCCACCCGGGCCGCAAGACATGGAGGCTGGGGCCGGAATCGAACCGACGTCCACGGCTTTGCAGGCCGCTGCATAACCCCTCTGCTACCCAGCCCTAAAAACAACAATGGGGACAGATTTTACGGTCTGTCCCCATAAATATGGAGCGGGAAACGAGACTCGAACTCGCGACCCCGACCTTGGCAAGGTCGTGCTCTACCAACTGAGCTATTCCCGCATGAGGTGTCGTATTGTAGTCAGCCGGTGTTGTCTGTCAAGGGAATGTCAGCCACCTTTTGGGGTATCTTTACCGACCAGACTGGGCCAGGCGGCATACAAATACACTACCATGGACCATAACGTCAGGATGGCCGCGATGTAAAGCAGGACATAACCGATGGTCATCACCGGAAACACGCCAATGGGTTTTTCATAGAGTAAAAAACCAATGGCCCACAACTGGGCAAAGGTTTTCATCTTGCCAAAAAAACTCACGGAGACCTTGGTGATTTCACCGATGTTGGCCATCCATTCACGCAACGCGGAAATGGCAATCTCACGCCCGATGATGATGATCGCCGGTAAAGAAAATAAGGGGCTATGATGCACGGTCAGTAACAACAATAACGCCGTTGCCACCATTAACTTATCCGCGACCGGATCCAGAAAGGCACCAAACGCAGACTGTTGTTCAAGCTTGCGAGCCAGATAACCATCAAACCAATCGCTGATCCCTGCAATAAAAAATATTCCTGTGAGCAATAAATTTTGCCAGGCCAAGCCAGGCCAATAAAACGCCACAATGAACACCGGGATCAATACAATCCGAAAAAGGGTGATACTGTTAGGTATATTGATCGGCATGCTCATGTGAATTACTGACAAATCCTTTATGAATCTTCATGAAATGTGGCGTAAATACGCTGCGCCAGTGCGGTATCAATCCCAGGGACACTCAACAGGTCCGCCACTCCGGCACGGGCAACTTCCTGTAAGCCACCAAAATGACGCAATAACAACTGACGGCGTTTAGGGCCTAATCCGCTAATATCTTCCAATACCGAGTGTGTGCGGGCTTTTTGTCGGCGTTGGCGATGCCCGGAAATGGCAAAGCGATGTGCCTCATCACGTATTTGCTGAATCAGATGCAAGGCCATTGAATCGGCAGGCAGTATAAACTCGCGCTCTTGATCCGACAAGTGACTGGCGAGAGTCAATGTTTCCTGCCCAGGGCGTCGTGCGGGCCCTTTGGCAATACCCAACAGTGTAATATAACCCAATTGCAGTTCATTCAGCACCGCTTGGGCACGATGTAATTGGCCCTTGCCACCATCGATAAAAATGATATCCGGTATTTTACCCTCGCCTTGTTCCAGTTTTTTGTATCGGCGTAACAAGGCCTGTTCCATCGCGGCATAATCATCTCCGGGCGTCACATCCGTAATATTAAATCGGCGGTAATCAGAGCGCGCCGGACCATTACTATTGAACACCACACACGACGCCACTGTGGCCTCACCCATGGTATGACTAATATCAAAACATTCAATATGTTCTGGCATCTCATCCAGATCGAGTGATTCTTGTAATGCTGTAAAGCGTTGCAATAACGTGCTTTGGCTCAGCATGTGTGTCTGCAATGTTGCCTTGGTATTTTGCATCGCCATATTTAGCCACTGCCGACGTTGTCCCCGACTGGTATGCGTTACTTGCAGATCATGGCCAGCAAGATCCGCAAATAAGGTTTGTAATAATTGCTCACTAGCAATGGCTTCGGAAAGCAGAATCAAGGTTGGAATATCACGGCTTAAACTGTTATTGCTGCGTAGATAATATTGCGGCAAGAAGGCATCGAGCAGTGATGGGCCGTCACTGCCTGTATCGCATTTTGGAAAAAACGTTTTATTGCCCAAGTTTCTTCCGCCACGAATCGTGAATACCTGGATACAGCCCATACCCTTTTCCGCCGCTGCCGCAATAATATCGCAATCCCCCTCTGCCTGATTGATATATTGCTTTTCCTGTACCCGGCGCAGGCTGCTGATCTGATCGCGAATATTGGCGGCACGTTCAAATTCCAACCTGGTTGATGCAAGTTCCATTCGCGTAACCAGTTCGGCGATGAGATCATTGCTGCGCCCCTCCAAGAATAGTATCGCATGCCGCACGTCTTCTTTATATTGTGCCTCATTCACCAACCCCACACACGGAGCAGTACAGCGTTTTATCTGGTGTTGCAGGCATGGCCGAGATCGATTTTTAAAAAAACTGTCTTCGCATTGACGTACGGGAAATAACTTCTGCAATAGTTGCAGCGTCTCGCGTACAGCGCCAGCGCTGGGGTACGGGCCAAAATAGCGGCCTTTTGCCCGTTGTGCACCACGATGAAAGGCAAGCCGGGGAAAAGTCTCGTTTATCGAAATAAAGATATAGGGATAGCTTTTATCATCACGATAGAGAATGTTGTAGCGTGGTTTAAGGCTTTTAATCAGATTATTTTCTAATAACAGCGCTTCACTCTCAGTGTGTGTAATGATCGTATCGACATGGTCGATATGCGCAACCAATACGGAAGTCTTGATGTCCTGAGTGCGTTTTTGAAAATAACTGGTGACACGTTTCTTTAAATTAGCCGCCTTGCCAACATAGATCACCTCGCCCTTGACGTTGATCATCTTATACACGCCGGGTTGATTCGGCAGTGTTTTTAGAAAGTGGCTGATTTTCTCGCTGATTTCATGCGACATAATCAAAGAGCAAGGTATGTTTTGATCTGGGCAAAAACCTGATGGAACATCTTTTCGGTTAATCGTTTGGTTTGGGTGTTGTAACGGCTACAGTGATACGAGGTGAACAGGGTAACGTCATTGGGCAACAGGTATTGTTTACCATGCGCGAAGGGATACGACGACTTTTTAAGATCCAGCGCCTTCAAAACGGATTGATGGGCGATACCGCCCAGTGTCAGGATGGCGCCACCGGCCTTCATTAATTGGAGTTCATTGGCCAGATAGGTATTACATGTCGTAATTTCTTCTCCCGTGGGTTTGTTTTCCGGGGGCAAACATTTCACAGCATTGGTAATGCGACAGTGTTTTAATACCAGTCCATCACTCAACGACACCGCCTTCGCGTTATTACTAAAACCATAAGTATAGAGACTGTTATATAAAAGGATACCAGCATGGTCCCCGGTAAATGGCCGGCCCGTGGCGTTCGCACCGTGCATACCCGGAGCGAGGCCGACGATCAACAGTCTGGGTTTTGCTACACCAAAGGGTGGCACGGGTTTGGCGTGATAATGTGGAAATTCATGCCGGACTTGTTTTAAGTGTTGGGCAAGTCGTTTGCATCGCGTGCAATTCAAATCAAAAATATTGTTATCCATACCAGCCGTTAATCAGGTTGCTGACCTTGCATCACACCGTAACGCAGCACCAGCCGCGCCAACTCCACATCACTTTGAATGTTCAATTTGGTAAATAGCCGTTGCCGATAGGTGCTGATGGTTTTTGGGCTCAAGCACAGCTTGTCAGAAATTTCATTAACCTTTTTGCCATCCATGATCATCACCATCACCTGCAGTTCGCGCTCAGACAGGTCCTTAAAGGGTGATCGATCCCCATCGGGGGATATTTCTGCTAATGCCAACTGTTGCGCCATCTGCGGCGTGATATAGCGCTTATTGGCCATGACTTCGCGGATCGCGTGGGTGATTTCTGCGATGCGACAGCCTTTGGTAAGATACCCTGCCGCACCCGCTTTCAGCAAGCGCTGGGCAAAGACCTCGTCCTCGTTCATGGTGACAATGATAATTTTGATCACCGGATATTTGAACAGTATCTTGCGGGTTGCTTCCAAACCGCCGATACCAGGCATATTAATATCCATTAAGATGACATCAACCGGCAGCTGACGAACCATCTCAACCGCCTGTTCGCCGCTGGTTGCTTCACCAACAACTTGAATACCCTCAACATCATCCAGTAACCGCCGCAGACCTGTGCGGACCAGATCGTGATCATCCGCAAGCATCACTTTAATCATGGGGTAATACCCTTTTTTAAATTATGCCGCATTATAACTCACCACCACTTCCACTGAATAGGCAGATTCTGTAAGTTATCGGAATGTATTTACACATCTGCTTTTTTTAGGCAGCGTTTTTTTGCTATAAATTCATTCTAGCCGTGATTTTTAGTATAGTCTTAGTGGAATACTTCTATCAGGAAACCATCATGCAACTGGCGATCATCGGTTTGGGCAAAATGGGTGCAAATATGGTGCGCCGATTGTGCAAAGGCGGCATTGATGTTATTGGCCACAATCGCAGCTCAGACATCGTTCACACCCTGGCTGGCGAAGTCGGCATGAAAATGGCGACCTCACTTGCCGACATCGTAAAAAAATGCACCCCGCCAAGGCATATTTGGCTGATGTTACCCAGTGGCACACCCACCGAAAACGCCATCATCGAGCTCATTCCGCTTTTAGATGCGGACGACATCATTATTGATGGCGGCAACGCGAATTATCACGATAGTCAACGCCGTGGCGAACTGTTGGCCCAACACAAAATTGGTTTTGTTGATGTCGGTACCTCTGGTGGAATCTGGGGTCTTGAGAAAGGCTATTGCCTGATGGCTGGCGGCGCCACTGAACATATCCTCTCGCTTGCCCCTGCCTTGCGCGTGCTGGCACCTGATGCACAACGTGGCTGGGCTCACGTGGGTCCGGTGGGCGCAGGCCATTTCACCAAAATGATCCATAATGGCATTGAGTACGGCATGATGCAGGCCTACGCGGAAGGATTTGCGCTATTACGCGGTAAAGCTGAATTTAATCTCGACTTGGCGCAAATCGCCGAACTCTGGCGACATAGCTCGGTGGTGCGCAGTTGGTTGTTGGACCTTACCGCTGATTTCCTGCAAGATAATCAAACGCTCGATGCCAGTTCACCTGTTGTGGCGGACTCCGGGGAAGGCCGCTGGACTGTTGAGGAGAGTATCGCGCAAGGTGTTCCAGCACCGGTACTGGCTATGGCGTTGTACATGCGCTTTGCAAGTCAGGACAATGAAGGTTATGCCAATCGCATGTTATCCATGATGCGCAAGGCCTTTGGTGGTCATACAATCAAGGACAAATCCTCATGAGTGAGGCATGCACCTTTATTGTATTTGGCGCAACCGGACACTTGGCACGGACGAAACTCTTGCCCGCCATCTACCACTTGGAAGAAGCCAATCGATTGCCGCCGGGTATGGCGATTATCGGTTTTAGCCGCCAATCCATCAATGAAGACAACTGGCGCGAGCAAATTCGCGAACTACTGAGCGAAAAAGCGCGTGGCGGGATTAAACCCGACGTACTCAGCCGCCTGTTGCAACGCCTGCATTTTTTCTCTGGTGATATGACCAGCGCGGCATCATTGCTGCAACTCAAGTCCATGATCGAAGCGAAATCATTATCAAGCAATATGGTGTTTTACATGGCCGTCCCACCCTCGCAATACACCCCGGTGACACATGCCATTGCCGGTGCCGATTTAAATAAAAATGAAACCGCCTGGCGCCGGATCGTCATTGAAAAGCCGTTTGGTTACGACAGCCAAAGCGCAAACCTGCTGGATGAAAATCTACACCGTGAATTTGATGAAAAACAGATTTTTCGCATCGATCATTATCTGGGTAAAGGCATGGTGCAAAATGTCCTGGTGTTTCGTTTTGCCAACCTCATGTTGGAACCCTTATGGAATCGCAATTACATTGATCATATCCAGATCACCCACTCCGAATCGCAAGGCATCGCCGGACGCGCCAGCTTCTATGATGGTGTCGGGGCATTGCGTGACATGATCCAAAGTCATCTCATGCAAATGATGACACTCGTGGCCATGGAGCCGCCACCGAGTCTGGACGCCGAATCATTGCGAGATGAAAAGGTTAAGGTATTAAAATCTGTACGACCAATTTCACGCCGCGCCGTGAATGCCCACGCCTTTCGTGCGCAATACGCACCCGGCATCATCAATGGTGAAAAAGTTAAAGGTTATTTACAAGAAGAGAATGTGCCCAGCGCAAGCACCACCGAGACCTACGCCTCACTGAAGTTATATATCGACAACTGGCGCTGGCGCAATGTACCGTTTTATTTGCGCACCGGCAAACGTATGGCCAAGGGCAGCTCGGCCATCAGCATTCGTTTTAAACACCCACCACAACAATTGTTTCGTAAAACTCAAATTGACAAACTCAGTCCCAACTGGATCATCTTAGGCATCCAACCCAACGAATGTCTGCGTATTGAACTCCAAGTCAAAGAACCGGGTTTGGAAATGCTGGCACAGACAACTCAATTGGATGCCAGTTATTGTGCGACCAAAAGCCACGAGCTGGATGCGTATGAAGCCTTATTATTAGATGTACTCAAAAATGATCGCTCGCTGTTCCTGCGCTATGATGAAGTAGCCTGGGCCTGGGATGTGGTTGATCCCATCTTGAAGGCGTGGGATACGGAACGTGAATTTATTCCCACCTATGCCGCCGGTTCCTGGGGACCCAGTGAAGACACCCGTTTATTTGATCGTGATGATCAATATTGGCGGAATTCACTGGACGATAAAACTTAACTTGCCTGCGAACGTTGCGCACAGCACAGTGCTCCACGCAAGCCTATTAACGGATCAAGGATCACCTGCACAGGAAATCCCTGCATCACTGTCAGCATCGGTGCTTTATTATGGAATGCCTGCATAAATGAACCGTGTGGCAGCCACGCACTGATCTTACTCGCAATGCCGCCACTGATATAAACACCACCGGTTGCCATCACCGTCAACGCCAGATTCCCAGCCTGGGCACCATACACCGCCACAAACAGGTTCAGTGCTTGCACAGCAACGGGATCCTCGCCACGCATCGCCCGTTGGCTAATCAACTCTGCCTTGCAGCGTGCCTGGTTACCGGCATGGGTATGGACGTGCTGATACAAAACGCGATAGATATTTTCCAGCCCGCTCCCTGATAAGATAGCTTCGACACTGACTCGACCCCACTGCTGATGCAGTGCTTTCCAGACAATCCACTGTTCATCGGTTGTCGGTGCAAAATCGGCATGCCCTCCCTCACTCGGCAACATGACATATTCGCCATCCCGCCAAACCATGATGCCCATACCCAAGCCCGTACCTGCACCCAATATCGCACACACACCATGCAGCTGTGCATGACCTTGTTGCAGAATCAGCAATTCAGAGGCTAGCAGTGTCTCAATGCCATAACCAACACCTTGAAAATCATTGACCAGTGTTACTTTCGCAATATTAAAACGGCTGGCAAGTTCCTGCGTGGTAAAAGTCCAAGGTAAATTTGTGACGGTGGCAGATTGCGCTGTGATTGGGCCTGCAACCGCAAGACACGCCGCCGCAATCGACACACATGGGTGTGCGGCCAGAAACTCGGTTAAGAGAGTGAATAAACCCGGATAGTGCTGGCTGGAATACTGTTCGGTAATCGACTCTGCAATTATCCCCTCTTGTAAGCTTGCCAAACGCAAGCGTGTGGTTGTTCCACCCACATCACCGGCCAATAACCACATCAGGTCTTATCCATGGGCAGTACCGACGCCGCAGCCTTATCAAGGTACCACGTTGTTGGCGCAGCTAAGGCGATGCGTTGCATCGGCAAATCGTTCGCGATTTTATCGGATAACACTTTCGCCAAAATCTTCGCTTTAGTGTTACCGGCTACCATAACAATTCGCTGTCGTGCGGCAGTGATGACCGGATAAGTCAAAGTCAAACGCCAGGACGCCAAGTGCGACACATACACGGCAGCACAGATGCGATCATGCACATCCAGCGCATCGGCACCAGGAAATAATGAGGCGGTATGTCCGTCCTCCCCCATCCCCAGTAAGATCAAATCCAACACGGGAACACCTACTGTATTGATCGCCAGGGTGCGTTGTAATGTTTGTGCATATTCGATGGCACATTCCAGCGGCGCTGCTTGAGTGGGTATGGGATAAATTTGATTGGCCGGTATTGGCACATGTGCCAATAAGGTGGCGGTTGCCATACCAAAGTTACTGTCCGGGTGATCGTGTGGCACGTAGCGCTCATCACCGAAATATATCTGTGTCGCGGACCAATCGATCTGCTTGGCATATTCATCACTTGCCAAAAGCCGATACAACTCACGCGGCGTATTGCCGCCTGTTAGCGCCACGCAAAATTTGCCTCGCGCACGAATAGCCGCCTTCGCCAGCGAAACCCACTCTTGTGCAACCGCACGATAGAGTTCAGTGTGTGTGGCAATTATATGTAGTACAGCCTGTTGGTTCATTGGCTTATCCAGTGACGACGCGGCGAGGTAATCTGTACATCATAGGTGAAATTATCAGGCCAATCTAAGCTTCATTCATAAATGGCAGAACACAGGTTAAACGGCTGACATCGTCGGTATGGGCGGGGTGGTGTTTGTAATCTGCTTGATATAAAGGCAGTAGGCCACAGAATCGGTGCCTGCGACTTACTTGTATAGAAAAACCCTGTACGGGGCTTTGTATTTTATGGCGGAGAGGGAGGGATTCGAACCCCCGGACCCTTGCGAGTCAACGGTTTTCAAGACCGCCGCATTAGACCGCTCTGCCACCTCTCCTGATAAATCGGCCTCCAGCCCCCGTACTTGGCCTTAGGCGAGTAGCGAGGGCCGCGCAGAATACCCGAAAAAAGCAGGTAAATCCAGTTGATACAGGGGTTTACCACCCCCATAACAGGGGTTGATATTACACATGTTTACGGTATGCTAGACACAGTCAATTCTCAATGAGGTGAAATTATGTATAACAATCCATCTGTCGTGACCCGCCCGCGCGAGTCTGCTCTGGAATCCAACCAGGTCTTGCGCAATACCTATGCTCTATTATCCATGACGTTGCTGTTTAGCGCACTGACTGCTGTTGTATCGACCTACCTGCAGATGGGGCCTTGGACCTATCTACTTTCCATCATTGGAGCCATGGGGCTGGCCATTTTTGTATTACCACGTACCGCCCATTCATCTGCCGGTCTTTTGGTTGTTTTTGCCATCACAGGCCTATTTGGCTTTGCGCTGGGACCTCTACTGAGTAAATACCTGGCGTTGGCCAATGGTGCAAAAATCATTTCAACAGCCTTTGGTGGTACCGGTGTGATTTTCCTCGCCCTCTCCGCCTATGTGTTAACTACCCGCAAGGATTTTAGTTTCATCGGCGGATTCTTGATGGTGGGTCTCATCACGGTGTTTATATTGGCACTGGCTAATATTTTTCTCGGCCTGCCGATGTTGTCATTGGCAATCTCTGGCGCCGCCATATTGATCTTCAGCGGCTTTATCCTGTATGACACCAGCCAGATTATCCATGGTGGAGAAACCAATTATTTGTATGCCACCGTCAATCTGTACATGGATATCTTTAATGTCTTTGTCCATTTACTGCAAATTCTTGGCATTATGAGCAGTGATGATTGATTCACATAGCTATACCTGCATAATGAAGGCCCCGGTTTCGGGGCCTTTTTATTTCAACTCAACATGAGTGTAACGCAATGGAAGACAGTACATTATACAAAATCGTTTCAGCCGTGTTTATGGGCTTGATGATCCTCTACCTGTGGCCACGCGTGAAGCGCAGCATGGAGAACAGCCCTAAAGGCGAGCGCAAAGATTGGCAAACGTTGGCCTTATTGCTACTGGGTATTGCTGTGTTTGTGTTCGTATTAGTGCAAATAATTTAAGTAATGGTAGTTTTGCCACCCATGTATTTCACTAATGCAGCAGGAATGGTCACGCTACCATCGGCTTGTTGATAATTCTCTAACACCGCCACCAAGGTACGCCCCACTGCCAACCCGGAACCATTGACAGTGTGTACTAATTCCGGTTTACCAGTCTGAGGATTACGATAACGTGCCTTCATACGGCGCGCCTGAAAATCTTCAAAGTTACTGCACGAAGATATCTCACGGTATTTTGCCTGTCCGGGTAACCATACCTCCAGATCATAGGTTTTTGCGGCAGAGAATCCCGTGTCACCGGCACATAGCGCCATCACGCGATACGGCAACTCCAAGCGTTGCAAGACCTGTTCGGCATGTGAGGTCAACTCTTCCAGTGCCTGATACGAATTCCCCGCTTGCACCACTTGCACCAACTCAACCTTTTCAAATTGATGTTGACGGATCATGCCGCGCGTGTCTTTGCCGTAGGAACCGGCCTCACTGCGAAAACACGGCGTATGACAGACAAATTTACGCGGCATGGTTTCATGGTCAATAATAACATCACGGACAATATTGGTGACCGGCACTTCCGCAGTAGGAATTAAATAATATTCTTGCTCGCCTTCGAGTTTAAACAAATCCGCTGCGAATTTCGGCAATTGGCCAGTGCCTCGTAAGGACTCGGCATTGACCAAATACGGCACGTATGTTTCAGTGTAACCATGCTCGGTCGAATGCAAGTCCAACATAAACTGGATCAGGGCACGATGTAAACGCGCGACCTGGCCGCTCATTACGGCAAAGCGTGAACCGGTAATTTTTGTGGCCGTATCAAAATCCAATTGACCGCAGCTGGTACCAATATCGACATGATCACGTGGTGGATAAGCAAATTGACGCGGTGTGCCCCATTTGCGTACCTCGACATTGGCGGTCTCGTCACGTCCCTCAGGCACACTGGTGTGTGGAATATTGGGAACCGCCATGAGGATGGCGTCCATCTCCGTCTGAATCCGCGTGAGTTCTGCCTCGCTCGCACTCAACCCAGACGCCAGTGCAGCAACTTCTGCCATCAAGGCCTCCACGTCCTGGCCTTTACTCTTGGCAATACCAATCTCTTTGGAAATTTTTTTACGTTGTGCCTGCAATTCCTGAGTCCTGACTTGCACACGCTTGCGTTCTTGCTCAAGGGCATTGATCTGCACAACATCCAGCTGAAAACCACGCCGCAATAATTGCGTCGCCGTGGCATCAAGTTCGGTGCGAAGACATTTTGGATCTAACATAGAGTAGGGTTTCGTGGTTGTTATTCGTTGGTGGTGGCATTCCAGCGGATCAAATGACCCGGCTTGACGATAGTGCTCAAATGTTCACAGATAACATCGATCTTGTGTGGTTCATCGAAAAATTCTACCACAATCGGTAGATCCAGGGACAGATCGATAATCTTGGTCGTATGGATGACACCGGACTCACCAAAACCGGAGATGCCGCGAAAGACCGTGACACCACGCAATTTTTCCCAATCGCGCAGCCGTTTCAGCAAAGTCGCTAATTGCTTTTCACCTTCGGTTAAATAAACGCGTACTATCGTGACTTCGGTTTGTTTCATAATAGCCTCCCAAGTAATAAACCAACCCACGCCGCGAACAGGCACAAGATCACATTCAGCAGTGTATTGACAGCTGCCTTGAGCCAAGCCGCGTCTTGGATCAACAACAAGGTTTCCATTGAAAACGAGGAGAAGGTCGTAAAACCGCCCAACAGACCGATTAATAACAGGCTGCGCCATTCCGCGCTAAGACTGGCACGCTCCACGATCAAGACGTACAAGAAACCCATGCACAACGATCCGGCAACATTGACCGTGAGTGTGCCATAGGGAAACGCTGTGCCCAACCAGCGCGACATGCCGATTGAAACTGCGTAGCGAAATACCGAACCCACCGCGCCACCGACAAATACTAAAATTAAGTGCTGCATACTCAGGCGGACTCGGCCTTTTCGTCCAGACTGCGCAAAAAGGCCAGCCGGTCTTTGATCTTTTGCTCCAAACCAAAACTGGTCGGCGAATAATAAGCTTGCTCGATCACCTCATCAGGGAAATAACTTTCACCAGCGGCATAAGCATAGGGTTCATCGTGGGCATACCGATAGGCCTTGCCATAATTCAATTCCTTCATCAAAGTCGTGGGCGCATTGCGTAAATGCAAGGGCACCTCGCTACTACCGTATTTCTTCACAGCCGCTTGCGCAGCATGTAAGGCGATATAGACGGCATTACTCTTGGGAGCACAGGCAAGGTACACCACCGCCTGGGCCAAGGCCAACTCCCCTTCCGGAGAACCCAGTCGCTCTTGCACATCCCAAACATTCATGGTCAGGTTCAGGGCTTGCATATCCGCATTGCCAATGTCTTCCGAGGCCATGCGCACCAAACGACGGGCGATATAGATCGGATCACAACCACCGTCCAGCATCCGCACTAGCCAATATAAGGCGGCGTTGGGTGAGGAGCCGCGAATACTTTTGTGTAATGCCGAGATTTGATCATAAAAATATTCACCCTGCTTATCGAACCGCCGCAGGCTATTGACCAACACATTGCTTAATACTTCTGCATCAATCACGCGCTTGCCGTGATTCTCAGTCGCCAGATCAGCGGCGATCTCCAATAGATTCAATACGCGCCGTGCATCGCCATCGGCGGCTTGTGCCAGTTGCTGACGCGCGTCTGCTGCAACGTGCAGATTGAGCAGACCCAAACCTTGTTCGTTATCGGCAAGCGCACGATCGATCACTGCAATTAAATCGGCAGTCGTGAGTGACTTCAAGACATACACACGTGCCCGCGATAACAAGGCATTATTCAATTCAAATGACGGATTCTCGGTGGTTGCGCCGATAAAGGTCACGGTGCCGTCTTCCACGTGCGGCAAAAAGCCATCTTGCTGCGCTTTATTAAAGCGATGGACTTCATCCACAAATAACACCGTACGGCGTTGTGACTGATATTTTACTTGTTTGGCCTGTTCGATTGCCTGGCGGATTTCCTTAACCCCCGCCAGCACCGCCGACAGATTTATAAACTCCGCATCACAGTGCAAAGCAATCACCCGCGCTAAGGTAGTCTTACCCGTACCAGGCGGCCCCCAATAAATCATCGAATGTAATTTACCGGCGGTAATGGCCTGATACAGTGGTTTGCCAGGAGCTAATAGATGTTGTTGACCATATATTTCAGCCAATGTCCGTGGCCGCATCCGATCAGCAAGCGGCTTGAACGCCGTATCCGTTTGCCCTTGAAACAAATCAGCCATCATGCTTTTTTGTCGGTCTCTTGGTGTCAATCTCGGTGTCTTCAATAACATCCACACCGCCAGGCGGGGTAAAAACAAAGCTGTCCTTCGGTAGTGCGGTGTTGTATTTCAAATCAGTAAAATGGAGCTGGGTCGTTTGGCCGAATGAATCCTGCATTTCAAAAATACGGAGCTTTCGCTCAACAAACCCTAACCGCACAAAATCGAAGCCACTCTCACTCTGTAATGGTGTTAGGTGGAACCATTCAACCCCTTCCGCCATGCCTTGTGGTTTTACTTTATATACCTTGTCCAACTCCGCAGGATTACTCAACACCATCGCCGGTGTGTTGCTCAGCATGTTTGCCTGTGTCTTGACGGTCACTTGTTCCAAGTCTTCATCGTAGCTCCACAGGCGCTTGCCATCGGCGACGTAAATCTGTTTATAAGGTTTGCTATATTCCAGGCGAAACTTGTTCGGACTTTGTATCACCAGGATACCGTGACTCTGATTTTTTTTATCCATTGTCTCGTTTTGAACATGCTGTTCAAATTTCGCAGTAATACTTTTGACATTGCCCAAATATGTTTGCAACGAAGCCGCCCAACCCGCTTGATTAAGTATCAGCAAACCCGCTGTAATAGAGAATCGTAACAACATTGTAAACTTATCCTTTTGGTGGTGGTGGGGCCAATACTTCGCGATTACCGCTGGTCTCTTGCGGGCCAACCACGCCCGCGGCTTCCATAGTCTCGACCATGCGTGCGGCACGGTTGTAACCAATCTTTAAACGCCGTTGAATACCGGAAATCGAGGCGCGACGTGATTCCGTCACAATTTTTACCGCTTCATCATACAACGGGTCCTGTTCGTGATCATAGTCAGTCGATTCGATGCCGGTCAGACTGGCTGAGCTGTTCTGCTCGGCCATGTTGCTGATCAGAATATCTTCTTCGTACTGCGGTTTACCTTGTTTCTTTAAATATTCAACCACACGCTGCACTTCTTGATCGGAGACAAAAGCACCATGAATACGAATTGGCACGCCGACACCCGGCGGCAAATACAACATGTCACCATGGCCTAATAATTGTTCGGCCCCTTGTTGATCCAGGATCGTGCGCGAATCGATGCGTGATGAGACCTGAAACGCAATGCGCGAGGGAATATTGGCCTTGATCAATCCCGTCAGCACATCCACCGAGGGACGTTGTGTTGCCAGAATAAGATGCACACCGGCGGCACGGGCCTTTTGTGCCAGACGTGCAATCAACTGTTCCACTTTTTTGCCGACCAGCATCATCATATCAGCCAATTCGTCGACAATCACCACGATGTACGGCAAGGTGGATAACTCGGGGGCCTGTCGATCGGGATCGGGCGGAAATAATGGATCGAGGATCGGTTCCCCCGCTTCTTTCGCTTCGAGAATTTTTTTGTTGTAACCGGCGATGTTCCGTACCTTCAACGCCGACATGAGTTGATAACGCCGATCCATTTCCACTACGCACCAGCGCAAGGCGTGCGCGGCCTGTTTCATGTCCGTAACAACCGGCGCCAATAAATGTGGAATGCCTTCATAGATTGAAAGCTCCAACATCTTCGGATCAATCAGGATCAGTCGAACCTCAGTGGGTTTGGCGTTATATAAAATACTCAACAACATCGCATTGAGTGCCACGGATTTACCTGCACCCGTGGTACCGGCTACTAACAAGTGTGGCATACGCGCTAAATCCACCACCATCGGTGTACCACTGATGTCCTTGCCTAACGCCAGGGTGATCGGTGATTTTGCTTCATCAAACTCCGCCGATT
>JAYSTO010000308.1:0-4033 GCA_043719675.1 Gammaproteobacteria bacterium | reverse complement strand
CGGTTTTCGGACCGCGTGAGGTAAGCTGATGTTGTCCTGAGCGAAACGTGCCGCTGATATTATTGGTGTCTTCGACCAATACTTCCATAAATTTGTTCTTGCGCCGCAGTAGAAAATTGCCAAGATGATTGAGCGTGTCCTCATTGATATGATCACAATGCAGTAAAAAATGCTGGTCGGCGAGTTTGTTGAGATTTTGCAATACGACATGAATATTGGATTCAACAAAATCCGAATAGAATTCAATACCGATGGGTATATAACCGTGAATACTGATCTTGTCAGGGTTGCGTGAAATATACGAAACAATCAACCCCTGCCGTTTACACTGGTCAAGTTGTGCCTGTATCTCCGGGCTATCAACGTTTTCAAGTTCTAGATTGTTGTCGCCTTGCAGGGCAAACACCAGGCGCACAACTTCTTTGCGGTGGGTGCTCTCAGCAAACAAGCGATATTCGCTTTGCTGTAATTCGGTTAATGTGCCAATTATACCCAGGTCCATCGCCACACGGATATCAGGTTGCAACTGATTTAATAATTCGGAGAGTTCATGCAGGTAGTGATAAATATCCCGTAAGCTTGCCGCGCTTTTCATACAACGCAGGTGATGTACACCGCTGTCGGCCTGTCCGCTTTGCTCTTGATCGTTTTGCTGCTTTTCGGCCTGGCGTTTGAGTTCTTCGATGAGGATCATGGGGGCACCTGGGCTGAAGTTATTTTGTCTAGGATAGCGCAGTTTGGCGGGTTAAAACAATAAACCTCAGGTTTTAAAACCGCGAGAGGATTTTATCCAGGCAACGCGCCCGCAGCACGCGGCGCAGCAGGGCAAACAGGTGCGTGGGAAAGGTGACGTAATAGCGTGGTTTGGGCCGGGGCTTTTCCAGGGCATGTAACAGCTTTTTGACCACGGCCTCCGGCGGTAAGGTGAAGGGCGCGGCAGGGCCGGGTTTGCTCAGTCGTGCCAACATGATTTCGTATCGCAGCCGATGCGGGCTATTCTGAATGTCGATGGTTTGGTGCAGCATCGCCAGGGAATTCTGCCGAAAACGACTGAGGATGGGGCCGGGGGCAATCAACGAGACATGGATATTGGTCCCGGCCAGTTCCTGGCGCAATGTATCGGTCAATCCCTCCAGGGCAAACTTACTGGCGTTATACGCGCCGCGCAGCGGCATGGCCACCAGGCCCAGGATGGAGCTGTTGTGAATGATGCGTCCATAACCCTGACGGCGCATAACGGGGAGAATCAAATTGGTTAATTCCAGCCAGCCAAACAGATTGGTTTCAAATTGTGCGCGTAACACCTCGCGGCGCAGATCTTCGACCGCACCGGGTTGACCATAGGCACCGTTATTAAACAGCGCATACAGCTCGCCCTGGGTGCGCTCTAATATAATGGCCACGGCCTGACGAATGGAAGCACTGTCACGCAAATCCAGTTGCAGGCTTTCAAACCCCAGTGATAACAAACGGCTGACATCGTCGTTGTGACGTGCCGTGGCAAACACGCGATAGCCGCGCGCCTTGAGTTGCTCTGCGGCGCACAGACCAATTCCGCTGGAGCAGCCGGTGATGAGGATGGTGCGTGCTGGGTGTGTGGACATTGTTAATGGTGATCGTTTATTGGTTATCAGCTTGTTGGAAGACTCGAAATTTATCCGCGTCGAATTCAGGGATCAAACCGTTCAATCTTCAGTTCGCCAATGGGTGTAAAATGTTTGGTGTTGCCGGTGAGCACGGTCAGATTATGTTCCAGAGCAGTGGCGGCAATCAAGGCATCGCCCAACTGCAAACCGTGACTTAAGGTGAGTGCTTCCATTAACACAATAGCTCGCTCGGTAATTGCAGGCGTCAGCGGTAACTGTTTGGCATTGCGTAGTTGAAGACTTTTTTGTACTGCCTGCATTTCCGCTTTGTTGCGAAAGCCTTGCAGTAGTTCCAGCCAGGTAATCGCCGAAACCGTCAGGCTGGGTAACTGATCCAGTCGTTGCGAGGCCTTGGGCAAGCCACGCAGATGCCAGATAAGCACATCGGTATCAACCAGCATTCGAGGTTCGCTTACTCGCGTGTAAAACGTGGCGCACGAAGTTTACGCACGTAGGCTTCCACATCAGTAATGTCTTCCCGGTCGCGCCAAATACCGAAAGCGGGATCATTCGTGACGAATGATGCTTCTGATTGGGTTGCAGTCTGTTCCGACTCTTCCTCAATCCGGACAGTAACGCAGGCATTGCCTGCTGCGTGCAACCGGGCACGCCAATCCTCAGGCAGCTCGCTCACCTTGACATGTTCAATTACAATTGCATTCATACATGACCTCGTTGCTTAGCTTTCCGCGTACTGTTGGTAAGGTGGAAATAAATATATCATAGCATACTGGCGGAAAAAACAGGGGTACGCAGATCATCACTATTTTAATCAGTAATGCATTTTTAACAACAAAATTAAGTCAGTAATACTGCGATTAGGCCAGTAAGAAAGATGCCATCAAAGGTACCCGCACCGCCAATGGAGGCGATCGGCACCGCCAGTTGCCGGATATCTTTCAGGCGCAAAATATCCGCACCAAGCAAAACGCCGAGTGTACCACTGATGTAGGCCACTGGCGCGCTGTGCTGGGGTGCCAGGACAATCGCGGTGATCGCCGCCGTGATCGGCGCCACCAGCACCGGCATGCCGATACCCATGTTCGCTACCGGACGGCTGAGTAAATAACTCACTGCACAGGTGAAAGTAATCGCCAACAGTAATCCGATCCACGGCAAGGGTTGCTGCACGATAAGAAAAACACAAAAGCCCAGCGGGATAACCGCGCCGCCAACATTGATCGCGATTTGCGTATAACCGGGGGTGAACGATCGTTCCCCGGCCACTTGCTTGAATGAGTCGGCTAACGTAGCCGGGTCAAAGGTGGATTGAATTAGAAACAACGGCAGATTAATCATGCTACCCAGTAACGAAATAAATAACAACAAGACCATGCCCTGACTGGGCAGGCCAAGTTTATCCGCCGCAAACTTCACCAGTTCAATCTGGGTAGCGACAATGATCAGCAGCAGTGCCGCGATGAAAATGATCCATTGTTGTACGGAGAGTGATTGGCGCATGGGTTTTATTGTTCCGAAACAGGGTAAGTTTACAGGGTTGCCTATAGGTAGTGCGAAAGGGATTATCGTGCGCGATCGGCTGTGAATTGGCAACTACCATCGTTTACAAATCTTTAGATGCGTCAATGTGTCTGATTCGATTTGACCACTGCATTGATAGCCGGGTTTGGCTCGCCAGTTAAAAAAACCTGCTATCTCCTGTCAACCAACAAACCAGGCGCGCGTTAATGAGAATGTCGTACCCAGTTTCTCAATCTCTTACAGTTTCAAGGAATAAACAATGAAAAACACAACCATTCTGACCGGCAGCCTGCTGGTCACCACCCTGGTGTTGGCCGAGGATTGCGGTGCCTGCACCAATCAGCCTCTGGACAAGCGTGATGTTTTGACAGAAATTATGACAATAGAATTTCAAACTATCAGTGAGGTAAATTAACATGAAAGTATCGAACCTGTTTTTCAGAATTATCATTATCTTGATGACGAGCCTTATTTTTTCAAAGGTATTTGCAAAAGATCCCGTTATATTGACTGGCACACTGACGCTGGTGGATACATTTTATATGGTAGGCAGCGGGACTGCGCACAACTTCAGCTACGATGAAGGCACCAGCCATGTCGAGGGTGTCATTGTCGTGCCACCGGCTACTATCACCGGCCCCTATCCAGTGGTGGTGGCCAGCCATGGAAAAGGATCGGATGCGTATGGCTTACCCCTGGATCTGGCGCGAGACTGGCTTATTGATGCCGGTTATGCGGTGATCGCAGTAAATTATACTCACGCTGGTGAACTTAGCTGCACCCCTGATAACACTGCCAATCCTCCCTATTTACCTGAATGTGGGGGAAGTGTTGAAAATGTTTGGCGACTGCAAGCGGCGATCAACATTATGCAAAGCCAGTCACTCATTGATCAACTGGGAAGT
>JAYSTO010000307.1:0-1924 GCA_043719675.1 Gammaproteobacteria bacterium | reverse complement strand
TATTGTTTTTTCAGACGCGACGGAATAATTGCCTGAGGATTTTCAGCGGAAAAATATTTGAAGAACCACTCTTCATCGTGCAGGGATCCAATACCATCGAGCGCGGGCGCGGGTACGGACTGTGTTAGATCCCGTGAGCCCCAAAGCAAATGGCATTGTTTGCATTTTTGCTGTTTATAAATTGCGTTCGCATGACGATTTAAGTCATTCGACGCCGTGGTATAAAATGGGACATCGGCGGTATCGTTTATTTTGAAATGACCTAACCAGGCCTTTACACCACCCACGAGCACGATCACGCTCACGATAATACTAACGATAACTTTTTCAGCGCGCCTCATGATCGAGTTACTTGGCCTTCTTCCGCTCAGCATGTTTCTTTAAGAATTCGTCGCGTAACTCACCCTGCTTCTTCCAGACTTCCTGTGCTTTCGTGAATTCCTCGGGTGACATTTTGTCCTTGTCATTTTCATCGAACACGACGTATTTGATGTCTTCGTCAAATTGTTCATTTCGCGCCGCCCAGCGAATCATAAACACGGCCGTAATAATGATTGCCGCGCCAGCAACGAGCCACAAATAGATACTCCAACCGTCATCGAGAGAATTTAAATATTCACCCATTTTCTTAGCCTCCGTTAAAACAAGTTACCAAATAATAACTGACTGGCTCCAAATATAATGGACACCACCACCCCGAAAAGAATCCAAGCGAATAAATATTTTTCGCCAGTTTTAAGTCGCGCACCGGTCTTCTTCGGCAAGAACGCGAAGACAATCAAAGTAAACACAAGTATTCCAATAATTAGAAATATAAAGATGCCAACACTAAAACCGTGTGTTTGCATCCCATCAATACTCATGTCAAAACCCAGCGGGCTTTGAGAATCTGCTATGAGGAATTGAGGGAAAGCCGTACTACTGCTAAACCAGTTCGCGAGATTTTGCATAGGCCACTAGAGATAAATTCAGCCGCATTAGGAAAAACACGTGTTTGTATTTTTCGAGGCGCTGAACGAAGAAAGCCACGCCGCCCGGTGCGGACGGCGTGGCTTTCATTTTTTGCTAACGCAACCTATTTTGAGTAAGTATCGATAGGCGGCTTGTGTTTGTCAGTCTGGTCAATGTAGAAGCTGTAGACCCAAGGAAAGAAAAACACAATGAATATATTAATCAGCATCGCCAACGGACCGTTATCTAAATCAATCATGGCAACCTCCTAGAAATTAATGGTGATGAGTTGGTTTATACGTATACGGCGGCAGTCGCTTGACCACAATAATCAGCGCGATGCAGAAATAGATTACGTAGAAAACATCAATTAGATAGCCCTTATCCCACCAGGGTTGTTTACGCTCACGATCACCCTTGGCTTCGTCAATCCAGTTACCTTCAAAATTGGCAACTACAATCTTATCGCCCACGACGGTGAACTCGTCCATCCGCGCATTTTTGCGCTGCAGTTCTTCAATTTGCGGTTTGTATAACTTCAAATCGTCCATATCCACCGGATGACGTTCTTGTAATGCCGCCCACTTAGAGCCCTTTGCCTTAACAGTCTCGACAATGTATTGGATTGCTTGGTCGTCATTCATTGCCTGAACTTTGGGGTCACTCATCATCGCAACATATTCTTCATAGATCGCCGCAGTGGGACGTTGCCCCCAGAGCGGAAATGTACATAAGAAAGCTGCCAAAATGGTAAGCATCAATAAACCTACGACCGGCTGGGGCAAGCGATTATTGTTTTCCGTGATACCACCCAAACTCTCGCCTTCCCATACCTTAATTGCCGCATTATTTTGATCGTCGGTAGCCAAGCTATGCAGCGGATTATTAAATGTCCATGCCATATCTATCCACCCCTTCTGTTATTTGAGATTAAGTACAAAGTCGATCAGCGCACGCGCTTCACTGTCTTTGG
>JAYSTO010000306.1:0-4050 GCA_043719675.1 Gammaproteobacteria bacterium | reverse complement strand
TGCGGGCACTATTTTCAATCGTACTGTATACGGCAGTACTGGCACCTTCAGATTTTGTTGCAAACTTACTCAGCTCCCTGAGTTCTTGCATGCTGTTTTGCATCCAGAGGATATCCTGCTGTTGCTGCTCCACCTTTTTTGTTAACTTGTCCAGCCCGCCGATAAAGGGCGACCAGATAAACTGGTAGGCAATGATAACAATCAATACCACCACACCACCCATCACCAACCGGCGTTCACGGTCATTTAAACCATCCAGGTAGGCTTGAATTTGTTCTTTCACTAGCCTTTCCTCTTTATTTGTAACCGTACATCGGTTTGATCACCTTTGCTTGAAGCCTGCTGCACTTCAACGCTCAGCCCGGTTTGTTTGCTGATCCGATCTTTGAGTGGGTCCAATTCACTGGAGGACTTAATACTTAATTCGATATCCATCCGGCCATCAACATACCGCAATGATTTAATATTCATGCCCTGCATTTCTTTTAACACCGGACCGGTCTGCACCAGCATCTCGGACAACCCGCCACCACCTGCGCCTTGCTGTTTACGTAACTCCTTTAAACGACGTTCCATATCATTGCGCTCACTGATCCCGCTGGGCTTTTTGCCGGCAGGAAAAGCGGCCTTATATACCTCCGCCACCTGTACATCCAAATCAGTACTCTGCGCGTTTAATTTAAGATAATTAAAAATATTAAAGCTAAGCTGCCACGCCATCCATACCAGGAACAAGGAACCGGCGGTCAGCCATGGTTTAAAGTATTTTTTCAGATTCCGTTCGACGCCGTAATCACCCTGCAACAGGTTAACCGTGTCACGCGATGAATATTCTTTGGCGACAACACCAAAAATTCCCTCCGCGCAGGATTGCAGATTAAATTGCATATCGCTGGTCAGCGCCTGCAAGGTGGCGACATGGTTAGCACGGCCGCAATCATAAACAGTAATTGCATCCGGTTTATCCGCTGCGGCCTGTTGGTACAAATTGGTGAGCAACAACGGCAGGTTTTCCACATCGCTGGCAAACATACCAAAAGGCGTGCGCACCAGGGCACGATCCGGTTCCAATAAAATGGTCCAGGCCCCCGCCCCCGGTAAGGCCAAGACATCCGGCATCATCGCCTCGGCATGAATGCCAGCCGCACGCAATGCCGACTGCCAGTAGTCCAGCATTTTTTCCTCGACCGCCGTCACTAAGTAACTGCCATTGATCGGTTGCGAACTCAAGGCGAAATGCATGTGCTCGACGTCTTCAACCAATTGGTCTTCAACCGCAAAAGGCACGGCCTTCAGTAACTTCTGCCGGTTCTTGCCGGGCAACTCCACATAGTTTACAAACACATCTTCGGTTGGCACCAACACCACCACATGCGCATGATGCGCAGGACGCATGGCATCGCGTAAGCTCCCACGCCCAACCGGGCCGACGGGTTGGGTGTTATCGATCAATTGCCAGCTCGCCTCGGTCGCGGTGGGATCGATGCGCAAAAATAAGGTACGCATGCTCAGAGCCCTCCCTGACTGCGGGCAATGACGCGCAAGGTATTTTGGTCAACGCGATGAATGATACTTTCCAAGGTGGCCTCCGCCCGGCCAATCTCCGCTTCAGCCGTCAACAGAAAATATTTACTGCTCAGCGTCAAGCCATTGGTAGTAACTTTCTTGCCTTTGACGGACGGGTGTTGCAGAAAATCCTCGATCTTGGCAAAGGGTTCCTTCAATCGATCCGCAATGAGTTTTTCTGCATCAGCGGCGGTGAAGTCCTCGATGATGGTTTGTAACACCTGTTCGGTGGCGGTATTCACGTTAATGTCGGTATGATCCGGCAAGGCAACAATGGCCGGTGCGATTTTTTCGTATATCTCGTAGCTCAGGCCTTTTACCAGCAACAGTTCGGTTGCGCTTTGCATCATGCGATTACCTGTCCGATACGGCGTATCGCCATACAGATAATCCACGTCTTCAGCCCCGTCGGGAAACCGGACATCCTGATCGGCATCCAGCCAATCCGCGATCGTATTGACCAGCCCCACCGGGATATCGTTGAGTTCCAGAAGTTTTTTAAAGCGCAGATAATCAACGGAGTTGACATCGCCACTGGCGAGATTATTGATATTGAGCCTGCCTTGCAGATCTTCAATCTTGCCCCCGATGCTGCCGCCTTCAATGGGTAATGGCGGCAAAATTGTTGCCCAGTCATCTTTATAAGAATCGATGTCGTTGTTTTTGCGATCACGCACCAGTGTTTGTTTTGCCCAATCTTCCGCACCCAATAAATATAAATAGGCTTGTTCGTGATACAAGACGTTTTCACTGCGGCGAAAATCGACTTGTTTGCGCGCCATCATCGCCACAGCAGTGATCGTGGCAAGACTCACCACCAACATCGCCGTAATCAGCGCCACACCCCGCGGCTTTGGTTTTACTCGTTTAGACACATCAACCTTCTGACAAAACAAAATAACGATTTAAGGTACCCATATCGCTGGTCTCCACCTTGATATCCACCGCACGCGGAAATAACAACACCGCCTCGCCGCTTTGCGGTGGCGGCCAGGACGTGTGCCACTGGTAATTGTTATCCAAATAGCGGATCTCCAGTTTCTCCACCTGCTTCATTAAGGCGCTGCGTTGTGGTTGTGCATCCTGCGCACGATCCAACGATGGCCAGGTGACACGATACAACACCTGCTCGCTGAGTGAATAACCCACGCGCTGTAATACACTGCGCGGTGTCCGTGCCGGATTGCGTCGCCCGGTGCGGGTAAATTCCAAACGCAATTCACCCAGCTCCGCACCGATGAGGGCCTTGCGATCATCGCCATACTCGCCACGGATCGGTCGGGGTATCGCTTGTTGCAAATCATTGCCCATGCGTAAAAAAGCCATTTGTAATTCCGCCAGACGATCCGAGGCCAGGTCGGTTTGGGTGCGTGCGTCCATAATACTGCGCAGACCACTGTAGGCCATGTACGAGACAATCGCAAAAATCGACATCGCTATCAGCAATTCAAATAAGGTAAAGCCCTTTGCCGCCGATGGCGACCGCGCGATCATCAAGGCCGCCCCATAAAGGCAACAATGAACACGGTGGGGTTTTCCTCTTTTTGCGCGGCGGGTTTTACCGAGACTTCCAGCCGCCGCACGGTCGGGTCGGGGGTGTCTTTTACCTCAACCAACCATCCCCATTCAACATCACCCATGGTAGCCGTGCCATTGGATCGCCCCACGGCCGGCCAATCGCGGCGCATGCGATATTCCACGACCTTATTCGAAGCAACCCACTGTGCAAATGTTTTCTCTTTCAAATAAATGGAGACACTGGTCGTTTCAGATACCACTTTGATCACCGAAGACAAACTGATAGTGATCAACGCCATGGCCACCAGTACTTCTAACAAGGTAAAACCGCATTGACGAAACAGACGCTGCATAGTCTCCTTAACCCTGGTACTGTGGTCTAATCATTTCAATTTGACCATCGTCACCGGCCTTGATCCGGAATTGCACGGATTCGTCCGCCGATCGCAAAATCAATTCAAACGGTGACATCTCACCACTGGACAGCAGATAAATGCGGGCAGGTTGCTTCTTGCCCTGCTCGTCGTCATCTGTTTTTTTGGTGAGTACGAGCTTGACGTTATCAACCACCAACGCCAGCTCCATACCCAACTGCAATTTGCGTTCTCGGAATAGCTTGTCATTACTCATGGGTTGCCACTTGTTGTCGTCAAACGTTTCAAACAAATAACGATCACGCTCCACGGTCAACGCCAGTTCCTGCCCCTGCAAAATGGCTTCTTCACGCGCCAGATCGATCAAGGTATGAATACGGCGCATCTCCACTTCCATTTCCACCGCGATATCACTGTGACTGATCGACAACACAGTAGTACTGATAATGATACCGATGATGACCAACACCACCAGTAATTCAATCAGGGTGAAGCCAGCTTGACGAATCACATTCCTGTTAATGGCTGGCAGACTCATCGCACGCTATCAACCGTCCAGGTTCCAGTTGCCAATGTCATCTTCCGGCGACTC
>JAYSTO010000305.1:0-32129 GCA_043719675.1 Gammaproteobacteria bacterium | reverse complement strand
TTATTGCACGTCAGGACATTGACTACATCGCTATTCACATCATAGATACAGGCACTGGAATAGATCAGAAAAATATTAGCAGGGTCTTTGACCCCTTTTTCACGACAAAGGCAGAAGGTGACGGCACTGGCCTTGGGTTGTCTGTAAGTTATGGCATAGTCAAGCGTCATGAAGGTGCGATTTATCTCGAAAATAATGTTGATACGGGATTGAGTGTCATGATTTTATTGCCGATTCACAATCATGAATCCATTGCGAAACATCAAAGTGAAGCGGAGGTTGTCTGTGTCGCGTGAACCAATAAAAATATTATTTGTGGATGATGATGCCGTCACTTGTCGCATTATGAAGCGTAATTGCGACTCCAGCCACTATGCATGCACTGTGTTTCAAGACGCCAAGTCTTGTCTGGAGTCGTTTCGTCAGACTGGCGCTGATATCGTTGTCACCGACCTGCGCATGCCAGGAATGAGTGGGTTTGAATTATTGACCGGGTTGCGCAGCATAGATAAAGATGTACCGGTAGTTGTGATGACCGGGTATTCATCCGTTGATAATGCGGTCGAAGCAATGAAACTGGGTGCAAATGATTTTATTAAAAAGCCATTTGATTTTGATGAGCTTCGCCTGATGGTCGAGCGTACTTTAAAGGTGCGCCGATTACGGCAAGAAAATGTGTTGTTAAAACGGCGCTTATCACCCACTGGTAATCGTTTTGGGATGATTGGTGATGCGCCGGTTATGCGCACGCTGTATACGACAATTGAAAAGCTCGCAGAAGTGTCGTGCAACGCCATTATTACTGGAGAGTCAGGTACAGGTAAGGAATTGGTTGCGCGAGCGCTACATGATTATAGTCCGCGACGTGAGAAGCCGTTTGTCGCCATTGATTGTGGTGCGCTGAGCGATACACTCTTGGAAAGCGAGTTATTTGGCCATGAAAAAGGTGCATTTACCGGCGCGATACAGCGTAAATACGGGCTGATGGAACAAGCGGACGGTGGCACCTTGTTTTTAGATGAGATATGCAATATTTCGGATAACATGCAAGTCAAACTTATGCGTGCAATTGAAGATAAGCGCATTATACGTGTCGGTAGTACAGTATCTATCCCGGTTGATGTTCGTGTTGTTGCTGCTAGTAATCAAGAACTGGATAAAATGGTTGAGCAGGGTAGTCTGCGTCATGACTTCTATCATCGGTTAAATGTAGTCACACTACGTGTTCCATCTTTGGCGGAACGCCGTGCTGACATCCCCGCGCTAATCAACCATTACCTACAAGAGTTTGCTTTGCGTTATCACCGTGATGTGCAGGGATTCGATTCAGCATCTCTGCAAAATTTATGTCGAAATGAATGGAAAGGAAATATTCGTGAGCTGCGCAACACCATAGAGCGTTGCGTTATTCTGGCGGATGAACCGATACTGAATTGGCAAGTAGCGGTTGAACCTTGCGTTGTTACGGTGTCACCGGCTCGGTTTTCTGAGGAAGAGTTTTTTTCACTAATCGAGCTTGAGCAGGAATATATCAATCATGTGCTCAAGTGTTTTAAAGGTAAAAAGACCAAGGCAGCGCAAATATTGGGGATCGACAAGACTACTTTGTGGCGGAAGTTACGGCGTAGCGAAGATGAAGAAATTAAAATGGTGTAATTTACAAACCCCGAGATGCATTATTGGTGCAAATTGCAATAATATATGCAGTTGTTTTATGAAAAATATTTGACGATTGATTTTAACCAGTTGATTATTATGGTGTTTAAATATAGTATAAATTGTGGAATGTAAATTGCTGTCTATTAAATAGTTGGTCACTCTAATAAGTTTTTTCACACGTAACGTTAGGAGAAGATAAAGATGAAATTAAATAATACTGCACTCGTATTGGTTGGCGCGCTGAGCCTGAGCGTTGCTACCGCATTTGCTGCGGATAAGGCAATTGACGCGAAGAAAGATGCCAAGAATGGCTACCATCAACAACGTGTCATTTATCATATCAATGATGTTCATAATGCAAAAGCTGCATTGCGTAATGCAAAAAACCATTTGGAGGCTGTGGGTGATGAGAATATCGATCTCGTTGTTGTGACCCATAGTTCAGGCGCCCTGGCGCTGGTTGATGGCACCATGGGTGAAAAAGACAAAGAAGGCAAAGCAATTGATTTGCGCGATGATATTGCCTCTTTAGCTAACCGAGGTGTGCGTTTCCAGATCTGTGCAAACAGCATCAAAGGCATGAAGATACCTAAAGAAAAGATCAGTGAATTTGCTGAAATCATTCCATCGGGTGTCGCTACGGTTTCTGAGTTGCAACTGAAAGGATATACGTACGTCAAGCCGTAATTGCTGAACCGGCATCTAACAGAAAACGGGCGCTTTATGCGCCCGTTTTTTTATTATCGATAAATGAAGCTAAAAAAAATCATTCCACTGTTGACTCGCCGATCTCTTTTTCACCTTTGTTGTCCACCCAGCTGAGTTTGATGGTATCGCCTTTTTTTGCATTTTTTACCCGGAAAGATAAAAAGGGGTTTTTTGATACGGCCGGACCCCATAAACACGTCATCACGTTTTTACCATTGTGTTCGCAAGCTACCTCGGTGATGTAATGGGCTGGAACAACCTGTCCCGTCGCCTTATCTTTTCTCAATCCAGATTCCATGTCATGAAAAACAATAACTTTAACGCCAGCAACATTAGTTGTGCCTTCTTCAATCCAGGCCTTAATTTTCATCGGTTTATTTGCCATTTTTCCTTACCTCGCAATCTAAAATTTTTAGTGAGCGTTAACCGCCACAGCCACCCAGTGTCACTTTAACGGGTTTTTTTGCACTGAACAATTTACCCCCGGCTTTAATAACTGCGACAACATCTGATGTTTCACGCATTTTGATGCGGCAGGTGACAAAGCTGTCAACGTTACCGGTCAAGATATAACTCGCGCATAGTGGATTGGTGTTTTTCGGTACCAATACCGACATCTGTTCCACGTTGGCAATGGTTGTTTTTATTGTAACTGAGACCACGGCGCCGTTTTCAGCAATATCGGGCGCCTCAACAGTAATGTCATTACTTGCTGCTGCTGTGGTTGAGCCTGCGATACCAGTCATTGCCTCGTCCATCGTTTTTGCGTCAAAGGCGTTTTTTGGCCAAGCCGCCAGGACGTTTCGTGGGGTAATTAAGCCCGCACCAACCGCAATTGCAACTGTGCTTGTTGCCAGGGTGGCACGTAGAAAAGTACGACGTGTTTGTTTCATTTATTTACGACTCCTTCATAATCAGTGGCAATTTGTTACCTTCACTCAGCATGGGAGCAAATCCCGTACCAAATGAAATTTCATCATTAAATCAACAGGTTATACAATCTATCAATGTTACAAGTTTTTAGGGAGCTGCATTTTGCACTCTAAATACTGTTACCGACGTACTGTTTCGCAATAATAACCTCTAAGCCAGCTCTATACCTCAAATAATTATCGGCAAATAGGCTTACCACTTTAAGAATAGGGTGCGGATTAACCAAAAGTCCTGATTTTCGATGTGGCGGCAACAATAAAACCTCAATTAGTAAATTCATTTTTTGTAAATCCCTGATTATTTGGTAAGATGCGCCCTCTTTGATGCGGGGTGGAGCAGCCTGGTAGCTCGTCGGGCTCATAACCCGAAGGTCGTAGGTTCAAATCCTGCCCCCGCTACCAATTTTAGTTGTTGTTCACGAGTGCTGTACTGGTGAGCTGAAAGCGGCATGCTATAATATTGCATTGCAATTTGCTGAGTTAGAGAGTGGGCCGTTGGCCCACTTTTTGTTTACGGGGTGCAAAGATATGGGTCCGGCGGAACAACAGGTCGTGGACCTGATTGAACCCACTGTCCAGGCAATGGGTTACGAATTGCTAGGCATTGAGTTTCTCGGGCAAGGTCAACATTCACGACTGCGGCTGTTTATTGATAAGGATGTGGGTATTACCTTGGAAGACTGCGAACAGGTCAGTCACCAGGTAAGTAGTTTACTGGATGTGGAAGACCCTATTCGCGGGCAGTATAGCTTGGAGGTTTCGTCGCCGGGCTTGGATCGCCCTTTGTTTAAGCTGGCGCACTTTATTCGCTTTGTCGGGCAGGGGGTTAAATTACGCCTACGCCAGCCACAAGCCGGCCAACGTAACTTTAAAGGCAAGATTGCGGCCGTCGAGGATACCGTCCTTGTTTTGCGGATGGATGATGGTGCGGAAGTGAAAGTGAATGTAAGGGATGTCGAAAAGGCCAACTTGGTACCGGAGTTTTGAGGAATGATCTCCAGGGAGCGGCGGTTCGTAGTTTATGCGAGCGGAAGATATGCGATGGAATTGATAAGGCGGATTAATCATGAATAAAGAAATTTTACTGGTTGTGGATGCGGTATCCAACGAGAAGGGTGTTGACAAGGTCATCATCTTCAAAGCTATTGAAGCCGCACTGGAAATGGCAAGTAAAAAACGATATCAAAATGACGTTGAAGTGCGTGTTGCCATTGATCGCACTAATGGGGACTATGAGACGTTTCGTCGTTGGGAAGTGGTTGCTGATGATGCAATAGAGCACCCGGTGCGTCAGATGACACTGAGTGCTGCGCAGTACGATGATCCGAGTATTAAGATTGGTGACTTTATTGAAGAGCCGATAGAGTCAGTTGAGTTTGGCCGTATAGCCGCCCAAACCGCCAAACAAGTAATTGTGCAAAAGGTACGCGAAGCCGAGCGGTCCCAGGTGTTTGATGAATACAAGGACCGGGTAGGTCAACTTGTCATGGGAGTGGTTAAACGTATCGAACGTGGCAATGTTTATATGGATTTGGGTAGTAATACCGATGCGATTATCCCGCGCGAAGAAATGATCCCGCGTGAATCAGTGCGTAATGGTGATCGTGTGCGCGGCTTGCTAAAAGAAGTGCGGCCTGAGGCACGTGGCCCGCAATTGCTGGTTAGCCGAACAGACCCGCGTTTCCTGACAGAATTATTCAAGATCGAGGTGCCGGAAATCGCGGAAGGTTTAATCGAGCTGCTTGCGGCCGCGCGCGATCCGGGATCACGGGCAAAGATTGCGGTGAAAAGCACTGACAAACGCATTGATCCTGTAGGCGCCTGTGTCGGTATGCGGGGTTCACGGGTACAAGCCGTGTCTAACGAGTTAGCGGGAGAACGTATCGATATCGTTTTATGGGATGTTAACCCGGCGCAGTATGTGATCAATGCGATGTCACCTGCGGAAGTTGAGTCCATAGTTGTTGATGAAGATTCAATGAGTATGGATATCGCGGTGAAAGACGAACAGTTATCTCAGGCAATTGGTCGTGGTGGCCAGAACGTCAAGTTAGCCAGTGAACTTACCGGCTGGGAATTGAACGTAATGTCAGAGAATGATGCGGAGGCAAAGAGCGACGCTGAAAATGATAAGGTGCAAAAAATGCTGATGGAGGCCTTAGGCGTCGACGAAGAAGTTGCGCAAATCCTGGTACAAGAAGGGTTTTCGACGATTGATGAAGTGGCTTATGTACCGAAATCAGAAATGCTTGCGATTGAAGAATTTGATGAACAGATTGTCGATGAGTTGCGCGGTCGTGCAAAAGATGTGTTATTGGCGCGAGCCATTAGCAGTGAAGAGGTGCGTACTGGTCACGCGCCAACAGAAGATTTGCTAAAAATGACAGGTATGACAGAGGAAATTGCCAATAAACTTGCGCAACGTGGGATTGTTTCAATGGAAGATCTTGCTGAGCAATCCGTTGACGATCTGCTTGAGGTTGAAGGGCTGGACGCTAAAACAGCGGCACAATTGATCATGACTGCACGTGAGCCATGGTTTGCAGCGGAACCGGCTAGCGTATAAATATAACGATTATGTGTGTGAAGGTGTAACAACAATATGGCCGAAGTGACAATTAGACAATTTGCAGAAGTGGTAGGGATCTCGATTGATCGTTTGCTTGAACAGCTGCAAGAGGCGGGTGTGCAGGTGGCGGACCCTGATGCAATGATATCCGATGCAGAAAAAATGGAACTGCTCGGTCATTTGCGGCGAAAACACAGCACGGCTGATGACGAGGATGTTACTGAACCGAAAAAAATCACATTAAAACGCAAGACCTCCAGTGAGCTAAAGTTAGCAAATTCACAGGGTAAGACCAAATCAGTCACAGTCGAAGTACGTAAAAAACGCACTTACATTAAACGCAGTGTTGTTGTTGAAGAAGAAACCAAGCGCATAGAAGAAGCCAAGGCAAAACGTGCTGAACACATAGCTGTGCAGGAAGAAGTCGAGCGCGAAACCAAGCGTAAGGTTGACGAATTAGATAGTAAACGCCAGGCGGTGGACGAAGTCCATACTCGTACTATTGAAGAAGCCAAAGAGGTAGAAAAACAGCGTGCGCTGATGGAAGCAAAGCGTGTTGTTGAGAAGGAACTGGCTAAGCAGGCGGTCAAACCTGACGAGGATGAAGGCGTCGAGAGTCGCAATAAAAAACGTGGTCGTCGTAAAGAACGGTTTGACGATGCAGATGTACTTGTTGAAGCAGAAGTCGCTGTGGTCGATGAAGAGGCGCAACCTGCGCGTGAGGAGCTTCATGTCAGCGCCGATATGGCTGGTCGACGCAAACGTAAACAGAAACACAAGAAGGTAAATGTTCAACCATCAGAAGAGCATGGGTTTACCATGCCAACTGCGCGGGTGGTACGTGAAGTATCCGTTCCTGAAACCATGACGGTGGGTGAGCTGGCGCAAAAGATGTCAGTCAAGGTTGCCGAGGCGATCAAGGTGTTAATGAACCTGGGTACCATGGCCACGATTAACCAGGTCATTGATCAAGCCACAGCGGTTATGGTGGTTGAAGAATTGGGGCACAAGGCGAAGTTGACCAAGGCCGATGCCATTGAAGATACGATTGTTGAAGAAGAATCCTCGGCCAATGCTATCGCAAGGCCGCCAGTGGTGACGATCATGGGGCACGTCGATCACGGCAAGACCTCACTGCTGGATTATATCCGTCGTACCAAGGTCGCAGCGGGTGAAGCCGGTGGAATTACCCAGCATATTGGTGCCTATCATGTTGAGACCAAGAATGGTGTTATCACCTTCTTAGACACCCCAGGTCATGCGGCATTTACTGCGATGCGTGCGCGTGGCGCGAAGGCGACCGATATTGTGATCTTGGTCGTAGCGGCGGACGATGGGGTGATGCCACAAACGCGTGAATCAATCCAGCATGCGAAAGCGGGCAATGTGCCATTAATTATTGCCGTCAACAAGATTGATAAACCCGACGCCGATCCGGAACGGGTGCGTAATGCCTTGGTACAAGAAGGTGTGGTGCCTGACGACTGGGGCGGTGATACGATGTTTGTGAATGTATCCGCGCGTACCGGCGAGGGTGTTGATAAGTTATTAGAAGCAATTCTTCTGCAAGCGGAAGTACTGGAATTAAAAGCAGTGGCTGATGGCCCGGCGCGTGGCGTCATCATTGAATCGCGCTTGGATAAAGGGCGCGGCCCGGTTGCCACGATTCTGGTACAAAAAGGTACCTTGCGTAAAGGCGACATCTTGTTGGCGGGTTTTGAGTATGGGCGTGTGCGCGCCATGCTGGATGAAAATGGTAAACAAGTTGATGCCGCCGGTCCTTCCATGCCAGTCGAAGTGCTGGGGCTTTCCAGTGTCCCCAATGCCGGTGATGAGGCGACAGCTGTTGCCGATGAGCGTACCGCGCGTGAGGTTGCCGCCTTCCGTCAAAGCCGGTTCCGTGATGTGAAGATGGCGCGTCAGCAGTCAGTCAAACTTGAAAATATGTTTTCGCAAATGCAGGAAGGGGAAGTGCGCACGCTCTTTATTGTGCTCAAGTCTGATGTACAAGGTTCTGCTGAAGCAATCAGTGATGCATTACAAAAATTATCGACCGATGAAGTGAAAGTGAGAATTATCACCAGCGGCGTGGGTGCGATCACTGAATCTGACGTCAATCTGGCAGTGGCTTCCAATGCGATTGTGATCGGATTTAACGTGCGCGCGGATGTGGCGGCTAAACGCCTGATTGAAGAAGAAGGTGTGGATCTACGCTACTACAGCATCATTTATGAGTTGCTTGATCATGTCAAACAGGCAATGAGCGGCATGCTCGCGCCATTATTCAAAGAATCAATTGTCGGTATTGCTGAAGTACGCGATGTATTCCGTTCTCCCAAGTTTGGCAACATTGCCGGCTGTATGGTCACACAGGGTGCAGTTAAGCGTAATAATCCCATTCGTGTATTACGTGATAACGTGGTTATTTATGAAGGTGAACTTGAATCCTTGCGGCGCTTCAAAGATGACGCAGGTGAAGTCAAACAAGGGCTTGAGTGTGGCATTGGCGTGAAGAATTACAACGATGTTCAACCAGGCGATCAGATCGAAGTATACGAACGTATACAGATTCAGCGGACGATTTGATTATCCGTTTTCTTACTCAGTTGTCCCCTGCATTGCTTACAGCGATTTTTATCTATGCCAAGAGACTTTGATCGTACTCGCCGGATCGCGGAACAGATTCAACGCGAACTGGCGAAATTGATCCAAATGCAGATGAAGGATCCGCGTCTGGGCATGGTTACTGTTGCTTCAGTCGAAGTCAGCCGTGATTTGTCAAATGCCAAGGTCTATGTCACGGTGTTCAATAAAGATGACAATCCCAAGATAGCAGTTGAAATACTACAAAATGCCGCCGGTTACCTGCGGCATGAATTGGGCAAGCTGGTGAAATTGCGTATTCTTCCGCAATTGCGCTTCATCTACGATGACACCGTGGCTCGGGGGGCGCACATGTCCGCTTTAATTGCGCGTGCTGTCGCAGAAGATGCCGCCGGATCGGACGAGGATGGTGATGGCAAATAGACGAGCTAAAGGTCGCCCAGTCAATGGCATCTTACTGTTAGATAAACCCATTGGTTTAACCTCGAATACAGCGCTACAGCAGGCCAAACGGCTGTTTAATGCCAATAAGGTTGGCCATACTGGCAGCCTGGATCCCCTGGCCAGTGGCTTATTGCCTTTGTGTTTCGGTGAGGCAACCAAAATGTCGGGATTTTTGTTGGATGCGAATAAGGCCTACACCGGCAAATGCCGCTTAGGTGTGCGCACCACCACAGCGGATGCCGAAGGGGCTGTTATTGAACAACACCCGGTGCCCGCGCTCACGTCGAAGCAGATAATCCAGGTATTAGCGAAGTTTCAGGGTGAGATCGAACAGATCCCACCAATGCATTCGGCAATAAAGCATCACGGTACGCCCTTATACAAATTAGCTCATCAAGGCATTGAAATTGAGCGCCAACCGCGAAAGGTACACATCTATGAGTTGGGACTGGTGGATGAATTGCATCTGGACGAATTTTCATTTTATCTACGCTGCTCTAAAGGGACCTACGTGCGCACCTTGGCCGAAGACATTGGCAAGGCAATCGGTTGTGGTGCGTATTTAAGTGGGCTACGGCGAACCCTGGTTGGCCCGTTTGCAATTGAAAACGCGGTAACACTCGATCACCTTGGCCAACGAGCAGCCGAAGCGGGTCCTGAGTCTCTGGACAACTTGTTATTGCCGGTTGAGGCGGCGTTGGCACAGTGGCCTGCCATTCATTTGACCGAAAGCTCCGCCTTTTATGTTCGCCAGGGCCAACCGGTGCAGGTGGCGAAGGCTCCGACCACTGGCTGGGTACGGTTGTTTACCCAAAATGAGTGTTTTCTTGGAGTTGGCGAGATATTGGATGATGGTCGTGTCGCACCCCGTCGACTTGTCGATATCCGTGCCTAATCGGCAATTTCCCTTGTAACTTGATGAGATGCGCAGGTAAAATACGCGACTGTTTTTTTGACCTGATTAATAATATAGATACAGGAGTTTAGAATGTCACTGAGCGCCCCCGTTAAGGCCCAGATCATGAAAGATTACCAGCGCGATGCCAAAGATACCGGCTCGCCCGAGGTGCAAATCGCTTTATTATCTGCAAATATTAATGAGCTGTCCGACCATTTCAAAGCCCACGTGAAAGATCATCATTCGCGCCAAGGTTTGCTCGCCATGGTAAGCCAACGCCGCAAGTTGTTGGATTATCTGAAGAATGAAGATATTGAACGCTATCGAGACATCATCACACGTCTTGGTCTTCGCAAGTAACACCTGACACAAGAGGTAACGATGACTGCTCCCCTGAAAAAAGAATTTACATTTGGCCGTCACACCATACGCATCGAAACGGGGGAAATAGCCCGTCAAGCAACCGCGTCGGTGATGGTAAGCATGGATGATACCGTGGTGCTGGTGACAGCGGTGGTTGAAAGGACGGCTGAAGAAGGCCGTGATTTTTTCCCCATGACGGTTAATTACCTTGAAAAAACCTATGCGGCTGGACGCATCCCAGGCGGTTATTTCCGTCGCGAAGGCAAACCAACCGAAAAAGAAACCCTCACCAGTCGTTTAATTGATCGGCCTTTACGTCCGCTGTTCCCTGAAGGGTTCACCAATGAAGCGCAGATCGTCGCGACCGTATTGTCTGTTGACCCTGAAATTGATCCCGATATCCCAGCGATGATTGGTGCTTCGGCGGCCATGGCATTCAGCGGTGCCCCTTTTAATGGTCCTATCGGTGCGGCCCGCGTAGGATATAAAGATGGCCAATACATTTTAAACCCGAGCGCGACCGAACTGGTGGAGTCATCGCTGGATTTAGTGGTTGCCGGTACAGAAAATGCGGTGTTGATGGTCGAATCCGAAGCCAAGGTATTGTCGGAAGAAATCATGCTTGGCGCCGTCATGTTTGGTCACGAACAGATGCAAGTCGTTATCAAAACTATTAAAGAAATGGCGAAGACGCTCGCGGTACAACCGTTTGCGTGGGAAGCCGCAAAAGTGGATGCAACGCTTAAACAAGCTGTGGTCAGCGCGTGTACGACTGATTTGCAAGCAGCCTATCAAATTCGTGAGAAACAAGCGCGTTATACCCGCATTGATGAAATCACCAAAGCGGCACTAAAGAAATTACGCAGTGAAGACGGTAAAAACGAACAGCCGATCCTGAATCTTCTCGAAGAGATCAAGAGCAAGATCGTGCGTGGCCGCATCATCGCCGGGGATAGCCGTATTGATGGTCGCGATACCAAGACGGTTCGCCCAATCACAATCAAAACCGGTGTATTGCCACGTACTCATGGCTCCGCCTTGTTCACCCGCGGTGAAACACAAGCTTTGGTGGTGACGACGCTGGGTACGGAACGCGATGCGCAGCTTATTGATGCATTAGAAGGCGTCTATAAAGATCCCTTTATGTTGCAATACAACTTCCCACCGTATTGCGTGGGCGAAACCGGCCAGGTCGGCAACCCCAAGCGCCGTGAAATCGGCCATGGTCGTTTAGCCAAACGCGGCGTCAAGGCAGTCATGCCGGATGCGAAAGGTTTTCCCTATAGTGTGCGTGTGGTCTGCGAGATTACTGAGTCTAATGGTTCAAGCTCGATGGCCAGTGTCTGTGGTAGCAGTTTGGCATTGATGGATGCCGGTGTGCCACTGAAGGCACCCGTCGCCGGTATTGCGATGGGTTTGATCAAAGAAGGCGACAAGTTTGCCGTGATCACCGATATCCTGGGTGATGAAGATCATCTCGGCGATATGGATTTCAAAGTGGCCGGTAGTAAAGACGGTATCACCGCCTTGCAGATGGACATCAAGATCGACGGCATCACCAAAGAAATCATGAAGGTGGCCTTGGCTCAGGCCAAAGAAGGGCGTCTGCATATCCTGGAAAAGATGAATGCCGTGATTTCTCAACCGCGTGAGCAAATGTCAAAGTTTGCCCCACGTTATGTGACACTCAAGATCAATCCGGACAAGATCCGCGATGTGATCGGCAAGGGTGGCGCTACCATTCGTGCAATTACCGAGCAGACCGGTTGTGCAATTGATATCGACAATGATGGTACGGTGAAGATTGCCTCCAATGACGTCAAAGCGGCGGAAGAAGCCCGTCGTCAAATTGAGCAACTCACTGCCGATGTCGAAGTCGGTCGTATATACGAGGGTAAGGTTTCCAAACTGATGGATTTCGGTGCCTTTGTCACGATCTTACCGGGTCGCGACGGTCTGGTGCACGTCTCGCAGATTTCGCATGAGCGCGTTGAAAATGTCGGCGACAAACTCAGTGAAGGTGAACAGGTTCGTGTGAAGGTACTGGAAATCGACAAGCAAGGCCGGATTCGCTTGAGCATAAAGGCGGTCAGCGAGCCCACATGATCAAGCAATAAATTGAGTCGTTAGAAAAGGGCCCGCAAGGGCCTTTTTTTGCATACTCCTTGCATATATCCCAAGGAATAGCCCGGTTTGCCGGGCCAAGTAGGGATTTGACCGAGGAAGTTTGCCATGCGTATGACCAGATTTGCCGCCGTTGCCATTACTCTGTCCGGGCTCTTTGCCTGTACCGGTACCAGTGTTGTTGCGCCGCCGGAAGACATCAAGGCAACCCACTCGGCGATGATCTTTGGCTATGTTGAGGCCGATGAGGGTCCAATCGAACAGGTCGACATATACGAGTACGGCAATGTTTATATACCGCCATTTCGTAAACCACCGCGGGTCCTGGTTTATGATAACGGTATTTTTATGGTCGAGAATCTCAAGCCAGGTAAATACATCATCGCTGGATTTCGCTCCAGCACGAATCATTACGACATGGCCCGCAGCGTCCGCCAAACCTATCAACGTGTGGTGAACATTGATGCCGGTGAAATTCAGTATGTTGGATCTTTCCATGTGCAGGTCACCGAAAAAGGTAAGATCAACTATGGCAATTTTGCGGTGACACAATTACAACGCCCCGGTGAACGGGATATTTTAAAACATCTGTACGATGTTACTGAAAGCACCGGCTGGCAAAACAAGATTGAACGTCGTTTGAAAGAATTACGGCAGTAGTATGGTAGCTATGCTGTCGAAGTGATAATGTTTGCATTTGGCTATAGATAACAAGGTAGTATCTTGACATGCTCAAGGCATCGCCCAACGAAATCAAAGAGGCCATCGACTTTGCCCGGCAGCTGCGTGAGCAAGGCAAGGACCAACACCATCTCGTCAAGGTATTACTGGATTACCATGAGCGCCTGGGTTATTTACTCAAGGTGTTTCATGCCTCCCGGCGGTATTTACATAGCGGTTTAGCGGAACATGAGCATACGGTATTGCTGCAGACACTCGAGGAAACCCATCGCAGCGAGGCACAGCGAGAACATCGGGACCATACCGACTTAGGCCTGGATTGATATTTTTAGCGCCAGCCCCCACACTGTACGCATTCAATATGCCAACAAGGTAAGTGGGAAAAGTTATGCCAATTTATGAATACGACTGCACCGCCTGCAGCCAGTCCATCGAAAAATTACAAAAACTCAGCGACCCACCGTTGTTGGATTGCCCTGTATGTGGTGCTGCCGCCTTAAAAAAACGTATTTCCGCCTCTGGGTTTCGCTTGAGTGGCGGTGGTTGGTACGAGACGGATTTTAAAGGGGGCAACAAAAAGAATTTGAGCGAAGGTGGTGGTAGCGCCGACAGTACTTCCGGCAAACCCGTGGCAACCTCGACGGATACCGCCAAAACCACGAAAGTGGCTGATAAACCCGCTTCCTCAGAGTAAAACACCGTGTTCTGACTTGCCATGCTTGCGCCGTTCCGGCCAAGGCCGTAACATCCCCGCCTTCCTTTTTTCTCAAATAAGCGAATATGCGTACACACTATTGCGGACAGATCAACGAACAACACATTGACCAAACCGTTACTGTTTGCGGTTGGGCTCATCGGCGTCGGGATCACGGCGGTGTCATCTTTATCGATATACGTGACCGTGAGGGGCTGTTGCAGGTTGTTTACAACCCCGACATCCCGGTTGTGTTTGCCAATGCTGAGCGGGTGCGTAGTGAGTTCGTGCTCAAGGTTGTCGGTAAGGTTCGCCGTCGCCCGGCGGGCACCGCAAATACACACCTGCCCACGGGCCAAATCGAGCTAGTGGGTCAGGAACTGGAGATTTTAAATCGCGCCGAAACACCGCCGTTTATGCTGGATGACGAGACTGTCACTGAAGAAAACCGGCTACGGTACCGGTACCTGGATTTGCGTCGGCCGATGATGCAACAACGGTTGAAATTGCGTACCCAGGTGGCGCGTTACTTCCGTCATTTCCTTGATGACCAGGGTTTCATGGAGATCGAAACCCCTATGCTCACCCGTGCCACCCCTGAAGGTGCACGTGATTATCTGGTGCCTAGCCGCACCCACCCAGGCGAGTTTTTCGCCTTGCCGCAATCTCCGCAATTGTTCAAACAGTTGTTAATGATGTCCGGTATGGATCGTTATTATCAGATCGTGCGTTGCTTCCGCGACGAGGACCTGCGTGCTGATCGGCAGCCCGAGTTTACCCAGTTGGATATCGAAACCTCCTTCATGGATGAGAAAGCGATCATGACCCTCATGGAAGACATGATCCGCGAGGTATTTGCCAAAGTGCTGGAAATACCGTTGCACAAACCCTTCCCACGCATGACCCATGCGGAGGCCATGCGGCGTTATGGTTCGGATAAACCCGATTTACGCATTGCCTTGGAGCTGGTTGATCTAGCCGATGTCATGCGGGATGTTGACTTCAAGGTATTCAGTGGCCCCGCCAAAGACCCGCAGGGGCGAGTCGCTGCCCTGTGCTTGCCCAATGGCAGTGAATTAACCCGTAAGGAGATAGACGACTACACGCTGTTTGTCGGCATCTACGGCGCCAAGGGACTGGCCTATGTGAAAGTTAATGATGTCACGAAGGGCCGCGAGGGTTTGCAATCCCCAATTATTAAAAATCTGACTGATGCCGCCATTAGTGCAATTTTAGCGCGCACGGCGGCCAAGAACGGTGACCTGATTTTCTTCGGCGCTGATAAGGCGAAGATCGTCAATGAGGCGTTAGGCGCCTTGCGGATTAAGTTAGGCCATGACCGCGGCCTGCTCCAGCATGGTTGGCGGCCTTTGTGGGTGGTGGATTTCCCGATGTTCGAATGGGATGACGGCGATAAGCGCTGGGTTGCCTTACATCACCCGTTTACTGCCCCCATGACTGATCACATCGACCGGTTGGATTCCAGCCCAGGGGAATGCCTATCGCGCGCCTATGACATGGTACTCAATGGCACGGAGATCGGTGGTGGTTCCATTCGTATTTTCCAATCCGAGATGCAAGAAAAAGTCTTTCGCCAGCTGGGTATCAGTGAAACCGAGGCTCAGGATAAATTTGGTTTTCTACTGGAGGCACTTAAGTATGGTTGCCCACCGCACGGTGGTATTGCCTTTGGTATGGATCGTCTGGTGATGTTGATGGCTGGAGCCCCATCGATCCGCGATGTCATGGCCTTTCCCAAGACCCAGACCGCCAGTTGTTTACTCACCCACGCCCCTTCGGCCGTGGCTGAGCGGCAGCTACGTGAGCTCCATATCCGGCTGCGCACGGTCAATAAAGAATTAGAAACCAAGCCCTAGCCGTTTTTATAACACAACCTGGAACGGCACGGCTCAGGACGGTTGCAGTAACAAATTCCCTAAAATGCCGCATTTTACTGGGCAGTTTCTCAGGTCCACGATAGACTTGCCGACACAGGGCCAAGATTTTGATCTTGTTGTGGTTGGTGGCGAGATCCAGACAGTCATGACAAAGCATTAATCTGGTTTCGTGTGGCATGGTTTGACCGTACATTTTCGCAATAATGACCAAGCTGGGTGTTAGATGAGGCAGTCTTGAACATACCAAAATACTGGAAAAAAGACTGGTTTATCGGTGCTGTGGTGACCTTGCTGTTTCTCATTCTGGGTGTCAGCGACAAACTCCGTGAGATGGATTGGTGGGCCTATGATATCGGCGTGCGTTTTACCGCTGAACGTGCGGCCAACGATCACGTGGTGGTAGTGGCTATTGATGACGCGGCGATTCAAGAGTTGGGCAGTTGGCCGTGGCCACGGGATGTGGTGGCGCGATTGACCGATAATATTGCCTCGGCGAAGCCAGCCGTCATGGGTTATGCCTTACCGTTTGATATTCGGCAGAGCAGTTATGGCTTGGCGAACATAGAAGAGTTACGCACCGCCATCGAAGCTGCACCGAATATTAATCCTGAGATCAAACGTTTGGTAAAGCGCGCCGAAGAAGGTCTGAACACCGATCGTATGCTTGCGCAAAGTTTACAGAAGGCAGGTCCGGTAGTGCTTGCGATGCCCTACGATTTAGCAACCGCGACTAGCGTTGATATCACTGCCAAGTTACCCGAGCAACTCCAACGCTTTGCGATCGATATCACCGGCGGTAAGCCGGACATGTCGAGCTGGTTCAGTCGCACCTTTATGCCTGATCCCGTACCTATTGCTGACACAGTCTACCCACCGATTGCTGATCTCAGTCGCTATGTCCAGGCGCTTGGTCATATTAATACTGGTCTCAATAGCCAGGAGCAGGCGCGGCGTGAGCCCTTGTTGATTCAACATCGCAATGAATATTTCCCTTCTTTTTCGTTAATGCTGGTGGCGCGTTACTTACAACTGACCCCGGGAAATATACAAGCTAAACTCGGTGACTCGATTGCGGTTAACCAGTCTGTGATCAGCACGGACAGTCAATTACGTGCATATCCTTATTTCTATCAAGGTAAGAATGGCAACTCTGCCTTTAAAATCTATTCAGTACTTGATGTATTGAACTATCGGGCTACGCCCAAGGCATTTCGCGATAACGTCGTGATCATCGGGTTTACCGCACGCCAACATACCGTGCCATTGGAATCGCCGCTGGGTGTGAGCATGCCGCCGGTGATCTTTTCCGCGCACGTGGTCTCTAGTTTACTCAATGGGGATCTTTACCGCGTTCCCGCGTGGGGTCCGTGGGTGCAGTTTGTCACGTTAATCATCACCGGTTTGTACTTAATGTTTTTGTTACCACGTCTGCGCCTGGGTACTGGGATGGCGATCAGTGTTGTGCTGTTATTGGCAATGTTAAATTTGCATTTTATTTTGATGCTAGGCAAGTCGATCTGGATTCCATTGATGGCTCCGATCATGACGCTATTGATTGGCCATATTGTGCTGGGTGCGCAGCACTTTGTGGCCGCACAAGTGGTGCGAATTCAAGGTGAATTGTCCAGCGCTAATTTGCTGCTGGGGCAATCTTTTCACAGCCAGGGACAATGGGACCAGGCTTTTGATCGCTATCGCAAATGTATTCTCACCGAAACCCTGCTTGATAATGTCTATACGTTGGGCTTGGATTACGAACGCAAACGTCAATATAACAAGGCGCTGTCGGCCTTTGACTATATTGCAAACCTTGCGCCTTCCTATCGTGATGTGACCGAAAAATTGGAACGTGCCAAGCAACAGGCAACACGCACATTGGCGCCTGCCTCCAGTAATAATTTCGGCGCGACCCTTATCCTGAATGACACCAGTTTACAAAAACCCATGCTGGGTCGCTATACGATTGACCGTGAATTAGGGCGTGGCGCAATGGGAATGGTGTATTTGGGGCGTGATCCTAAGATCGGCAGAACCGTGGCGATTAAAACCATGCTCCTGGCGCAGGAGTTTGAAGGTGACAAGCTCGAAGAGGTGAAGCAGCGTTTTTTCCGTGAGGCGGAAACGGCTGGGCGGTTAAATCATCCGAACATCGTTACCATCTACGATGTCGGTGAGGAAGAGGATCTGTACTACATTGCAATGGATTATCTCAAGGGCGACAACCTACTGAGTTATTGCAAACCTGAGACCTTGTTGCCTGCCAAGGAAATCTTTGAGATGCTCACCAAAGTTGCCGATGCGTTGGATTATGCCCATCGAAATAATGTAGTACACCGCGACATCAAACCAGCCAATATCATTTATGATCGTCAAACCAGCACCCTCAAGGTAACTGACTTTGGCGTGGCCTTCATGACGGATTCCAGCAAGACCAAGACCGGCACCATCCTTGGCAGTCCTTCCTATATGTCACCGGAACAACTGGCGGGATTAAAGGTGGATGGTCGCTCTGATTTGTTTTCGCTGGGGGTGACCATGTACCAGATGCTCACGGGCGAGCTGCCCTTCATCGGCGAGTCATTGGCAAGCCTGATGTATAAGATTACCAATGAAAAACACCCTGATGTGCGATTGTTTCGCCCGGATTTACCCGCGTGTGCCAGTCGTATCATCAATAAGTCACTGGCAAAAGAGGCGGCAGAACGATTTCAGACGGGTGAACGGTTTGCCAACGCCTTGCTGCGATGCAGTGAAAGAATGTAACTTAACAATGAATGGTTAGACGGATGAATGGATTAAAACTGGCAATTCACGGTGTCACCGATGTGGGTTTGAACCGTGAACATAACGAAGACAGCATCGGCTGGGATACCGAAATGGGATTGGTATTACTGGCCGATGGCATGGGCGGACATAACGCCGGTGAAGTGGCCAGCGAGTTGGCGGTAACCACCATCCGCGATGCTTTACATGATGTGCTCACCCCCGAGCTGGTGGCGGCCGATGTGGTTAATTTTGCCGATGCAGTGCGTGAAGCAGTGGTCTATGCTAACGAGGAGATCCATGAACAAGCGCATGAACGCGTGGAATACGCGGGCATGGGTACAACACTGGTGCTGACGTTGTTTCATAACGGCAAAGTGACGTATGCCAATGTGGGGGATTCACGAATTTACCGGTTTCGGAATAATGAACTTGTCCAAATTACCTCTGATCATTCTCTGGTACAGGAAATGGTAGACAGCGGGTATTTGAGTGAAGAAGAGGCCCTGCTGTCAACGAACCGCAATTTAATTACTCGCGCGTTAGGCATCTCCCCGGTGGTGGAGGTCGACATTCTCACCGAAGACGTTGAATATGATGATATTTACCTGCTCTGTTCGGACGGGTTAACGGATTTGGTGGAGGATAATGATATCGTTGAAATACTGACACAATATCAGCCGAATCTGGGCGTAGCAGCCCAAGCGTTGGTCGATATAGCCAATGCCCGTGGCGGCAACGACAATATTTCGGTTATTCTAGTGACGTTCCACGAGGCCTATTCTGACCAGCATGGGTTGTCGTCATCCGAAAGTGGTGAGATAGCAAAGCATTGATTAACAGACAATTGAAGGAAGTGATCTTGTATGGCGCGATTGATTTTGACACACGATGGGGCTGCCATTCGCGAATATCGCTTGGAAAAAGAACGCACGACCGTGGGGCGTAAGCCACACAATGATATCGTCCTGGAAGGTGATGCGACGGTCAGCGGTGAACATGCGGTCTTTCTCAAGCTCCAACATATTTATGTCGAAGATTTGGGTAGCACCAACGGGGTGTTGCTCAATGGCAAAAAAGTGAATAAACGTCAGCTCAATCACGGTGACAGCGTCAAAATAGGCCGCCATGAACTGAAGTTTGTGGATGACAGCGCCAAGCAATTTGAACGTACCGTCATTATTTCACCCGATGCGGTGCCCAAAGCTATGGGAGCAGTAAGTTCTCTTGCCACCGCAGCGGCGGCAGCTGCCGTTGCCAAACGGGCCACAGTGAAGGTACTAAGTGGCACCAAAACAGGGGAACAGATTGTTTTATCCAAGGCCTATACCACCGTGGGCACGCCAGGTACTCAGGTTGCAGTGATTGCCCGACGCGGTGCGCAATACCACCTGATGCAAATGCGCGGTGTGGGCAGTAGTAGTTTACCACCACTGTTGAACAATCAACCCGTTGGTGCGGAAAGTACGCCACTGAAACACGGCGATATTATTGAAGTGGCAAGCATGAAATTACAGTTTGTTGAAGCCCAATAAGCGGAAGAGGGCATCATGGCAAGGTTGATTATGACGCATGAGGGTATTACTTTACACGTCTACCCCATGGAGAAAAAAATCACGACATTAGGTCGTCGCCCCGATAATGATATTTATATCGACGATGCTGCCATCAGCGGCAAACATGCACAATTTATCCGTCAGCCAAGCGAATATTTGGCGGATCATTATGACGTGTATATCGAAGATCTTAAAAGCACCAATGGTACGTATGTTAATGATGGCGCGGTGCGCAAACAATTATTAAAACATGGGGATACCATCAAGGTGGGTAAACATATATTTACCTACGATAGCGGGGATGCCGTTGAGCATGAGCGCACCGCGATTTATATTCCTGATGCATGATTGCATCGATTTATCTTTTTGCCTTCCCTAAAGCAGTCGTGGGCATTGTATGATTCGCATCCTCGGCATCGATCCGGGTTCGCATATCACCGGCTACGGGGTCATCGAGATGCAGTCGAATCGGCTGGTATATATCACTAACGGTTGTATTCGTACCAAGGGCGATGATCTGGCGGGCAGGCTGCACGATATCTTTCGTGCAGTGGATGAGATCGTTGCGGAATATACTCCCCATGAAGTGGCTATCGAAAGCGTCTTTGTCTCGCGTAATGTCGATTCCGCCTTGAAGTTAGGCCAGGCGCGGGGTTCCGCCATTACTGCCGTGGCGCTCCGGCATTTGCCGGTGATCGAATATACCCCCAGCGCGATCAAAAAAGCGGTGGTGGGGCGTGGCAACGCCAGCAAACTCCAGGTGCAACACATGGTCAAGGTGCTATTGAGTTTAAAAGAAAAGCAACAGGAAGATGCGGCAGATGCCCTGGCGGTGGCAATTTGTCATGGTCATTCGCGTAGCGCACTGCGCCAATTGGGGCGATTGACCAGGACGACGCGATCTTCATCACGCTGGCGCTTAAAGGGCTAACATGATCAGTCGTCTCAAGGGCTTGTTGGTACACAAAGACCCACCGTATGTGCTGGTTGATGTGCAGGGTGTGGGGTATGAAGTGGAGGCGCCGATGTCGACCTTCTATCAATTACCCAAACTCGGCCAGGAAGTGATTTTACATACCCATTTGATTGTGCGCGAAGATGCGCATGTGTTATGCGGGTTTGCCAGTGAGCGTGAACGGCAACTGTTTCGTAGTTTAATCAAGGTTAACGGGGTCGGCCCCAAACTCGCACTGGGCATTTTGTCTGGCATGAGTATTGATGATTTCGTACACTGCGTACAGCAAAACGATGCGGTGGCGCTGACGCGTATCCCCGGAGTCGGCAAGAAAACCGCCGAGCGCTTGTTGATTGATATGCGGGATAAATTGGCGGATTGGCAGAGTGAGACGGCGAGTTTGCCTGCTACGGGCAAGCAGATCAGTGGTCACGCCGGTCCGGCACAAGAGGCCTTGAGTGCATTGTTGGCGTTGGGATATAAGCCACAGGAGGCCTCTCGTCTAATGCAGCAAGTGGCAACAGAAGGCAAGACCAGTGAGGCGATCATCAAAGATGCATTGCGGCTGGCCATTTCACGTTAATGAAGTCGGAGTCTGGTGCGACGATGGATAATGATCGCTTGATAGCCGGTGAGCAATTGCGCGGTGATGAAACACTGGATCGGGCGATGCGGCCGACCACGTTGAAGGATTACATTGGTCAGGACAAGGTGCGTGAACAAATGGCGATTTTTATTGAGGCCGCGCGTTCACGCCATGAGGCACTGGATCATGTCTTGATCTTTGGGCCGCCAGGATTGGGTAAGACCACGCTGTCGCATATTATTGCCAACGAGTTGGCAGTGAACATGAAACACACCTCCGGGCCGGTGCTAGAACGCCCCGGTGATTTGGCAGCGATTCTGACTAATCTGGGACCCAACGATGTACTGTTTGTGGATGAGATCCACCGCTTAAGCCCAATTGTTGAAGAAATTCTCTATCCGGCAATGGAGGACTATCAAATTGATATCATGATCGGTGATGGGCCAGCCGCACGCTCGATCAAACTGGATCTGCCACCGTTTACCTTGGTGGGTGCAACGACGCGTGCGGGACTATTAACATCTCCCCTACGGGATCGCTTTGGTATAGTGCAGCGCTTAGAGTTCTATTCCACGCAAGACCTCGTGGTCATCGTCAAGCGCTCGGCCAAGTTGTTGGCCATCGCCATTGATGACACGGGCGCGCGGGAGATTGCCAAGCGTTCGCGCGGCACGCCACGCATTGCCAATCGATTGTTACGACGTGTGCGTGATTTTGCCCAGGTGAAAGGCGATGGCCATATCAATGTTGAAGTGGCGCAAAAAGCCCTCGACATGCTGGATATTGATGCAGGCGGTTTCGATATGCTCGATCGCAAGTTATTGTTAATCATCATTGAAAAGTTTGACGGTGGGCCGGTGGGGGTGGACAACCTAGCAGCGGCCATTGGCGAAGAGCGGGACACAATTGAAGATGTGCTGGAGCCTTTTCTGATTCAACAGGGATTTATCATGCGGACCCCTCGCGGACGAATGGCGACTAACCATGCTTATAAACATCTTGGGCGGGTTCCACCGGCGCGTCCGGAGACTGGCCAACCGGTCTTGGATTTGTTTTCGCAGAGCTGATATCCTAATTTCTCAATTTGTGTACTTGGTTTCATCCTGTTGGCCAATATACCTTATATAATGCGCGTGCCATGCGGAGTGGGTGATACGTGAAACAGTTTTGCTGGCCGGTACGGGTTTACTATGAAGATACCGATTCCGGCGGTGTGGTGTACTACGCCAACTATTTGAAATTTATGGAACGTGCGCGTACCGAATGGTTGCGCGAGCTGGGTTATGAACAGGATGTATTGCTGCAGGAATATTCATTGGTGTTTGTTGTCCGATCCGTGCAAATCGATTATCTGCAACCCGCCCGGTTTAATGATGCGTTAACGGTAACCGTGCAAGTCGCTGAATTGGGCGGGGCGAGTATCAAACTGGAACAACTCATTCGTCGGGCAAACACCCACGAGGCATTGTGTCAGGCTGTGGTCAAGATCGTGTGTGTGAATACAATTTCGTTTAAACCGGTTGCTATTCCACAGAAACTAAAAACCAAAATACAATAGGAAAGGGGATGTTGTGATAGTTACTACGGATCATTCAATCATTGATCTTATTCTAAACGCCAGTTTAGTGGTGAAGATCGTCATGGCCATGCTGTTAATTGTTTCGATGTATTCCTGGACTATTATATTCCTCAAGCGCGCCATATTAAAACGCGCCCGCAAGAATGCGGAACAGTTCGAACGTCGGTTTTGGTCCGGCATAGAACTGGGCGAGTTATATCGTAAGGTCTCCGAACGGCGTGACAAGTTACATGGTCTGGAGGCGATCTTTGAGACCGGATTCCGTGAATTTATTCATTTAAAAAAACAAACCGGCAGTGACCCATCGTTTATTCTCGAAGGTGCGCAGCGTGCCATGCGGGTCACGCTCAATCGCGAGTATGAGTTTCTTGAAACACATTTGTCATTTCTGGCGACGGTGGGTTCGACCAGTCCGTATGTTGGCTTATTAGGTACCGTCTGGGGGATCATGAATGCCTTTTTGGGATTGAGTAAAATGCAAACCGCCTCGATTGAAACAGTTGCCCCTGGTATTGCTGAAGCGTTGATTGCAACGGCAATTGGCCTGGTCGCGGCAATCCCGGCGGTCATTGCCTACAACCGTTTTGCCAATGATCTGGAACGGGTCATGGGACGTTATGATAACTTTATGGAAGAATTTTCCACGGTATTACAACGTCAGGCACGTGCCTGAGTTCCTGATGCGATAATACGAGCAGTTTCCTATGTATAAACCCAACCCACATTTTCGTAAAAAACGCATGGCAGAGATCAACGTCGTGCCTTATATCGATGTGATGTTGGTGTTGTTGGTGATCTTTATGGTTACCGCACCATTTCTGATGGAAGGTTTTCGGGTAAAGCTACCCGAGGCGAAAGCCAAAGCAGTGGAAAAGTCACACAGCAAACCCATCATCGTGTCGGTTGATATGCAAGGTCGTCTTTATGTCAATCTCGGCTCAGACACCAGTCAGCCGGTGGATGCCGATACGTTAGTGGCGCGGGTGCGTGCCAAGCGTAAGTTGGAACCGGGCATCCCCGTTCTGATAAAAGGCGATACCCAGGCGGATTATGGTAAAGTGGTCAATGCCATGGCGTTGCTGGTACAGGCAGGTATTGATGATTTTAGTTTAATTACCAAACCCAGTAATTCCCGCTAGGCACAGCGATGTTCTCCATACTTAAAGACAATCCGCGCTATTTGTTTGGGGCGATTATTGTTCATGCGATGTTGATAGCATTGATTGCGATGAGTTTTCATTGGACATCAAGACCGGTTTCCTCTTCAGGTACGCCAGAAACGATCAAGGTAAAGGCGATTTCCGAGAAAAAAGTTGACGAGGAAATGAAAAAAATTAGCGATGCTGAGATGCAGCAAAAGCGTGAGGCGGAACAGACGGCGGCCCAGGAGCAACAGCAATTGCAAGATTTGCGTAAACAACAAGAAGAAGAATTAAAGAGGCGTGACCAGCAAAGCAAAAAAATTGCCTTTGATCAGGAGCGGGAAAAAAAGCGTTTAAAAGAACTAGAGGAAAAACGCCGTCAGGATGAATTGAAACAGGAGCAGACCAAACGCGAAAAATCCTTTAAAGAGAAGGTGGCATTGGAAGAAAAACGCCTGGAAGATGAACAGAAGACGCTGGCGGCAGAACGCAAGCAGCAAGAATCCGATGCCATTGGCCGCAAGCAAGAAGAAAAACGGCGCCAGACAATTGTCGATAAGTATCGTGACATCATCCATGCGCATGTGCGACGCCACTGGATTGAACCGCCGAATGCCAAATCAACCCTGGTTTGTGATTTGCAGATCAGTTTAATACCCAGCGGTGATGTCGTGAATATCAAGCTGGTAAAAAGCAGTGGTGATCCCGTATTTGATCGATCCGTTGAGAGCGCAGTGCGTAAGGCCTCACCGCTACCATTGCCACCCCCGGAAGCGGGATTGTTTGACGTGTTTCGTGATTTACTTTTTCGATTTGGAGGCAAGGACTAATGTATCTTTATTGTGGATGATCAAATCATTTGTTTCACATTGACTGCTTTTATTTTACACTAGACGCCTATTTACACGGTTTGTTCTTAATCATGATGAAAAAAATTATTTTTGCCATAGGTGGTTTGTTACTGCTGGTGCTGCCTTCTGTTGAAGCCGCTTTGACGATCCATATTACCGAGGGTGTCGATAGTGCGATGCCGATCGCTGTTGTGCCATTTGCTTGGGACGCAACCGCCAAACCACCGGTTGTTTTGACCGATGTGATTGCCGCTGATTTGGCTCGCAGTGGTCGTTTTGCACCATTGTCCGACAAGGATTTGATTGAGCGGCCGGTAGAAAGCGCTGGTGTGAATCATGCCTTGTGGAAAAACAAAGGCACTGATTTTATTGTCGTCGGCAAGGTTCAGGTGGAACCACGCGGTGGGTACAACGTACAGTTTGAGCTGGTGGACATTATTAAAGGCACTGTCTCAGTGGGAAAAAGCTATCAGGTCAAGGCAGAAGAGTTGCGTCGATTAGCGCATATTATTAGTGATGTTATTTATCAAACGATCACCGGACAGCGTGGCGCGTCTGATACCTACCTTGCGTATATCACTATTACTAAAGATCGCGCCGGTAAAGACATCAATCGCCTGGCCATCTCGGATGTGGATGGTTATAACGAACAAGTCCTGTTTGAGTCCCCCTGGCCGATTATTTCTCCCTCCTGGTCGCCCGATGGAACTCGTCTGGCTTATGTAACGGTTATGAAAGGTAATGCGGAACTCTTCGTCAGGAACATAGTTAGCAAAAATGTTCAGCGTATTGCTGCCTTCCAGGGGCTCAATAATGCACCAGCCTGGTCACCGGATGGGCGTCGCCTCGCCCTGACCTTGTCAAAGGACGGCAATGCGGAGATATACGTGATGGACCTGGCAACGCAAAAAATCAATCGGGTTACCAATACCTATGCCATCGATACCGAGGCCACCTGGATGCCGGATGGGACGAGTTTACTGTTCACTTCGGATCGGGGGGGTAAACCGCAGATATATCGGGTGCGGGTCGATACCAACGGCACCGTCGGTACGGTTCAACGCCTGACCTTTGACGGGGACTATAATGCCAGGGCAAATGTCGCGCCGGATGGAAAACGTGTTGCGTTTGTACATGGAAGTGGGGGAAAATTCAGGATTGCGGTCCTGGATCTGGAAAGTGACCAATTCTCGATCTTGACCGATACACAGCTCGATGAATCCCCCAGTTTTGCGCCTAACGGTGGGATGATTGTGTATGAGACAGAGGCGCAGGGTCGGGGTATGTTGGTAATTACCTCTGCGGATGGACGGGCCAAACAACGATTGAGTTTTCAATCGGGGGATGTTCGCCAACCGGCATGGTCACCGTTTAAGACAAATTAATTAATTTTATTCACACACAATGTAAGGAGATTATCATGAAGGCTTGGAAAAAACTGTTAATGGTGGGTTTTGTCGCGGGCACCATAACGGCGTGCGGTACGTCGACAAAGCAAGAAGACACAACAACAGCGGCAGCGACGGGAAAAGATTCATCCAGCATTAAGGGTGACAGTCTTGGCACCACTGCACCGTCTGCATCAGAATCCATCGGTAACACGGTTTATTTTGATTTCGACAAGAGCGACATTCATGCTGAAGATCGTTCGACTATTGCCGGACACGCTAAATTGTTAGTAAAAAATCGTGGCAAGAAGGTATCGCTGGAAGGGCATGCGGATGAACGTGGCACGGTGGAATACAATATGGCCTTAGGTGAGCGTCGCGCCAAAGCAGTGAAAGATGCGTTGCTGTCGCAAGGTGCCAGTGGTGATCAAGTCAAGACCGCCAGTTATGGTGAAAGCCGTCCGGCTGTGCAAGGTCATGATGAGTCGGCCTGGAAACAAAACCGTCGCGTAGAAATTGCCGGTCAATAAGCGTTAAATTGTTATGAATCGTTCCCTCCTGGTATTGAGTGCTGTTACTTTGTGGGGAGCGATATCAGCTGGAGCGTTGGCGCGTGATGTGGATATGCGCCCGCGCTCTGAGGCTGATGCTGCAAGTACAAGCTTTCCCGCAACTAACACTAACACTGCTGCTGCCGCGACTACGGCGGGTAATAATGCTACTCGTCTTTCCACGGAAGAACGCATCACCCGACTAGAGGCTATTGCCGATAGCCAGATTCTTGAGATGTTATCGCGTATTCAAACCCTGGAGCGTGAAATTCAGTTGCTTCGTGGTGAACAAGAGTCACAGGCGCATCAATTGCAGGATATAAACAAGAAACAGCGCGATCTGTATATTGATATCGATCGTCGATTATTGAATTTAGAAAAACTGACACAAGGTCAGCCCGGCGCGAATACAGCGACCCCTGTGCCCACTACAACTAATTCAGCCCAAACGCCCGCGAACAAACCCATGGGTGATAAAACCGATAGTGCGGCCGCTGCGGAAGATGATCAACAGGCGTATCAGCAGGCATTCGATCACCTGCGCGACCAGCGCTACGAGAAGGCCATCGCCGAGTTTCGCAATTATATTAAAAACTTTCCGAAGGGACGTTATGCGCATGTATCCCAGTATTGGATTGCGGAGGCCTTTTTTGCACAGGGGCAGTTCAAGGATGCTATTTTGGCATATCAAAAACTGATTGATAACTATCCCAGCAGCCCTAAGTTGGCGGAGGCGATGCTCAAAGTCGCGGAGAGTTACTACAAGCTAAACGACATGCCCAATGCGCAAAAAACGGCGGAAAGATTACTGAAGGTATATCCAGGTACTGAAGAGGCCAAGCAGGGGCAGGCCTTATTGCAGAGGATTAAAAACCACCCCTCCGCGAAGAGCAAGAACAAACAGCGCTAAAGCTATCGTTAAACAGTGCTTCAGTTCACTGCGTGCGTTGAAAAGCCTATCCATGAGTTTACCGGTGGGTAACGTGTTGTTCCGGTCGAGCATGATTTCGCTATTAACCAGACTGTTTTACACTACGCCATTTACGAAAATCACGCCATGAATAACGGTATTGCCGACCCCCTCGATGCAAATGGCCAACGCCTGCGAATTACCGAGATTTTTTTTTCAATTCAAGGTGAAGCGCGGACCGTTGGCTTACCCACGATATTTATTCGACTAACGGGTTGTCCATTGCGTTGCCAATATTGTGATACCACTTATGCATTTACCGGGGGTGAGTGGTGGACGCTGCGAGCGATTCAGGATCATATCCAACGTTATCAGATCCGCCATGTGACAGTGACCGGTGGTGAACCATTGGCACAAAAGGCCTGCTTACCGCTGCTGGTTATGTTGTGTGATGCAGGTTATCACGTGTCGCTGGAAACCAGTGGGGCGATGCCAATCCAGGCGGTAGATGCACGCGTGAGCCGTGTGATGGATTTGAAAACGCCCGCCTCGGGTGAAGAGGGACGTAACCAATATGAAAATATTGATTATTTGCAGGTGCAGGATCAGGTGAAGTTTGTGATTTGTGATCATCAGGACTATGTTTGGGCCAGGCAAAAGCTCGCACAATATTCGTTAGCAGAACGCTGTGAGGTTTTGTTCTCCCCCAGCCATGGACAGTTAGCGCTGCGCGAACTGGCAGAATGGGTTTTGGCGGATCAGCTTCCGATACGATTGCAATTTCAGTTACACAAACTGATTTGGGGTGATGTGCCGGGACGTTAAGGTAGCGAATAATATGGCAGATAAAAAAGCGGTGGTACTTGTTTCAGGCGGAATGGATTCTGCAACCACTCTGGCGATTGCACGGCAGGTCGGGTATGCCTGTTATGCCATGAGCGTGGATTATGGTCAGCGCCACCGTTGCGAATTGGTCGCAGCCAGGCAGCTTGTACAGCAACTGGGTGCCATTGAGCATAAACAAATTACGCTGAATCTGGGCGTGATCGGTGGCTCTGCCTTGACCGACGAATCAATTAACGTCCCAACCCAACCTTCGGTGGGAATTCCGATAACCTATGTACCCGCACGTAATACCGTGTTTCTCGCCCTGGCGCTGGGTTGGGCGGAGGTATTGGGTGCATTTGACATTTTTGTTGGGGTCAATGCCGTGGATTACTCTGGTTATCCCGATTGCCGACCCAAATTTATTGCCGCCTTTCAGCGATTAGCCAACCTGGCCACCAAGGCTGGTGTGGAGGGTAATGCTTTTCATATACATGCCCCCCTGCTGCATCTGAGCAAAGCGGAGATAATCCGCCGCGGTGTGGGCCTCGGCATTGATCATGGCCTGACCATTTCGTGTTACAACCCGGATGAATCCGGTAAGGCGTGTGGCCTGTGTGAGGCCTGTCGGTTGCGCCACACGGGCTTTGTACAGGCCGGGATTCCTGATCCTACGCGGTATCAACAGGCGCCAAAGCCTGAATAGCCTTACCGTACTTGGCTGGGTATACTAGAGGGCATTTTAGGGGCAAGGATCGCTGTTCTGAATCAGGCACAACAAAATCTTAAGAGGGTGTGAACATGCAGTTTAACGATTTTTTCCAAGCCCAGTGGACTATTTTGTGGATGGCATTCGGGTTGTCCGTGGTCATGGGTGCGGTCGTCAACAAAACCAATTTTTGTACCATGGGCGCGGTTTCTGATTGGGTCAATATGGGCGATCTGGGCCGGATGCGTGCGTGGTTATTAGCGGCTACCACCGCGATGCTCGGTGTCACAATCCTCGAGGCACTGGGCGTGTTTGAATTGCAGTCTACCCTGCCACCCTACCGCAGCAACGTACCGGCGGAGACGGGTTATCTGTTTAACTGGGGCCGTTTTGTACTTGGTGGCCTCATATTTGGTGTGGGTATGACGCTGGCGAGTGGTTGTGGTAACAAGACCCTCATTCGTATGGGTGGTGGCAATATCAAATCCATTTTTGTTTTTATCGTGATCGCCGTGATCGCCTATTTTATGGTAGATCCCTACAAGCTTCTGGATTCGGGTACCTGGTATCAAAATTATTTTGACCCCTGGTTGAAAGGTGCCTCAATTAGTATGAGCAGTTCGCAACAAGATTTGGGTACGTTACTGCGACCGGCTGACGGTATCAGCGCAGTAAATTTACGCTTGATCATCGGTTTGGTGATGGGGGCGCTGATGCTGGTGGTCATCTTCAGCTCTGTCGATTTTCGTAGAAATTTTGACAATATTTTGAGTGGGCTGGTTATTGGCCTGTTTGTTGTTGCAGCCTGGTATATCACGACCAAAACCACTGTTAACGTGGATGGCAGCCCCGTTTCACTCAGCTCCTTTTATGTAGATCAGTGGGATCTGGTGGTAGGGTCAGAGGAGGGTAAGCCACAGAACGGTAGCACCAATTTACAGCCGACGTCGTTTACCTTTATCAGCCCGCTAGGCCAAGTGTATGGTTATTTTGCATCAGCGTTTAAATCGACCTATTTGACGTTTGGTGTCATGTCAGTATTTGGGGTGATCCTCGGCTCGTTACTATGGGCGATCATGAGTCGTGGTTTTCGCATTGAGTGGTTCGCTTCATTTAAAGATTTCTTCATGCACATGATTGGCGCGGTATTGATGGGATTTGGTGGTGTGCTTGGCTTGGGTTGTACAGTGGGGCAGGCCATTTCCGGTGTATCAACCTTGGCGTTGGGTTCCTTTCTGACCTTTCTAGCGATTGTTGCGGGTAGTGCCATCACCATGAAAATCCAATTGTGGATAATGATGAGGGAATGACGAAATATCTAACCAACTGGATGTGTCGCAGCTACCGGGCTTGCCATTCCTGGCAAGTCCGGTAGAATGCCCCCTTCTTTTTTTATCCTATCGGGCCGTTAGCTCAGTCGGTAGAGCAGTTGGCTTTTAACCAATTGGTCGGTGGTTCAAGTCCACCACGGCCCACCATTTACCTTGTTACTCCTGGAAGCAACTGCGTAATTCTGTTTTCGCACGTAGCGTGCGCGTGCCTACAAGAGGTATGCAATAACACACCTGCTTCAACTATTACATCAATGATCTGGCTGGCTCACAGAGACGTGGGGAATAAACTAAATAGAGGCTGGTTTTGCTGCATAACAAATTAATTACGGATAATTGTAATGGGGTTTTCCCCGAATAAAAAAGCCCGGCAGTGCCGGGCTTTAAAAGTTAACGACAGGATTTTGTTATTGGCGAATGGAAGGACCGCTTACCGGCAGACCATTGCTCATGTATGTTTCATACAGTTCCAGTGCGAGGTACTCATCCGACTGGAATTTGTGACCTTTCGCACGTATTTGCTCGTTACACTGCTTATAACGGCGATGCAATGTACCAAACCCCGTTAGGGCAGGATTGCCATCATCCAATTCCCATGCCTTGCGATAGACGGGGAAGCCCGTTGGGTGGCCTAATGATGCGCTGAGCCTTTCAGAGCGAATTTGTTGGCCTGCACTGGAGATGTGGCAATCTGCACAAGAAAAATTAAGTTGCCCGCGTTTAGCCCAGAAAAAACGTTTACCTTTTTCGTAAGCGGCGATTGCCTTGTCATCATTGGGGATAACAACATTGAACTTTTTACCGCGTGAGGTATAGGCCATATAGGCTGAGATCGCAGCCAGCTTGCCTTTTTCCGCGACAAATTTTTCAGCCTCAAGATCGACACCTTGTTTTTGCAGGCACTCCAATATTTCGCTTTCGAGATTTTTCACCTTACCTGACTTGGCGTCAAAGTACGGATAATTTTGGCGAATGCCGATACCACCGTTTTTGAAACAGCTACCGATTTTATGTTTTTCAAACAACTGTTTACCAATTGCTACGCCTGGTTCGTAGGGAGGAAATTCCTCCATTGCCAACCATTCTTCACGGCGAACCTTGTCGATGCCGTAAAGCCCGTTCGAAAAATCCTCAAACGGTGTATCAGGGAATTTCTGGATATAATAAGCTTGAAATTGTTTCAAATCGTTCTCTGGGCTTGCCAAGCTGAGCAAGGGTGCCAAGCCTAAAACTGATAGCATGCTCAATATGATCTGTTTTTTCATTGTTTAGACTCCTATCGCGTACATTGTAGTCAATGATTATTTCGATTATTCCACTTTCGCCGACGCCGAATCTTTCTCACCCTTGTTGTCCACCCAGGACATCTCAATGGCATCCCCGGTCTTAGCACCGGCAATCACGAAGGA
>JAYSTO010000304.1:0-4056 GCA_043719675.1 Gammaproteobacteria bacterium | reverse complement strand
CAGCAACCCCGAGGGTGGAATAAACCGGATTTTCACTCGCAGCCGGGTTGCGGGAAATATCGGTAGCAATGTCGGCCATGGCTTTCCAGTTGTCGCTGAATTTGTGGACGACTGCCGCCGATGTGTGCCATAGGTCTTGTCTCTGGTTCAGTACGTTGTGGTTGCGCAGGTAACCGATATCAATATGCAACTCCCATGGCGTGGCCGCATAACTCACGATCGCGTTGGCAAACAGATTGGTTTTACCGGTGCCGAGTAGTTTGCTTTCGTCACCGGTCGGCAGCACCACACCGGTCTTGATCCCCAGGCTCAAGTCGTTTTTGGTGTAAAAGCGCCATTTCATTCCTGCCCTGGCGTCACCATTGCCCTTGTTTTGCAGCGTGTCCTGACTCGGTTGTTCAACCCGAACATCGTGATGAGGCAGACTGAGGAACAGATCGAGATTGTCCAATAGACCGTGAGCAACAGACAGTTCAGTGCTCACCGATACCTCGCGAGTATTGACCGCCTTGTCATCGCCGTGTTCGATGGTCAATTCCAGTTTCGAGCGACCATGGCCACGGGTCCCGGTGTCTTCCGTGCTGAGTGGAAAGCCGATGGCCAGCGGCGGCGGTGTCGCGATCACCAGCAGCACAATGTAAAACAGGTGTCGAATGTAGCGCCAGGCGCAATGACCTGTGTATTTCGTCGCGGTACACAGTGAATACCAGGAAGGAATCATGTTTTTCATGGGGTGGTTGAGTGAGCAGTGGTTTTGGTTGCGCGACGCACAACAAAGTCATCAAAGGAGGAGGCAGCATCCGCCTTCGTCCATACGCCGACACCGCCCTCCCCGGGTAATTGCATGTCGGTGACATCCCAGGCGTGGGTGTTGTTGAACCAGCCTTGAATACGGCGGCCGTGATGGGAAATTCGTAAATGAAACCAGGTTCCATCCGGGATGGAAAGACGTTCAGCACTGGCCAGTTGTACGCGTTGGCCGTTCTTGACGTAGTACAGACGAAAATTATTTTTCCAATGGATTATAACGGGCGACATAGTAGTTATTCGCATCCTTGACGCGCCAAACTAAACCACCTCCTTGATCGATGTCACCACTGTTGGCGCGCACACGGACTTCCACTTCACCGTGTTTGAATTTAATTTGTTTCGACCAGAGCAAATTAAAAACGCCACGCGAAGTATCCTGGATACGTTCAATCGTCAGTATTTTTGGCGGGCTGAGTGCAGCGGTAGCTGCTTTTACCTGCCACTGCGCCAGTGGTCCTGCGGGATCCGTCGCGTCGGTTTTCCAACCGGATGGCACAAGGCCCTCGGCGGTTGCATCAAACGTTTCACGATGCTCAGCCGCAATGGATTGCGCTGAAACATGGGCGGTATAGGTCAGCAGTCCCGCAATCAATAATCGTGTCAATGGTTTGCGTAATGCGCGGTGTGTGGAGGTGGTGTTGCCGGTTGTTTGTGTTAAAAGGTTTATGGTCATAATCAATGGTCCTTGATAGTTGGTGAGGATATGTCTAACGAGATTACTGAAATGCCTCGGCTTCGGCTTCAAGATAGGTTATGTTCGCATTTCGCCCGGCGAGCTCTTGATAGTTTTCGAGTTTAGCGAAGCGCGATTGGTTAAGGCTCTTCATCGCCTCTTGGATATCCATACCCTTTTTTACTGCGTTGAGCATATGGGTACGTAGCAACACCAGATACTCTCGGGTGGAAAATTCAAAGGCCGACAACTTTGCCGGTTTGCCATGACCAGGTACGAAGGTGGCATCGCCAAACTTACCTAACTTGTCAAATACTTCAATCCAGGATTTGACGTTGCCACCCTCAATGATCGCCGGTAAACGTCCGCTATAGAGAATATCGCCGCCGTAAACCGCGTTGTCGGTTGGGATATGCACCACGAGTGGACCGGGGGTGTGCGCGGCACCGAATTGGTGTAACTTTATGATCAGTCCGCCAAGATCAAGCTCGCTATCGCCTTCTAAAATGCGATCGGGTGGGTTAGGCACAAGTATACCGCCGGGTTGCAGCCCCAATGCACCTTCTATGATTTCGGCAAGCATGCTCACCCTTTCCGCCATGCGCTTCGCCTCACTCGCCGAGGTAATAATGGTTGCACCTTGGCGACGAAAATGTTCGTTGCCAAGGAAGCGATCCGGTTGGGAGTTGGTATTGATCACATATTTCACCGGGGCCTTGGTAATTTTTGCGATCTGTTGCAGCATCTCCCGCGCCATGGGTTCATGGTAGCCAGTCTCAATCACGGCGACGGCGTCTTTACCAACGACGAATCCCATGTTCATGCGGAATCCCCTGTTTTCCGGACTAGGTGCACCATGCGGCCCTATCCAGGCATACAGATGTTCCGTCACGCGGGTGGCAGGTGGCAGAATGGGTGATGCGGCGATGGCGGGAAGTGTTGTGGCCAGTAGCATCGATTGGGCGAGGCTTAACAACATAAGGCGTTGTGTGATAAATATCATGGAAACTACTCCTGTCAGGGTTGGTATGTAACTTACCTTAGGCATTTAGCAGCGGTCATACAACTTAATGTTTTCTGAAGAAAAGTTAAGTCGGCGAAGCCTGCCAGATACTCTATAATTCAGGTATGAGTGTTTGATAAACGGATGATGATTAGCACGTGCGCATTCTTATAATTGAAGACGAACCCAAACTTGCGAAGGCCATCCAAGAGAGCCTGCTTGCACTGCACTATCAGATCAGCTGTGCGGCCAGCGGTGAAGAAGGCTATTTTCTTGCCAGTACCATGGCATTTGATTTAGTGATCCTCGATTTAAATTTACCGGGCCGCGACGGCATTGAAATTCTGCAAACGCTGCGCAAGTCAGGCTGGCGGACGCCGGTACTTATCCTCACCGCCCGTGATGGACTGGATGATCGGGTCAAAGGTCTGGATAGTGGTGCCGATGATTATCTTGTCAAACCGTTTGCCTTCCCCGAATTACATGCACGCCTGCGTGCATTGACCCGACGGGGGCGCGCAGAGGAGGTGAGTAAGTTATGCTGTGCCGACATGGAGCTGGATCGCTTGAAGCGTACCGTGATCCGCGCCGGACAGACTATTGATCTTACCGCCAAGGAATTCGAGTTGCTGGAGTTTCTGATGCAACATCAAGGTCACGTGGTATCACGTGAAATGCTGGCGCAGGAGGTATGGGGGGAGCGGGCGCGGGTGGTGCCACTCGATAATGTCATTGACGTGCATATTGCGCGATTACGCGCGAAAGTGGATGCTCCATTTAACTCAACACTGATAAAGACCCGGCGCGGGCTTGGTTTTCTGTTACAGGCGATGGAATAGGTCATGCGTATTAATACCATTCGGTTACGACTCACATTATGGTATGCCGTGTCGTTGGCAATTGTGTTATATGCTTTTGGTACCGGCACGTATTTGTTTGTCCGCGCAAAACTTTACAAGCAGATTGAAAGCAAGCTGGACAGAGAGATTTTACTGATTGAGCGAACACTGGGCCAGCCGCTGGATGAGTTTAAGGAGCTGGAGGCTCATGCCTTTATTAACTTTTTCATGGTAGAACAAGATAGCTGGCCGATTTATATCAGTCGGGACTGGGATGCGGCGGATCTGAATTATGCGCTACATGGCGCACCAACGGGCGTGCGTTGGATATGGCGATCACCGGCAGAGCAATATTTTCATATCAAACGTGTTACTGTGACGCGGGATCATAATCAATACACAATAACAATTGCACATGACAGTGATCAAATGCACAGTGGTTTGCAACGTTTGTTGATGGCGTTGCTGATCGGTGCGCCGCTGGCGTTGATCGTTGGATTGGGTGGAGGTTATTTTCTCGCTGGTCGATCACTGGCGCCGATGCAGCACCTTGCCAGTCGCGCACGGGCCATCAGTGTCGACAATCTTGCCGAACGTCTGGCAGTGCCGAATCCGCACGATGAACTGGGGCAGTTGACGGCGGTATTAAACGACATGTTTGTTCGCCTTGAGGCGAGTTTTATCCAGCTCAAGCGCTTTACCCAGGATGCCGCGCATGAATTACGCACACC
>JAYSTO010000303.1:0-10061 GCA_043719675.1 Gammaproteobacteria bacterium | reverse complement strand
CCCACAGGGATGTGGGAAGGTAGAGCAATGCAGGAGCAATTGCCGAGAGAGTTTCTTTGGTTACTTTCTTGTCGGTACAAGAAAGTAACCCGCCTAAGAGCGGAACAGGGAATCACTCCGCGTCAGCGGCTCAACTCAAGTTATTTAAAAAATAAAAAATTACCGACTATGCTGCGCAATCAACTCCTCTAAACGCAAAACATAATGCGCCAGAACATGTTGCTGCGATTGCATTGTCGCCAACGCCCGCTGGCCGATCAGCCTGGCTTGATCAGGATCGCTGAGCAAGCGCCGCAAGGTATCTTGCAACGCCGCATCGTCAGCAACTTCAATCCCCGCCTGATTATCCAAAAACAATTGGCGTTCGGCCAGGAAGTTTTCCATGTGAGGTCCGAAGATGACCGCCTTGCCTTGTGCGCCGACTTCGAGGATGTTGTGACCGCCTGAGGTCACCAGCGAACCACCCATGAACACAACATCGCTGCCGGCGATGAAGCGGTTGAGTTCACCAAAGGTGTCGGCCAAATAGATTTGGGTTTGTGAATCGATGCTGTCGTTACGGCTGCGCACCGCAAATTTAATATCCAAACGACGTAATTGTTTGCAAATTGAATCGCGGCGATGAACATGACGCGGGACAATCACCAGTAAGTGCGAAGTGATCTGCATCGCCTGCCAGAGTTTAGCGAGGCGATATTCTTCGTCGTCGTGGGTTGAGGCCGCCAGCACGTACGGGCGATCCAAACGAATGGGAGCGGCGACTTGTTGGTTGGCAATTGCAAATTTGATATTGCCCGCCATCTCCACACGGCTCGCATTTGCGCCCATTTTTAAAAAATGCGTCATGTCGAGTTCGCTGCGCGCCAGGATTTGGCGTGCATAATGTACACTGCGACAAGAGAGTTGGAATAACCAGAGGGGTGCTTTAAAAGTACGCGCAGAAATCCGGCCATTTACAATCAACACCGGGATCGCATAGTTAAAGCAAAACTCATGCAGATTGGGCCATAACTCGGTCTCCATAAAAATGGCGCAACGGGGTTTAATCCGTTGTAGAAAACGTTTTACATACCAGACCCAATCAATCGGTAAGTAATAATGGTCTACTCCTGGCGGCAATAGTTTGCGGGCGGTGGCGCCTCCGGTGGGGGTGTAAGTGCTTAAGATGATTTTTTTCTGTGGCTGGCGCCGCTGGATTTCGTTGAGCAGCGGCAGCAAGGCGATCACCTCGCCGACCGAGGCGGCATGGAACCACAGATCAACAGGGGCGGCGGCAGGCGGATAAAATCCCAGTCGTTGTTTTAAATAACTGAGATCCCGATTGCGATAGGCCAATAACACGGTGTAGATCAACAAGGGTGCGGCAAGCAAAAAATTAAACCAGGCATAACGCCGCAGTCGCCAGTCACGGCGTGGTGCGTACACCATCGGTTCACCCAGGGGACGGGTCTTGAAACGGCGATGACCCCACAGGTATTGCCCGGGGACGCGACGCACGTGCGTCGCAATGATCGCATTCACAGTGGTGGCGTCCGTCACGTCATCGCCGCTGGGAAAATTCGTCAGTGGTGCCGCAATGCGTACGCGATAACCTTGGCCATGCGCTAATCGCTCGCAATACCACGGTAATACCGGCGCAGCGGAGGCCTTGGCCAGGCGTGACGGCAGTGTCAGCGTCGCCGTGGCAACACCCATGAAGGGTGCAAACACGGAGCTCTTTAAACCAAAATCCTGATCCGGCGCATACCAGATAATATTATTGTTTTTCAGTTCACGCAGGATCTCGCGCATGTTGGCGCTATTCACTAGGCCACCACTGATCCGAATCCGCGCACGCGTCATCACCCAATTAAACAGCGGGTCGCGGGTGCGTTTATAGGTGGGGCGCAGGTTGGAGGCATGCGGCGCCATGATCCGCCCACCCATTTCCAGCGTCGTGTAGTGACCGCTGAGGAAAATCACTCCCTTCCCCTGCTGTAGCGCCGTTTGCAGATGTTCCAAACCTTGAAGGTGAAACAGCGGCGACAGTTTCTGCTCGGAACCCCACCAGGACAATCCCGCTTCAAACAGCGCGATACCGCTGGAATAAAAACTCTCACGCAGAATGCGCCGTTGCGCGTGTGAATCAAGTTGGGGGAAACACAAACGCAGATTGGTGCGCGTGATGCGCCGATGTTCGGCGTCGAGCACCAATAGCAAGAAACCAACAAGCTGACCGAGGAACAATAATACCCGGTAAGGCAGCAAGACCGACAGGCGTAACAGACCCAGGATAATCCAGGTCGGCCAAAAGCGCGGATGATAAATAAAACGCCATTCGAATTGGTTAGGCAGGTCACTCATACAATGGGCGCGGTGTTAGGGTTGTGTTTTTTATCGATTAGCGAATTAATGGGGCGAGCGCCTTAAACTGCGGGTGACTGGCATCACGCAACCATTCAAACAACACCGACTCAGTGTTGCTAATGATAACTCCCGCAGCGCGCAGTCGGGCGATGGCATTGTTAAACTGCGGTTTGAAACGCGAACAAACCGCATCTTCCACCACAAACACCGCGGCACCACGCTGTTTGAGTTCCAACGCCGTTTGTAATACACAGACATGGGCCTCCATGCCCGTTAAAATAAATTGACCGTGGGCATGTGTCGTCAGCAAGGGTTTGAAGTCATTCGCGCCGCAACTTGAGAAACACGTCTTGCTATAAAAAGATTGATCGTCGGCTAAGACTGTTTTGATTTGCGCATGGGTGGTGCCTAAGCCTTGCGGGTATTGCTCGGTGACCAGCAGCGGTATCTGTAATGCCCTGGCGGCGGTAATTAATACCGTGGTATTACGCAACAGCTGCGCCAAAACCGGCTCTGGCATCGCCGCGCACAACCGCTCCTGCACATCGATGATCAGCAGCTGGCTGTTGGTCTTGTCACATAACAAGTTTTATTCCACCCATTGCGCAACTTGCTGCAGGTCTTCATCACTGAGTGAGCCCGCCGCTTGTTTGAGTTTCAATGTTTCCACAATGTAGTCGTAGCGGGATTTAGCGTAGTCACGTTGCGCCCGGAACAATTCGCGTTGTGAATTCAGCACGTCGACCAGGGTGCGTGTGCCGACTTCAAAACCGGTTTGGGTTGCCGACAGTGCGGTTTGGGATGACTTGAGGGTTTGCTTTAATGCCGTCACCTGACTGATGTTGGCAATCACGCTCAAATAGGAACTGCGGGTCTGGCGTTCGGTGGTGCGGCGTTGTTGTTCATACAATTCTTTGTTTTGCATGTGCCGCGCCGCCGCTTCGCGGGTTTGTGAACGCACCAAACCGCCTTGATACAGTGGAATGTTCAATTGCAGGGAGATCGATGTCTGATCGGTATCGGCGGTATCCGTCGCACTTGCGCCACTCATGATAGTGCTGCTGCGCTCGCCAATCAGATCGAGAGTGGGATAATGACCGGCACGAACGCGATCAACTTCATCACCAGCGATGTCCATGGTTTTTTCACTGGCGAGCAACGCGAGATTATGCTCCATCGCCGCCTTGACCCATTCGTCCAGGTTCGCCGGTTCCGGCGCAAGCAGCGGGGTTCTTTCCTGTAAAGGCGTGATGCGGGCCGTGGCGGCGCCGGTGAGTTCACGGATTGCTTCACGGGTAATGGCCAGCAGATTATCCGAGGCGATCTCCTGCGAGGTGGCCTGATCGTAACGTGCTTGCGCCTCGTGGACATCGGTGATCGCACTCAACCCTACCCGGAAGCGTTGTTGGGTCTGTTGCAATTGTTGTTCAATGGCTTGTCGCTCCGCATGGGCAAAGCTCAGGTTGTCTTCTGCGGCCAACACCTCAAAATAACGTTGTGCCACCCGCAGGATTAACTCCTGTTGCGCATTACCGTAAGTCGCTTCGGCGCGCGCTACGGTCTTGTCGGCCTGGCGCAGGGCAACGATGCGATCATGCCGGTACAGCGTTTGCGTCAGATTCAATTTATACAGGTTAGTGGTGTTGTTGTAGGTACCTGCAGGCAGTGTCAACGCATTGGAACTGTTAACGGTTTGGTCGGTTTTGGTACGGCTGGCGCTGGCATTGAGCTGTGGTAACAACGGTGCCCAGGCCTGTGACTTGGCTTCCCGCTCAGCGGCATATTGCGCCTGCGCGGCGCGAAAGCCCGGGTCATTTTGTTTGGCTTGTTCATAGATTTGTTTCAGGGTTTCCGCCTGTACAGCGGTGGTACCGGACAACAACCACACCGTGGCGAAAATAAAAAGTAACTGTTTCTGCATCATCTAATACCGTTTCATGCCGGGGTCAATATCTTGTGCCCAACGTTCCACGCCTCCTTCAAGATTAATCACATTCGTAAAACCATTCTGCTCCAGATAGTATGCTACGTGTCGGCTGCGAATACCATGGTGGCAGATCACCACGGTGCCCCGGTTTTTGTCGAGTTGTGCCGCCGCCTGCTGGATATCACGCATCGGGATCAGGGTAGACCCGGTGATATGACAAGTTTCAAACTCCCAGGGCTCACGGACATCCAGCAGTAACGGCGGCGCCTGGCTGTCACGCAGGTAGGCGAGTAAATCCCGGGGGCTGATGTTTTGCATAGTGGTTAAATCGATAACCTATCGTTACGGCAGGTAGTTTATCCTGAGGGAGTAGCCTCAGGCAAAATTGATTATCATTGCAATGGTGGCCGGGGCTGTGCTGCTGGTTTATAGGTAGCCTGGTAAGATAAACTCCGCGGATGGGAATTGAACAACTGAGATCGCCTGCCTTTATCTGGATGGAAAGCCAGATGGATTTTGTCCTTTACTGGCTGATCGCCTTTTTGCCGCTGATTCTTTTCAAGATTGGCTATCTACGCTATCGGCAAATTCGCAAGAGTGGCGATAGCATGGTCTTCACGGAGGCCATCGGTCTGCCGCTGACTTTCCTGCAACCCGTTGTATTTTTTAAATCACTCCTCATGCTGGATTGGCTGGGTGCGCTCGTCACGGTTTGGTGGGGCCCCGGGTTTTTATACGTGGTTTTTCTTGTGTTGTGGCGCAAATATAAAAAAAGAAAGATCAACTGGGGGAATTCGGGCATCTATATCTCATGGCTGTGTAAAATTAATTATCTTGTTTACATCGGTCTGGCATTGCTTTGGGATATGCCAAAACTGGCCTTTGCCCTGAGCGCCTGGATCGCCAGCGATCAAATTGAAAAAACGTTTGCCTCGCTCGATGCCGATCGGGCGCGGCGCTCCTTTCATGACTTCTGGCTGATTCGGCTGCTTTATCCATTGCTGTTGTTCGTGCCGTTTATTTACGGCTTGCATAGCGTATTCAAAGTGTATGCGGTGATTTTATTTTTGCTGTGGGCGGGCGGGTTATACTACGTCTTTCGCGCCAAGGAATTCATGCAGCTGCCGGACGATCCCACGCTGTTACGAAATATGCTTTACTTTCGTAAAAAACAATAGCAGACCGAAGTGCATCCATTGCGACACAGTCCACGATGCTAACTCATCCATCCTGGTTGGTTGATGCAACGGGTTTGCCGCTGGCCTTTGCGCTGGTGCGTGAAGACCCGCTGCTCGATCTGGACGTGTTACACACGGTGAAAGCCGCTGATGCACGCGTGGCGATGATTGCCTCCGGTGGTTGCACGGCCGCGGTGTTGGCAGCGCACGTTGCGCATTTACATTTAATCGATGCCAATCCTGCACAACTCGCGCTAACCCGATTCAAACTACATCTTTTACAAACGGCAACGCCCGCGCAACGGTTAGAGTTACTGGGGCACCAGCCACTATCCAGTGCGGAACGGCGCAACGCTATCATCGCTGTGTTAGACGAACTTGATCTCGCACATGATTGTTTCGGTCCGGTTGCGCGTGTTGCAGAATGGGGCCCTGATTATAGCGGCCGTTATGAACGGCTCTTTGCACAATTACGTCAACGTCTGGGTCACGATGCGGCATGGGAGCAATTGCTGTGTCTGGCAGACCCCTCTGCGCAAACCAAACAGGTGATGCCGGATACTTCACTCGGCCACAGCATGGATGAGATCTATGACGAGGTGTTCAGCCAGGCAAACCTAGTACAGTTGTTCGGTGAAAGCGCAACCCACAATCGCGTCGAACCGTTTAGCCGACACTTCGCCCGGCGCACGCGTCAGGCATTCGCGACCTTCCCCGCGAATTCCAATCCTTATCTTTGGTTGATGTTGCGTGGCAGGCTGCCCGCTAACCGGTCTTTACCCTGGCTAACACAACCGCTGCTGGAGAAGATGCCCGGCATGGAATACACCGTGGGATTGATGGGTCAGGTACTCGACGGGACAACGAACACCTATGATTTTATTCATCTGTCGAACATTCTGGATTGGTTGACGCCCGACCAAGCTCGACAAACATTAGCGTCAGTCTGGAACGCGCTGCGTCCCGGTGGCGCTGTGTTCATTCGCCAACTGAATTCCACCTTGGACATCACCTCATTGGGCGCTGCGTTTGTCTGGGATACATCACTCGCCGATGAACTATTACAACATGATCGCAGCTTTTTCTACCGCGCCTTGCATTTGGGAAGGAAACAATGAGGATATTGATCCTTGCTGATCCGCCGACACCGAGGCTGGCACAAGCCCTGGCAGGGTTCGAACAACAGTTTACTTATCCGCTGGGTACGGATTGTTTTTTTCGTATCGAGCACGGCGCGGATTATGCGCAGTTTTATCGTTCCATCGGCACAGCGCGTTGTTTTGTGGCTGAGCAGGATGATCAGGTGCAGGGTGTGGTGTCCGCCGCGATCCGGCCTTTGCTTTGTCCCGACGGCAACGAACAACAGGTCTGTTATCTGGGTGACTTGAAAATCGCACCGGCGGCACGCGGTGGCCGGTTACTCCTGCAATTTCAACAGGCGGTGCATGCCTGGTTACAGAATCCTGCGATCAAAATATTTGCGGTGGTGATGGATGGCTCACGCAGCGTACCCAGCGATTATTCCGGACGAGCGGGTATCCCGGCCTTCACCGTTGTGGGTAAGACGATGATCATGCGTTTTGCCTGTGATCAACGTGAGTGTCCTGATGATAGTTTTGTGTCTACGGAGGCGCAGGTGCGTGCGTGTTATCGCCGATTATCCCGTGGCCGGTACGCCAGCGTCATTGGCAACCCAGCCGAACGCTCGTTGCTGACGCCGATCTGGTTGGTGACGCCCGACGGGAGCGCCTGCGGTTGTTTGGAAGATACCCGTTGGGCAAAACGTTTGGTGGCGAATGATGGGTTAGAAATAATGAGTGCGCATCTGTCGGCGTTTGCCTTCCGCGATGCGGGTGACGGCGCCGCGTTAATCCGTGCGGCTTGTGCGCAGGCGGCCCTGTTAAATTATCCGGCATTATTTGTGGCCGTTGCGCAGGCCGATGCCCAAGCGTTGCACGCGGCATTGGGTGATATCAACGTTGTCTACGCACCTGCTACGATATACGCGCATGGCTTTAGTCCCGGCCCTGCCTGGAACATTCATTCTTCGGAAATTTAGCAAGCTGAGGTATCTCAATGGAAAAACCATCACGCGCACCACACGTCACCGCGCAAGCCGATGTCGCTCTCCAGCGTATTGGCCTACTGCACAATCCCTATTTTAAAGCCCTGCAGGATGGCTCCATGTCATTGTCCGCCTTTCGCGCCTCGCAGGAACAATTTTTTTATGCGGTCACCTTTTTTCCCCGGCCGATGGCCGCACTGGTTGGGCGCATCCCCGAGCCGACACTCCGGCTTGATATTTTGCATAATTTAGTTGAAGAACACGGTGAATTTGACGAACTGGCGTTTCATCACAATACCTTCCAGCGATTTCTCAAAACGATAGGGAGTGAGGTAACCCGTCTCGAAGACAGTCAACTAACCGCGCCATTGCGCGCTTTTAACAGTGCGCTTTCTGCGTCGTGCGTGTTGGACGAATTGGAAGTGGGGGTGGCCTGCATGGGGATTATTGAGTACGCCTTTGCACCGATTTCAGCAATTATCGGTCAGGCCATCGTCGCACGTGGCTGGATTAAGGAACAAGACCTGGTGCATTACAAATTACATGCTGAAATTGATCACCGCCACGCCGAGGAGTTTTTCGCGGTGGTTGAGCCGTTGTGGTCGAATCCGGCGAGGCGTTACTTCATCGAACAAGGTTTGAATCTGGGTGCGTACATATTCCATCGACTGTATCTCGATCTGCATGAGTTAGGTCTTGCCCATAAAAAGTAACCGCTGATTGATAATCGATTGAACCCGCCCCTACGATTCGTGTCTGGGGAAGAACGAACAGGGTCTTCGTGGCAAAGGTAGCGGGACAAATTAAACAGACGTTCTTTAAAGCACAAACCGATTAGGCTGCAACGCATTTTTTAATGTGGGCACGTCGGTTTCAAATAAATTCTCGCTGCGCCATTCGTTACCGCTCAGACGTGTAATCAGGCGTACTTGCATTACCGGTGATTCGCCGACAATGGCGCACAACCGTCCACCGATGGTCAGCATGTTTTTCAGCGAATCCGCCAGGACTGGCACCGAGCCGGTTAATACCAAGACATCAGGCCGATGCCGATCCCAGCCGCGTGCGGCATCGCCGTGTTCGAGAGTGACGTTGTAAATATGGTGTGCGTTTAACTTTATGCGCACCTCGTTAAGAAAATCGGCGTGGATATCCACGCTGTATACGTGCCGTGTTTGGCTGGCTAGCAGCGCGGTGAAGTAACCGCTGCCGGTGCCGATCTCAAGTGCAGTTTCATGCGGCTTTGCATTCAACGCTTGCAATAACCGCGCTTCCATCTTGGGCGCCAGCATGCATTCACCGTGTGCCAACGGGATACTGATATCAGCGAAGGCAAGGCTGCGATAGGCCTCGGGAACAAATTCTTCGCGCGGCAGGCGGGCGAAAAGATCCAGTACGTTTTGATCCAGCACCTCCCAAGGACGGATTTGCTGTTCAATCATATTAAAACGTGCTTCATTGGTATTGAAAGTGGCCATGCCCCTGCTGTCCTTGTTGTTTCACCGGCGAAGCCCAGAGCCTAAGCACTATGGTGCGGTGACACAAGAGGGGGAATCTTTTGGCGCGGATAAATCCGGTTTATCCCCTGTTGACCCAACAGCTTGCAAACACCACGCTATTACTATACCTTGAGCAAGAATTACGCTAGGGGTGCCCCGCCAGAACGGTCGGGCTGAGATAGAGACCCTTTGAACCTGATCCGGCCAGCACCGGCGTAGGGAAGCACTTGCAGTCCTTCCGCGTCGTTGCCTCCGGGTCGAAACTGATTCCACCCGATCCTTTTAAGGAGCCACGATGAGCGCGATCCCCCAAAGTTTTATCCAAAAGACCACGCAGTTGTCCGCCGACGTGACGCGCGCGTTCGCCAATGCCCGCAAGATTTATATTAACGGCTCGCAAGCCAATATCCGCGTGCCGATGCGTGAAGTCACCCAAACGCCGACCCACGCTTCACAGGGCATCGAAGAAAACCCTCCTATATATATCTACGACACCTCCGGCCCCTATACCGATCCGCTAGTGGCGATTGATTTACTCAAAGGCCTGCCCGCCCTTCGTCATGCCTGGGTCGAACAACGCGCCGACACCGAACAGCTCAAGGATGACAGCTCCGCCTATTCCCGCGCACGCAAGCGCGATGTATCACTGGCGCATTTACGTTTTGAACACATTCGCAAACCCCGCCGCGCCAAGGCCGGTGGCAATGTCTCGCAAATGCACTATGCGCGGCGCGGCATGATTACCCCGGAGATGGAGTTTGTCGCGATCCGCGAGAATTGCCGCTTGCAGGATTTACGCGGCGACGTCCGCTACGAAAAATTATTACGCCAACACGGTGGCCAGAGTTTTGGTGCGAATCTGCCACGGGAGATCACACCGGAATTTGTTCGCGATGAAATCGCCGCAGGCCGGGCAATCATCCCCGCCAACATCAATCATCCCGAACTGGAACCGATGATCATCGGCCGCAATTTTCGCGTGAAGATCAACACCAACATCGGCAACAGCGCCGTGTCATCGTCGATTGAAGAAGAAGTGGAAAAAA
>JAYSTO010000302.1:0-10099 GCA_043719675.1 Gammaproteobacteria bacterium | reverse complement strand
TCGGCGGAATCATGTGCTCAAGCGTATGCACAAACTTAACTACATTACCGATGAACAATTTGAAGCCGCACAGGCCGAAACCGATATCGCCAGCATGCATGGCCAGGCCGTCGAGGTTGAGGCGCACTTTGTCGCAGAGATGGTTCGTGCCGAGATGTTGGCCCGTTATGGCAACGAAGCCTACACCTCTGGATTTGAGGTCTACACCACCATCGATTCCAACCTGCAACAAGTCGGCAACACCGCGCTACGTAATGCTTTATTGGCTTATGACCGGCGCCACGGTTACCGTGGTCGCATCCAGCACATCGATTTGTTTAAAACCGCTGGTATGACCGATATCAGCGGTTGGCGCGAGACCTTGGCGGACATGGAAAGTATTGGCGGCCTTATCCCCGCGATGGTGTTTCAGGTCGATGACGATGAAGCCTATGCCTATACGCAGAATAATGAGATCGCCTACCTGCCCTGGAATCACCTGGAATGGGCACGCAAATATATTGACGACAACCGCATGGGACCCGAGCTGAAATCCGCCAAAGATATCCTCAAGCCCGGTGACATCATATATGTTGCCCAGGATCAATCCGGCTGCTCCTGGTTGGCACAAGTACCGAATGTGACGGGCGCACTGGTCTCGTTAAATCCTGATGATGGCGCTATCCAGGCCTTGATTGGTGGATTTGAATATTACCAAAGTAAATTTAACCGCGTCACCCAGGCACAACGCCAACCCGGCTCAAGCTTTAAACCCTTTGTTTATTCTGCCGCCTTGGATAAAGGCTTTAATGCCGCGAGTATTATCAACGATGCGCCGGTCGTGTTTGATGCACCGGGGCTGGAAGATACCTGGCGACCCGAAAACTACAGCGGCGAATTCTATGGCCCTACGCGCTTACGTCAAGCGCTCGCCAAATCGCGTAATTTGGTCTCGATTCGACTGTTGCGCGACATTGGCATCGGCTACGCGCTGAACTACGTGCGTCGATTTGGCTTTGAAAAAGCGACCTTGCCGCGGGATCTATCGCTAGCCCTGGGTAGCGGTAGTGTCACCCCACTCGAGCTGGCGCGTGGCTTTACCGTGTTTGCCAATGGTGGCTTTCGCATCGAACCCTACTACATCGCGTACATCGTCGGCCCAGATAAAACCGTGGTCCACGTGGCGAATCCTTTGCGCGTTTGCCCCGGTTGCGTCCCCGAGGACATTGAGGAAAAAACGCCTGCATCCGACGTGGCCGCGATGGCACAAACTGAAACGACCGCCCCCGCCGTGGCACCGATTCCCACCGCGCCGCTAGCGGACGACGTCCAACCTGTCAGCGCCAAAGTCGATGAACCCGATGAGTTACCTCTACTACCACTCAGTAATGAACAACGCGATATCGATGAACAAATTCAACTGGAGCTGGATCGCAGCGAAGGTCCGCCGCCGCGTTTACTGGCACCGCGCGTGATCAGCCCGCAAACGGTTTTTTTAATGAACTCAATGATGCGCGATGTCATCCGCTCAGGGACTGGCATCGCTGCGCGTGCCCTGGGTCGAAATGATCTGGCAGGCAAGACCGGTACCACCAACGATCAACGTGATGCCTGGTTTGCGGGTTTTAACCGCGAGATAGTCACCATCAGTTGGGTGGGGTTTGACGACCCCAAACCGCTGGGTAACCAGGAAACCGGCGCCAAGGCCGCGTTACCCATGTGGATGGACTTTATGCGTCCCGCATTACAAGGCCGTCCGGAAATACCGCTGGCTCAACCTCCCAGGATGGTCTCGGTACGGATCAATGCCAACAGCGGCCAACCCACCACGGCGGATGACCCCGATGCGATATTTGAATTTTTTGTGGCCGATCACGTTCCCACCGAGCCACATCGCTCCAAGAATATCCCTGACCCGAATAATCAGCATCAGCCGCAATCGGACATCACCGATCAAATTTTCTAAAAGTAGATTTTATGTCGCACTCCTCTTCCTCGCGTGAACGGCAAATGCGCCAGCGGTTGGCGCAGGAAGCCGCACGCATTATCGTTGAATCCGGCAGCCACGATTTTCTGTTGGCAAAACGCAAGGCGGCACATCATCTCGGTGCGCATGACACACGGCAGTTGCCCAGCAATCAGGAAATTGAACAGGCCTTGGTGGAATATCAGCGCCTGTTTCGCAGCCGGGCACAACCACAACTATTGCGCCAGTTGCGTGAAACCGCGTTGCAAGCAATGAATTTTTTTACCGCGTATGAGCCACGCCTGGTCGGCCCGGTGCTGACCGGTACTGCGGATATGAACAGCCCCGTTACCTTGCATGTGTTTACCGATACTGCCGAAGACATCAGTTTTGCGCTGATGGAACACCACATCCCATTTGACATCGCTGATAAGACCTTACGCATCGGCATCGACGAACATCACAGCTTCCCCGGCTATCGTTTTGTCGCCAACGGCATTGGCGTCGAAGTGATCGTCTTTCCCGTCAGCAAACGGCAACCCATCCCACTGAGTGCTGTCGATGGCAAACCCATCCAGCGTGCGAATATGGCAGCCATTGAAATATTGCTGCACGAATCTGACCTCGATGCTTCGATCCTGGGGGGTTAGTTACAGCAACAGCATTAGGCTGACTTTGATTCCTTTAAACGATTGAGTTCAGCAAAATTGGCCAAATATTCTTTTTCCATAACAACGTATTTGCCATAAAGCATATTATATTCAGCGGTTTTTTCCTCAAGTAACTGTGCAAGTTTATCGACGTCTTCTTTCGCACTGGCGGTGATTTTTTCCGTCGTGTTACTTTCGTTAAGCTGCTTTTGCAAGAACTGATTTTCTCCCTCTAATATACCTATGACATTTTGCATGTTGCGGTTTTGTTCCGTCAGCGAACCCACTAACCCTTGCAATTCTCTGGAACGATCAGCGTCAACATTCAGTGATTCATGTGCTTTTGCTAAATCCACGATACTGTGCCGCTGCTCTTCCGCGGCCTGACGCAGGCTGCCCATATTCGTGCTCATCGAGGCGGCTTGCTCAATGAGTTGGATAATTGTTTGCTCGGGCATATCCGCCACAAGCCGATCAACACGCTCGGCGTTGATACTGGAAATAGTATCAATGCTGGAATAATTACTCATCAGAATTTCATATTCTTTTTCTGCGAGGGAGACTTGTTGATTAAGCTGGTTATTCTCGGAACGCAGTTTGCTGATTAATGCGTTGTACTCATCCTGCTTGGCTTGATCAGTAAGATAATGCTGCATTTCTGCATTAAGTATATCGATAATCTGATTGGCCTGATCCAGCTGTCCCTTTATTTCAAAAAACAGCGACTTGAATTTTTCCAGATTGGTAATGCGCTCAAGCAACAGTGGGACCTGATCGGCTTCCGCCTTGAGTTGTTGTACACTCGCCGACGACTCCCCCAGTGCCGCTGTTTTTGCATGTAACCACTCCACCAACAACGGCTGTGATTCCGCTGTTTTTGTGTATGTCGGCCAAAAATTCAGCCGGTTAACCTGAGTAAATTCCACCGCGCTGGTCTCTAATGTTAAAAATACCTGGCGCCAGGCCAGCAAGCGTTTCGTTGATTCAGGATCTGCGCCTGTTCGTTTTTGTTCTTGCTGCGTATGTGTTTTTTCTTGTTGTAAATATTCACGTAAGGAGGCGTGTTGTGCCGCAGGCGTGGTTTTTTCAGCAATGACTCGATAACGGCGACGTAAGCGTATATGCAGAAAAATAACAATACCCAGCCCAACCAGTCCGGCAACCATGACTTCAATGAATAGTGCAAATTGAATCTCATTAAATTCCATTATTTAAATCCCGGGGGTCCTGCCATAACAAGGAGGGATCGATATTGATTGGCGCCTTGGGCCGACATATTGATTTAATGTGAAATTCCGACAGTTGTGTGTCACGCACTTTAGGTTTGCTGTAGGGTGAGCCGTCCGCGGCCTGCAGGGAGGATACATAGGGGTGTGTCGAATCTGAGGTGTTACGCCGTGTCACCATGCCTAACTCATCGTTTTGCAAACTGACAAATAAACCCGGAGGGAAGATCCCCAGCTCCTTAATGAAAACTAAATAAACATGCTCATCCGCCTTGTCCTTCGGCATCTTTGCGTAAATACTTTGTACCGCCTCAAAGGGTGTGGCCACCTCGCGGAAGGCGCGCGGGGTCACTTGCGATAAATAACTATCGGCAATCATCAAAGGGATGGCTTGATCGACTATCTTGGCACGCACCAGCCCACCCGGATAACCGCCGCCGTCAGCACGCTCGTGATGTTGTGCCACGATATCGAGCCAAAGACGATCACGGACACCCATCTTTTTTAGCAAACGAACACTTTCCGCAGGGTGCGTACGTAATTGCGCCAATTGCTCTGCGCTTAACTTACCTGCATGATTATTTAACTTGTCTTGATAGGTAAACATCCCCAGGTTCGCAGTAATTGCCGCACCAATCAGGCTGATGCGTTCCTTTTCTTCGTAGCCTAATGCGAGCGCTGCCATGTCGCATAAAAACGCCGCGTAGATCGGCTGTAACTGCGATTGCGGAAAGCGTTGACAGCGATGGATAGCGCCCAAACAGGCGTCGGGATTTCCGGAGAACATATACCTGACTTTATGAACAATTTTATGCAGTTCATTCACATCGGCCGGTATGTTATTTAACATATCCAGGAATAAATCTTTGATTTTTCCAGCACATTGCTCGATTTGCTGGAATATTTCTCCCCCGCTCATACCTCCCTCGGCCAATAAGTGGCTGCCACTGCCGCTGGTGAGCATCGAACGTAAATCTTCATCCTGTGTCGCCTGAAAAGACTCTGAACCTGGGGTGGCTCTCACCGATCTTTGCGGCGGAATACCCTCGCGCACCGCTGAAGCGACGCTTGTTGGTTCTTGCGGTGAGGGCTCAACACCATTATCTACCTCATGAAATAACCCCATACCAACAATGCGTTCAAGGCTGGCCGATGTATGAAAAATAAACCCGCGCTTGAATACGACCTTGCCAAATTTGTCATACAAATCCCATGGCAAAGGTTTACCAAGGGCGACTGCTGTTGCTTGTAATGGTTGTTTCATAGTCAACTCGTGCTACCTCATCCTTAAGCCCGCCAAACAGCTCTCCCGGAAAAATATCGAGGTAAAGCCCACCTGCCTTACATCTACGGTATCCAAGTAACATTGTCGGCTATTGGCCACATGAACTTTAAAAATGAGGGTGAGCAGTGAATAGATATAAAGGGCTTATTAAAATTAGGACTATTGGCACAAGTAGATATTTGTATATCATCATGGTTTTTCGACAATAACCGTGCCTCGCTCAACTTCATTGATAGCTACTAAGAAACAAGCTTTCTGTTTTTTTGAACTCCTGTATCTTGCGATCACCGACTCTGCCTCTCACGGGTATCAAGTCGACTTTTCCAGTAAGCAAGGGACAAGAAAATAGTGTACAACACGATTAAAAGCACAGCCGCCACGGGTTGTTCGCCCAAGCTTCGGCTCACTCCTTCATCTGGCCCGCTGCGCTAAGCGGGTCTTGATGCGTTGTTTCCAGCGTGGGTCCTGAACAACTTCCAATAACATCTTCAGCACTGCCGTTTCATCCGGGCTCTTCGTAGGATATAAACCATATTTCTCCGACTGAAACGTAAGAATTTCGCCCAGGCTGCGATTCAACTCCCTATATTTAAATGACCCTACAAAATAAAATGAACGTGCGGGCACATTAAATAAATTCTTTTCATCTGAAGAAAGTAGGTGAAGATGGCCGCCTGCGTAAAAAAACGGGATGTGATATTGCATCGCTGGGGCGTTTTCAAGGAAAAACAGTCCGTTGGTGTTGGTCGCGGCCGTCATACAAGATTGCCGATACGCAATGCCTGCCCGTTCGTTTTGCGTGATGCGCACACAACCCAGACCAAACGGAGCTTCAGACATATCGTAAAAACCAAATATCAGTGATGAATTTTCATCAGGCGTTATCCGTAATCCAGGGTTAAGCGCACATCCCCCGATTGCCAAACTGCATAATATCCACGCCAATACAGCTACATTTCGCATATATACGCCCCATGTTAGGTGGCCAAATTAACTATACCACTTCAGTCGATGTTGCCCAGCACATACGTGCTGAGCGCTTCCACGAAAGGTTTACCTTCGCTGTCGGCGACGAGTTCACACTTGGGCAGGTCTTTCGTGTAGAAGTTGTCGGTGCGGAATTCGCGAACCGTTGTGCGGTAGATAGCGCCGTCGGCGGCGTGGCTATCACACCACACCGTACCAACGCCAACAGGCTTTTTCGTCTCATCCGTGCATACCTTTTTGAAGCATACATTGAATCAGCTTGTTACTCCTGGGTGGTGACCAGACAAAACTTTAACAACAACAGTTACACAATCTAATTTACAGGCCCTTATTTTTCTATTTCGAAATTACCAAGAACTTCGTTACCGTGCTTAACCAATAGACTAGAACCTGCCTGCATCACATAATCTCTGAATTCGTCTGACATTATACGCAATTCAACCTTGCGCTCCTCTCCTTTATGCCACGGCAAATCACCTAGCACATTAAGTTCAGCTATCCAGGCCTCGTCTGGCTTTTTCTCTGCGACTAATTCCACTCTCAACCGAGATACTGCAAGACCTTCATCTGGTATTACACTGATCTCATGCCTTAACTTAACTTTTCCTGAGATTGAACTATTAGAACTCATTGATTCATCTTTATCAAAATTCTGGTTTTATTAAGGGTGAATCACTCTTTGGAACTCAAATTATTCCATACAAGTTACCTTTATCGCGTATGCTTTGCTCATATACTCACAATATTCATTGCCTGCAAACTTCAATACTGACCGATCTCACCAATTATCGCCATCATCAACTGTCACATCACTTCTTAACAATTTTTTAAACCGTTGATCAAGAATATTCACAGCGTCGAAAAAATATTTTAAACTATCGCTGTTCGCGACATCTTGATCATCAATTAAAGTTTGAATAAGATAGCGCACTCGTAGTTCATTCCTATATTCACTGTAATCCCATATGTAGCCAGCCTCGCATTCACCGATAAAAAATTCCCACTTTTCCAAAAATGAGTCCAATGATTCATTTTCAAACCCTGCAGCCTTTAAAATTTCTTTCACTTTATTCATTTGGTTAATTTTTCAAAATAATATTTATATCTAGCTATGGACAGTTACACAATTTAATTTACAGGCTCCTCTGGTACGATTTTCCTGATCGCTGTAGTCTTCCTGGCTTGTAACGTAACTTAACCGTTACGCCAGCCAACAAGTACTCTTTGAAACAACTCTGCCGCCTCACCCTCCAAACCGGATTTTACAACTTCAACCACCTTATCTACGTCCGTTAAAATTTCAAATATTCCTACTACAAGTAGATTTTTCACTTCTAATTCTTTCGCAGATCCCATCGTATTCATTACTTTGAACACTTGCTTCAGCTCTATATCAGAAAGCGAATTTTCACTTATTCCATTCCGTAGAAATATCGCAAAGTTCCCAAGTACATCGTACATACCTTCATTTGTATCCACAATACTATCAAAGAGAGGGAACTCTGTTCGGATAAAGGATATAATCTCCTCTGGATGAAGCTGTATAGTCATATCATTGCCCAGTGAGTGCGTTTTGTAAATCTTTAACTAAGCGTCTTGCAATAGTAGTGTCAACTTCATTTAGCCTTCCACTTTTAATATCTTTCATTAATCCATTTCTCATCTCGATACCCTTCTGGAAATGCCCTTTAGGAGAAAGTAATTCGCCAGTCTTTAATTCATGACGAATTGCGTCTGCTGTACTTCCACTACCTACTTTTGCATTAGCCCGATACAATTGATCAATTCGATTCCGAAGTTTTGGATCGGTAACAGAGTCCAAGAGGTGCCGTCGTGGTGACGAAAGCAGTTTGGGTCCGCTGTTTACAGCCAAAGACTCCGCTGTTTTAACCAGCGCCGTCGTTCCACCGACAGTCAGCCCCACCTCAGCCGCCGTCAGCTCTGTTAACAACGCCGTTGCCCGCGGTGCCATCGCGCCTATGCGTATTCCCACCGCCGTAATGACTTCCGGTCCGGCGACCACCGCTCCCCCAATCGCATACGGCGCATATCCGGCACCAATAATCGCCGGTCCGGTGAATTCACGGAATACCCGCCCCTGATTGACGGCTTGTTCTAATGTGGTATCACGTCGCAATGCACGAAACGTGGTCATGCAGAAAAAGAAACAGTCCTGACTACCAAATGCCGATTCCATCCGCCCATCCGGATCGACATATTGCAATGGGTTATGCAGCGCATACTGATCTGGTACGGTTTTCCAGTCCTTGGTAGTAACTGGGGGTAATTTTGATGCCGGTTATACAGTTAAATGAGCGCTCTCGCCTCCGACAAAATCCCAGGTTGAAAACGAGATAGCACATTTCCCTGTTGTTGAAAAAAACAGGTTGTTTTCTCCGAAACTTTGATCGCAAGACTTATCTTCACTTACGACTTGATCGCCTCGAAAATATATCCTTACGCTCATTGAATTAAAAATTATATTTTTAAAACTCCCGACACATTGTCTAATGCGTTCATTATTTAAAATATCCTCTTTATATGGAAACCATTCCACGCCAACGATATCTCCACTTTCACATCTCAACCAATCATAAAATCCATTGTCATTATCAGAATAAAAACTTGTGAATACATCACCTGCCAAATCTTCAAAGGTACCTGGACACGAATCAAAATAAAGAACACTTAATTCTTTGCCAAAGACTAGCATCAAACACTTATTGTTCATTCTATTAGCTCCAGAGCCTTTTTTATTGCTTCCAGTCGCCTTTGTTGAACACCATTCTTATCTAACCCTCGTTCAATTTGGCGTCGAGCAGCACCGGCGTATTTCTGTAAAGTGTCTTTCGTCAATCCTTTTGGTATCTCAAAACTTTTCTCTAGCTTATCCATCCCCTTATGTCCCTGCTTACCAAAAAATTGCTGGATAAGATTCTTTTGCTCCTTTGATACAGCCTTCCATGCATCAAGAGCTCTTTGTGGATTGAATTTTAATAACTGTACTCCTTTGTATGCCCCCCCAGCTGGTGCAACCGCTAAAACCGTATTAAAGAACTGTTCAGAAGATGGATCATATTCTTTATGATCTACTGCATCACCACCGAAATAGTTAATAACTCTTGACCCTAAATTCATGGTATTTTTGTGGTAATACCCCCCATTAATAAGTACTATTTCTTTATAAGAACTCCCTTCTGGCTTGGTTTCTCCAATGTATGTATTGAATCGACCGTGTTGCCCATCCATCCAAAATCCCATAAAGTCTTGGTAGTAAGGTGCAAGTCCATCGGGATCAAAAAGCAAAACAGGTCTATTGTGAGAATAACTATACAGACCCAAATTCATTGGATTAAACACGCCACCATTGGGTTTCCCATCAAGATAACTCTCTAGAATCGGATCCGCACTGATCCAAATACTGGTGCGCGGGTCGTAATACCGCGCCCCGAAGTACACCAAGCCCGTCTCCGCGTCGAGCTCCTTACCCGTAAACCGGTAATCAATGGAGGGCCGATGCCCTTCATCCACCCAGGTCTCCCCAAACGGGAAGTCTTCCAGGTGCTGGTACAGTTCGCCCTTGCGGTCGGTAATAAACTGCGTGCTGCCCAAGTGATTGGACTGATAGTAGAAAAGATACGGGCCGTGTTCGTAGCGTTTCGTGCTGTTGTCGCCGTCACTGTCGGGATGATGATGGCGGTGATGCACTTTGCTGAGCAGGCGGTTGCTGCCGACCATGACGTTCTTGGTGACGATGCCGTGGTTTTTGACGACGTACAGCGAGTTGACGTAGACCACTTCTTCGTCGTGGACGTGTTTGATGACGCGCTCACCGGCTTCGTTGTAGAGGTAATGGACACTGCCTTCTTCGTGATAGTCGGCTTTGCCGTCGTGTTCGTCGTGGTCGTGGCCCTGGAAGACGCGGCGTAAGCGGTTTTCTTCGTCCCACACCAGACGGCGGAAGGAACCGTGTTCGTGGTCTTTATCGTCCTGGGTGTTGCTTTGG
>JAYSTO010000301.1:0-10104 GCA_043719675.1 Gammaproteobacteria bacterium | reverse complement strand
ATCGCATTGTCGTCGAAATACCGGGTGTGCAAGATCCTGCAGAGATATTGATTTTACTGGGCGCCACGGCCAGCCTGGAATTCCATATGGAAGAAGATCAGCAAAGCCCGGCGGACGCGCAGGCAGGCCATGTTATTGGTGCACGGCTTTACAAACGCCGCGACAGTGGCGAATCGTATTTGTTAAAGAAAAACATTATCGTCACTGGTAAAGAAATCACCTTCGCCACCCCGGGCACAGATGACAAAGGGTTGCCCGCCGTGGTTGTACATTTAAACGGTGCTGGTGCTCTGAAAATGGGTGAGACCACCAAGAAGAATGTCGGTAAAAAAATGGCTGTGGTGTTCATCGAACAAAAACCTACAGTGACGAAAAAAGACGGCAAAGAAGAAACGACTTACCATGCGACGGAAGAAGTGATAAACATCGCAACTATACAAGGTGTTTTCTCTAACCGGTTTCAGATAACTGGCATGGAACCCGACGAATCGAATAAGCTTGCCTTATTATTACGTGCTGGCGCACTGGCGGCACCAATTAGAATAGCTGAACAACGCACTGTAGGCCCCGGCTTGGGAAAAGATAACATTGATAAAGGGTATAAATCTTCAGTTTTCGCGTTTCTGTTGGTTGCTGGTTTTATGCTGCTGTATTACAAGGCCTTCGGTATTGCAGCTAATCTGGCCTTGGCGTTTAACGTAGTGATGATTGTGGCTGTATTATCATTGTTTCAGGCGACATTGACCTTGCCGGGTATTGCCGGTATCGCATTGACAATCGGTATGGCGGTGGATGCTAACGTACTGATTAACGAACGCATTCGTGAGGAATTATCATTGGGCAATTCGCCGCAGTCCAGTATTTCAGCAGGGTATGAACGTGCCTTCACGACCATTGCCGACTCGAACATCACCGCCTTGATTGCAGCATTAGCCTTGTTTTTATTTGGTACAGGTCCGGTGAAAGGCTTTGCCACCACCTTGTCCATTGGCATTGCGACATCGATGTTTACTGCCATTATGGGTACGCGCGCGATCGTGAATTTAGTCGTGAGCGGCAGGAAAATTAAGAAGCTGTGGATATAGACGGGTGTATCGACTATGAAATTTCTAGGTAAAGTCCCTAATTTTAATTTTATGCGTACTCGGCCACACAATGCCGTGTTATCTGCCGTGCTGATTATTACGGCGATTGCCTCTTTTATTATCCAAGGGTTTAATCTGGGCTTGGATTTTAAGGGTGGTGTGCAGCTTGAGATTGGTTATAGTCAACCGGTGGAAGTCAATACTGTGCGTCAGGCGATTGCGGCCGCCGGATTTAATGAGGCGGTGATCCAACACATTGGCTCAGCGCGGAATGTGGCAATCCGTTTACCCTTACATGAGGGGAGTTCCGATGTGCAGGTTATTCAGCGTGTGATTGAGGTACTTAAGGAAAAAACCGATCCAAAATTGGAGGTGCGGCAGCAGGATTTTGTCGGCGCCAAAATAGGCGAGGAGCTGCGTGACGATGGCGGCATTGCCATGCTTATCGTGTTCGCTGGAATCCTGGTTTATGTACTAATACGGTTTGAATGGCGTTCTGCGGTGGCGGCAATCATTGCGACCCTGCATGATCTGATCATTACCGCAGGCTGTTTCTCCTTGTTTCAATGGCCGTTTGATTTAACCGTGCTGGCGGCATTGTTGGCGGTGGTGGGTTATTCCCTGAATGATACCATCGTCGTCTATGACCGTATTCGTGAAAACTTCCGCAAGATGCGTAAGGGCACGGCATTACAGATTACTAACTCTGCGATGAATCAAACTTTGTCGCGCACCATCGTGACATCGTTCGTCACACTACTCTCGCTGGTAGCCATTTACTTTGTTGGCGGCGAGGTGTTGCAACCCTTTGCGCTGGCATTGTTCATCGGCATCGTGGTGGGTACCTATTCTTCCATCTACGTGGCAACCAGTACTGCTTTGGCGTTGGGCCTGGAGCGTGTTCATTTATTGCCTGCGGCCAAAGAAAATACGGATAAGTTGAGCGATACACCCTAACTCTGTCGTTGCGCGACAGTCGTGTCACGCGGTTGTCGAATCAATAATACTTTTTTACATCTTCCAGCGGATTGGCATCGTCGTGATCGTTACCACCGACGACTTTGCATAGCGGGCTGGGTTTTTTGGTGCATTTCGGGTCGTCGGTGTTCTGCATGACCGTGGCTGCCCATATGAATGCCAATCCCCACAGGCCGATACCGAGCAAAACCGTTGTCCAGCTGATGGTGGGTAAACCTGCCGGGCCACCCAACAGGCCATAGACGATGCCACCCATGCCCGTCAACCAGAATACCCCAATAGGTGCAGCACAGCAGCGCGAGCATCCATACCAGCATACCGCCAGCGGCGGGATGAGAAGGCTAATCAGTGTTCGTTTTGTTTTGCGGTTCACAACACACCCTCCAAAAACCTATGGTGTGTAGTGGTATCACGAATAGGGGTGAACGGTCAATTCTGTATTGCGCAAATCAGGTTTGGGTGAGGCGTTGTTCCAGGTAGGTTTCGCGGCGAATCAGAAAATTTACGATGTCGTGGCTAGGGGCCGTGGTGACGCTCACAATATTGTCAGGGTATCTAGGCAGTGTTTTAGGCTGCGGGCAGGGCGATTCCAGTGACAGAATTTCAAAATTGATTTCACTCGGCGCAAAGGCAAAATGACTGGCGGCGTCCACCAATCCAAGTTGAGCATCGCGCATGGTTAACTCCAACGCCTTGCCGCCAGGAATGGGTTTTTTACGTAGTTCTGCCATTAGTGTCACACTTGTATTCACCGGATTCCCCGATTAGCGTCCACAGGCAAATACACTTGATCAACTAATTAGTGGGCGCGTAGGGTTCAATTGCTTGAATAATGGCCTTGAGTATCTTTGGGTTAGCGGCGACGACATTGCCACTTTGGAAGTAATCAAATCCGCCTTTGAAGTCACTGACCAGACCACCGGCTTCTTCGATCAACAAAATACCGGCGGCGATATCCCATGGATTCAATTCATATTCCCAAAAGCCATCGAGGCGGCCTGCCGCGACATAGGCCAGATCCAGTGCCGCAGAGCCTGCACGCCGCACGCCGGCACTGCCTGGGATCAGGGCGCGCAGCATGTGTAGATAATTTTCCAGGATAGCCATGTTACGAAATGGAATACCCGTACCTAACAACGCACCCTTGAGATTGGCACGCTTGGTAACCCGGATACGCTTACCATTGAGATGGGCGCCGCTGCCACGGGCAGCGGTAAACATTTCTTGTTTGATTGGATCATAGACTACTGCGATTTCCAGTCGGCCTTTGTGCCGCATGGCGATAGATACCGCATACTGAGGAAAGTTATGCAGAAAATTTGTTGTACCATCGAGAGGGTCGATGACCCATTCGTATTCATTACCGGAGGTGGCACCGCTTTCTTCCGCTAGAAAACCGTGATCAGGGTAGGCTTTTTGAATGGTTTGAATTATGGCTTCTTCGGCAAGATGGTCGACCTCGCTGACAAAATCGTTTTCACCCTTGCTGGAGATATTTAAGGTGTCTACTTTGATCGAAAATCGGGCGATAATATCCCCGGCCTTACGTGCTGCACGCACAGCAATATTTAACATCGGATGCATGGCCGACCTCATTGATTAATGTGTGGTAAAGAGCAAAAAACGGCAGGCATTTTAACAGAGACTATGCATTAAAGGAAAAAAATAAGCTCATGAGTCAATTGCCATATCAGAATATCCGGGTAGTGTTGGTTAACCCTTCGCACCCAGGAAATATCGGCGGGGTGGCACGGGCGATGAAGAATATGTGCTTGTCGCGGTTATATGTTGTTGCGTCACAACAGCATGTACTGGCGAGCGACGCACGGGCACGTGCCGTGAGTGCGCTGGATGTATTAGAGCAAGCCGTTGTGGTGGATACCCTTGATGAAGCCATTGCCGAGTGTGGTTATGTGGTGGGTGCCAGTGCGCGATTACGGACGATTCCGTGGCCGACCTATGATCCACATGTTTGTGCCCAGCAAGTCGTCACACTGGCACACACCACACAGGTTGCCTTGGTCTTTGGTCGAGAAGATACCGGGTTGCACAATGATGAGTTGGAAAAATGCCAGTCTTTGGTATATATCCCAGCGAATGCAGACTACAGCTCATTGAACCTAGCGGCGGCTGTGCAAGTACTGGCATATGAAATACATATGGCCAGTCTCACCATGCGTGGCGAACATGTGCAGGTGATGGCAGATAATCCACTGGCTACTGCCGCGGAGCTGGAGGGGTTGTACCAACATTTTCAGGCGACACTGACGCACATTCAATTTTACGACCCTAATAATCCCAAACAATTGTTTCGACGGCTTAGGCGTTTATTTAATCGTGCGCAACTGGATCGGATGGAACTGAATATTTTGCGCGGGATATTGAATGCGGTGGATGACAAGACTAAGCGGGATTGAAAAATGGGTAATTGCCTCTATGGAAATTCAATTAGGTCAGTTATGCTCCATCAACCTGTACTAAACAGAATTTAAAGCATGTTCAAACGACTTTTAGAAGACATCGACTGTGTATTTGACCGCGATCCTGCGGCGCGGCATCGCTTTGAAGTGATCACTACCTATCCTGGTGTACATGCCCTGATTTTCCATCGTATCAGCCATCGATTGTGGCGCTGGAAGTTGAAATGGCTCGCTCGTTGGATCGCCGCGTTTGCTCGGTGGGTTACCGGGATTGAAATTCATCCGGGCGCAACAATTGGGCGACGGTTTTTTATTGATCACGGAATGGGTGTGGTCATCGGTGAAACGGCAGAGATTGGTGACGACTGTACGCTCTACCACGGGGTCACATTAGGCGGAACGTCATGGCAACAGGGCAAACGTCACCCCACGCTGACGAATAATGTTGTTGTTGGTGCGGGTGCGAAAGTCCTGGGACCCATTGTTATTGGCGATGGGGCACGCATCGGATCCAACGCCGTCGTAGTAAAGGATGTTCCGGCTGGAGCTACCGTCGTGGGTATTCCTGGTCGCGTTGTACGTCAACAAGCGGTGGAAGAGGCCACAGAGCGCCGTAAGGCTTTTGCGCAGCGTATTGGTTTTGATGCCTATGGCACCAGTAGCGACATGCCGGATCCGGTTGCGAACGCTATTGATGCGCTACTGGACCACGTTCATGCCATGGATACACAGATGCAGAATATGTGTAAGTCACTGAAAGCATTGGGCATGGAGCTAGATATGGTTAAATTGCCTGATTTGGGCGCTTGTGAGGTTCTGAGTACTGATGCAACCGCAAATTCATGCCACGAAAAAGTAGATAAAAATCAATAGATTATAGGCTAGATAGATGTGCGTGAATATCCTGATAAATACTTGACTAAAACACTTGGTTAAGTATACTAAAGAGCATCGGTATATCACATACTACTAAATCACGCAGGATAGGACAATGAGACTGACAACCAAAGGTCGTTACGCCGTCACCGCCATGTTGGATTTGGCGCTGCATTACAATGATGGTCCCACCACACTGGCGGATATTTCCCAGCGCCAAGGTATTTCGCTGTCATATTTAGAGCAATTATTTGCCAAGCTGCGTAAGCAAGGGCTGGTAGATAGTACCCGCGGTCCTGGTGGTGGTTACCGTTTAAGCCGTGCCCCGAATGATATTCCCGTTGCCGATGTTATTACAGCGGTGGACGAGAAGCTTGAGACCACGCGTTGTGGCGGTATGGAAAACTGTCAGGATGAACAACAGTGTTTGACCCACGAGTTGTGGACAGAGCTGAGCGAGCGGATTCACCATTTTCTTTGCGGCATTAGCCTAGGGAATTTGGTCGAACGTGAAGGCGTACAAGAAGTGGCGGCTCGTCAAGGTTGTAACAAATCAAAAACTGCGTCGGTAACAGGCATTGAGAGCTCTAAACGTGAGCCAGTGACGGCTGCATGACATGTAGCAGTTCGCGACGAGGATTTTCTGTGAGTTGCGTATGAAGCTGTACATCCTTAGGTTTGTGGTAACCGCACAATAGCAAAGAGATAGAATTGAAACCTATGAAAACACCGATTTATTTGGATTATTCTGCGACTACACCGGTAGATGCGCGTGTGGCGGAAAAAATGTGTAAACACTTAACGTTGGAAGGTAATTTCGGTAATCCGGCCTCGCGCTCGCATGTGTTTGGCTGGGACGCTGAAGCCGCGATTGAGCAAGCACGCGAACAAGTGGCTGCGTTAATCAACGCGGATCCAAAAGAAATTGTATTTACCTCCGGCGCGACGGAATCGAACAATCTTGCCATCAAAGGCGTAGCGAGCTTTTATAAGAAAAAAGGCAAACACATTGTTACCTGCAAGACTGAGCATAAAGCGGTGCTCGATACCTGTCGGCATTTGGAGCGTGAAGGGTATGAGGTAACGTATCTGGAACCTGAGCAAAATGGTTTAATAGATCTCGAAAAATTAACGGCGGCGTTACGTGATGACACGGTTTTAGTGTCTATCATGCACGTTAATAACGAGATTGGTGTCATACAGGATATTAAGGCAATTGGCGAGATCACTCGCGCACGCGGCATTTTATTCCATGTGGATGGAGCGCAAAGTGCAGGCAAGGTACCGATTAACCTCGACGATCTGAAAGTGGATTTGATGTCCTTCTCTGCACATAAGGCCTATGGTCCTAAAGGTATTGGTGCTTTGTACGTTCGGCGTAAGCCACGCGTGCGCCTGGAACCGCAGATGCACGGTGGTGGTCATGAACGAGGTATGCGCTCCGGGACATTAGCCACACATCAGATCGTGGGAATGGGCGAGGCGTTTCGGCTGGCACGCGAAGAAATGTCGAAAGATAATGAGCGGATTCGCATGTTGCGGGATCGTCTGCTGAAAGGGTTGCAAGGCCTTGAAGAGTTATATATCAATGGTGATATGAACAACCGGGTACCACATAATTTGAATGTAAGTTTTAATTATGTGGAAGGGGAATCGTTGATCATGGCGCTGAAGGAACTTGCCGTGTCGTCGGGTTCGGCTTGTACCTCGTCCAGCTTGGAACCATCCTATGTGTTACGCGCCTTGGGACGTTCAGATGAATTGGCACACAGCTCTATTCGCTTTACCATTGGACGGTTTACTACGCAGGATGAAATTGATTTTGCTATTGAACAGATACACAGCAAGATTGGCAAACTACGTGAACTGTCACCATTATGGGAAATGTACAAAGAAGGTATTGATATCAGTAGCGTCAAATGGGTTGCGCACTGATATGCGCAACGATAGCAAATTTACGGAGGTAAGTAGTCATGGCATACAGTACTAAGGTCATTGAACATTATGAAAATCCGCGTAATGTCGGTACCCTCGACAAAGGCGATAAGGCAGTTGGTACCGGCATGGTGGGTGCTCCTGCATGTGGTGATGTAATGCGTCTGCAGATCAAAGTAAATCAGCAAGGTATTATTGAAGACGCAAAATTCAAGACTTATGGCTGCGGTTCTGCGATCGCATCGAGTTCTTTGCTGACCGAATGGATTAAAGGCAAGACCTTGAATGAAGCCGGGCAGATCAAAAATACCCAGATCGCGGAAGAATTGGAGTTGCCGCCAGTGAAAATTCACTGCTCGGTCTTGGCAGAAGATGCAATTAAAGCCGCGATCGACGATTATAAGAAAAAGAATATTACTTGAACCGCGGCATAGACGAGTGAAATGATATGACGATCACAGTCACGGAAAAAGCGGCAGAGCGTGTCAGAAATTTTCTTGATAACCGTGGAAAAGGCCAGGGTTTGCGGTTGGCGGTGAAAACCACGGGCTGCTCTGGCATGGCCTATGTTATTGAGTTTGTAGACGACATTAATGAAACCGACAGCGTATTTGAATCCCAAGGTGTAAAAATATTTGTTGATCCCAAAAGCATGATCTACCTTGACGGCACAGAGGTTGATTATACCAAGGAAGGACTCAACGAAGGTTTCAAGTTTAATAATCCCAACGTCAAGGCGACCTGCGGCTGCGGCGAGAGTTTTAATATTTAGTTGTCGGTATAACATGCTCAAAGATTTGCCGCAGAATTATTTTGAGTTGTTCGGCCAGTCTGTTTCATTCCATATTGACGCCGAGTTGCTTGCGCAACGCTATCGCGAATTACAACGTGTCGCACATCCTGATCGGTTTGCTAATGCAAGTGATCGGGATCGACGTTTGGCGGTGCAAAAGGCCTCGTTCATCAATGAAGCATACCAAATTCTTCGTTCACCATTATTGCGTGGACGTTATCTGTTACAACTAGAAGGTGTCAAATTTAATGATGAGCACGTAACTACGCAGGATACTGAGTTCCTCATGGATCAAATGGAGTTACGAGAAACGATGGCAAAAATCAAGCAAGCGGCGGAGCCATTTGTAAATTTAAAGAACGTGCTTAGTGATATAACGTCCGAAAGTGAATTATTGTACACTGCATTAGACAACACCCTTGATAAAAAACAGTGGAATGAAGCTAAGTTGATATTGAATAAGCTGCAATTTTTTGAGCGTCTTAAACAAGAATGTGATGATATTGAAAGCCAACTATTGGATGAAGTCTAAGGTGTGTAATTAAATGGCATTGCTGCAAATCAGTGAACCGGGGCGTTCGACTAAACCGCACGAGCGGCGCTTGGCGGCAGGGATTGATTTGGGTACAACTAATTCACTGGTTGCAACGGTGCGCAGTGGGTTAGCTGACACCTTACCCGATCCACAAGCTAACCATTTATTGCCCTCCGTAGTCAAATACTGCGCGAATATGGAGCCAATAGTCGGTGCTGAAGCAAAGCAGCAAGCTGCTCAAGATCCCTTGAATACCATTATCTCTGTCAAACGATTCATGGGCCGTGCTATAGAGGATATCAAACACCTGGGCTTACACTTACCTTACAGGTTTATAAAAACCGATTCATCCATGATGCGGATTCGCACCGTAGCGGGTGACAAAAGCCCCGTTGAGATATCGGCTGATATTTTACGTGTCTTGCGTAAGCGTGCAGAGGAGACTTTGGGTGGCGAGTTGAGTGGTGTTGTTATCACTGTTCCCGCGTATTTCGATGACGCGCAACGCCAAGCCACCAAAGATGCCGGAAAACTGGCTGGCCTGAATGTGTTACGTCTATTAAATGAGCCAACCGCCGCTGCGATTGCTTATGGGCTGGATAAAGGCGCTGAAGGGATTATTGCAGTTTATGACTTGGGCGGCGGTACCTTTGATATATCCGTGTTACGTCTGAATAAAGGTGTTTTTGAAGTGATGGCCACCGGTGGTGATACTGCGCTGGGTGGTGATGATTTTGATCGTGCCATTGCACAATGGATCATGCAGCAAGCAAAAGTTAATGATGACGCCGATCATTCGTTAATTCGTCAATTGTTGCAGGTTGCCTGTGCAGCAAAAGAAGCATTAAGCCTGCGGGCAACAGTTGAACTGTCTGTTGATCTGCCTGAGAGTAAAAAATGGCATGGTAGTTTGACGCGTGAGCAAATGAATCAATTGCTTGAACCTTTTATCCAAAAGACCTTGATCACCTGTCGGCGCGTGTTACGTGACGCACAAGTCGAGCCAAAACAAATTCAGTCGGTGGTGATGGTTGGGGGTTCAACCCGTATGCTGCGGGTGCGCGAGAAAGTGGGTGAGTTTTTTGCGGCTATACCGATGGTTGATATCGATCCAGATAAAGTCGTGGCGATTGGTGCAGCGATTCAGGCGGATGTATTGGTCGGCAACAAACCCGACGATGAAATGTTGCTGCTGGATGTGATACCACTTTCACTTGGTTTGGAAACCATGGGTGGGCTGGTTGAAAAAATTATCCCGCGTAACACCACCATCCCGGTCGCGCGCGCACAAGAATTTACCACTTTCAAGGACGGCCAAACCGCGATGTCGATTCATGTTGTGCAAGGGGAACGTGAACTGGTCAGTGATGGCCGTTCCTTGGCGCGCTTTTCATTACAAGGAATTCCACCGATGGTAGCGGGCGCGGCGCGTATTCGTGTCATGTTTCAAGTGGATGCGGATGGACTGTTATCGGTGGCGGC
>JAYSTO010000031.1:0-7821 GCA_043719675.1 Gammaproteobacteria bacterium | reverse complement strand
GGGAAAAGACATCCTGACTGGTGCTGGCGGTCAACAATACACGCCCGCCCTGCGCCTGGATGTCACCACTGTTCACTACCGCCGGGTCGACACCTAATTCACTTTGCAGAATCTCCTGAGAAACACGCACTCCCAGCAAACCGTCATTATCAAACGTCAACACCGCTTGTTTACCCGCAGCGAGAGTCACCGTGCCTAAATGGGCGGAGATCAAGCCGTTGTTTTCCACCTTGCGACCGATCAGCGCCACATTGCCACCCAATGAGGCATTGATGATACCGCTATTAATCACCGCCCCTTCTGTACCCAGGACTTCGTTGAAGATGTAATTGCTATTCATGAAATCGGTGGGTTTGATATCCAATCCGGAGGCAATGATGCCACCGACATTGAGTACCGCGGTTGCGGTAAAGAACACCCCGTTGGGATTGACCAAAATGACCTGGCCGTTGGCATCAATGCGACCGGCGATGGTGGAACCGCTATTACTGAGAATACGATTGAGTGAAACAGAGGACACATTGGGCTGAATGTACTGCACACGTTCATTGGCATTGACGTTGTAGCTCTGCCAATCGATCGCCATGTTCTGGCTGGTTTGATTAATGGTAGTGTTGACGCCGGACTGCGTAATCGCACCACTGCCGCCGACCACGTCACCACCGATAGGACCCGCCTGAGCGATGGAAACAAAACCAATATGTGACAAAAATAGTGAATAACAACAGGCATGTACCGTCGCACTGATGATAGTTTTTTTAGGCTGAACAGTTGTTGTCATACTATTACCCCATTATAAATTTGCAATTTTGCTATTTTGATGTTCAGTAGAAATGGTGACACCGCGGTAGCGGTAGATGGGGGTAATGAGACAGAGCGAATAAACATATTACGTAATGTTCCCCGACAAACCATTCTATGCCATTACCACGGCAGTGCTTTGCGGTGGTAACCCAAGCTCTTCGGAAACCCTGCTACCTCATGCCCTATATATATAGTGTGCGAGGCCAGTGGTGTTGCGTGCCAGGGGGATTCCCTGGCGTGCCTTTGTCGGAGCGTGCCCGCATTCTACACCAAACCCACAAAAATGGATGTTTTTCCTCCCACTTTCTGGCTGCAATATTGTGACACTTTGTAAACTCTGTGGAAATTGTGATGGATTTCACATTTCAGGCCCTATTCAGCGTGGTCTCGCCCACCAAGGTCTTCACTTGCCGGGTTCATATCGAAGCGGTAGGCTGGCACCCCGGATCAACCGTATAAAGACTGCATTTCTGAAAGACATATGGATCAATGTTTTTTAGATACCCTTTCTTTCTCTGCACCCGTTGGTTTTTTGTTTTTCTGAAATGAATCCAGAATAAAATCCAGCTGTGTTTTCATTGATCTCAATATCTGAAAGTCAGGTGCAAGAACTAAACGTTCATTGGTTAGCTTAATTGCTTCGTTTACCAGTGGAACTCTTTTCATGTTGAGTTCAACTTGTAAACTCGGTCATCGCCGGATTTCTTTACGCTGCCACTGCACTACAGAATAACAGCGGCAATAGCAATATTGTCCTGGCCGCCTGGGTTACCGTTAACCCCCTTGAGCGCCAGATTACCGAGTTGTGTAACATACTGAACAACGTTGTTAGGTGTTTGCCTGAACAAAGTTAAGATATCCTGTTTTTTGACAGATGTGTCCGGATTTCCATAATGGCACTCATCGACACCATCGGTAAATAACAATAGCAACTCTCCCGTTTTAACGTCAAATGTAAACTCTTCTGCTGAGGCGGAATCCATATTCACCGCTTTATTGAGGCTGACAAAGCGGGAATTTTTATGATTCAAGCTGGATACTTCTTGTTGATTGATCAACATCGCGCTGGAGTCACCAAACGATACGCCAAAACCTTCACCGGTCAACCTATTCGCAGATACAATAACGAGGGTAGTTTCGGAGTGATTGTTCCAGTCCGTCGAATCGTCGCCCATCAGACGAAATATGCTGTAAATAGAGGCCAGGTCAGTAACTTGCCTGCTATAACGAGCAATCCCGGTAATAATTGAGTGGCTTGCCCACTGACCGAAGTGCGAGTCGGCCACCGCCATAACAACCCGGTCGTCAATGATATTGGCAAAAACAGCATCTTCATTTGTCGAGGTTTTGTCACCCTTGAATACTAATGAAGGTGAATTTTTATCAGCACCGACGCTAATGGCACAGGCAATATTAGAATCAAGCTGGCATACATCTAACTTGCCATAAACCGGGTGGTCTTTACCTAATAGCAGACATTGCTTTAGATTGGCAGTCACGGTTTCATTTTCCTCGCAAGTTTTCTTGTAACATATTACAAAACAATGCGCCTTGTTCAATGGCATCATCGAGCGCCACATGCGAGTGAGGAAGCGGGTCAAACCAATGTTTTGGCATGTTCTTCTTGGTACTATCGTGGTAATCGCGTTTCATTAATGCCATGGCATAACTTTTAATGTCTAGCGCAGAATGACTAAATGGACTCTCACCAACAAAATACATCAAATACCAGTAGACAAATAAGAAATCAAAGCCAGCCGGATAGGCGACGAAAACAGGCTTGCCGGGCAATGCCTTTAACCATGCCAGGTAACGTTGCATCGCGACTTTTGGTGTTTCCAAATTGCTGCGACACGCGGCCCAAGCCTCGGGTTGTGTCGCCCACCATGCAGCTGTTTTAGGGTGAGGTGATGCGCCAGGAAGAGCTTCAAAATTGGCGCTAAACGTGGCAACGCAAGTCTTATCAGCTAAGTAAGCCGCCGAACCAAGGCTTAACATGGAATGGGGACCCGGGATCGGTCCGTCGGTTTCTATATCTGTACTAATGTATATTTCCATCACTGACAGTATCCTACGCAATTGATACTACGTTTAATTGATCTGCTTAAGAAAACGCAATATATGTAATACAAGTAAATCGGTGACCTTTTTCATGAAATTATAATCTAACGTATCGGGTGTGTCGCTGGGTTTATGGTAATGCGGGTTGCGAAACTCAGAGGTATCGGTCCACATCAGCGCAGAAATATTGGCGTTCCAGAACGGTGAATGATCGCTCCTGAGTAAATGCGGAAACAATTTTTCCATGCCAAAGAATACTTCCAGTGTTTTTACCGGTAAATCCTGGACGTATTTTTCTGCTGTTTTTCTCAACGAGCTGGCGTGCTTGTTGGATGTTTTATTCATGATGATACCAATAAAATCCGCCACATCACTGAGCTTTATCGGTAAGCCAGGTGGTACTGATTGAGAGCCAGGGGTCATATCACAATAGCCGATCATTTCCAATACATGGGCGATTTGAATGTTATGTTGCTTGGGCACTAAATAATTTTTCACAAAATCGACACTGCCCAACAGACCATCCTCTTCGCGGTTAAAAGCGACAAAAGTAACTGGCAACTTTCCAACGGTGGTTAATACTTTTGCAGCCGACAACATCCCCGCAACTGCACTGGCATTATCATCTGCTCCCGGGGATTTTGGTACGCTATCAAAATGGGCGCCGATAAGAACGGTTGACCCGGCGGCATTTTCGCTCGTTGATGCGACAATGTTGTCGAACTCTCCCTGGCGAAAAGTATGTAAGCCAAGCCGCTTAAATTCTTCCTCTATCCACTTCCCGACCGCCTGATTATTGGCTTTCTCAGAAATATAATGGCGTGGAACGGATATTTTTTTGACCACGCTCTTTAAATATGCCGGATCATTTTTTGACAATACGGCGGCCAGCTCCGCATCAAGACAGCAGGGTTGTCCGGGTTTTGAGTTACGGATGAGCACGGTAGTCAGTTATGAGATAAGATCAATTGCATAAATAAAATTTAATATCTCTGTTAGCATTGAATTTTTATCAAGCAGTTCTTTTTGAGAAACCATTCACGCTCCGTTTTTGATCAACACCACGCTCTGGAACGTAGCCCATATTTTCAGATCCTACACTACATTTTATTCAAAAACGGGTTTTCCAGAGTAATAGGAAACTAAATCATCCGCAAACAGGTAGAATATATGATTATAGGCCAGTTTTTTTATCCAATGAAAAGGAATACCCGTCTCACCGTAATACGCCCCTGCCAGTTGCCCATAGATTGCACCAATCGTATCGGCGTCACCACCCAGGTTAACCGCCATAATGGCGCCCTCTTCAAAGCCATCCGAGTTATGAAATGCCCATAATGCCGCTTCCAAAGAATCAACCACGTAACCCGTGGATTTAATTTCTTTGCGCGATTTATTTTTATAACTGCCTTGCCAAATTTGCTTAATTGTGTCTGTCAGCGGCTTACGTACCCAATAATTCGGGGCGGGTGTGTATTCTGGCGATAATATAGTTTCTTTTCTTTCACCATACAGTGCGCCCAATATTAATGCGGCAAACAAGCGGCAGGCATCAACAGCCTCTGTTGCCGCATGTGTGGTTTTCGAACTCTCTGCCGCATAGTCTATCGCATCATCAGGTTCAGAGGCATAAAAAAGTACCACCGGGACCAAGCGCATTAATGAACCGTTGCCGGCCGAACGCGGATCTTCTGCACCCGCGAAAGAAACTCCTGTATCTGAAAATTTTCTCAGCGCAGACGCCGTTGTGTTGCCGATATCAAAACAACGTCCTGTTGAACTGAATGCACCGTCCTTGTACCAAGACACGTACAATTCCATTTGATCTTGCGGATCAAAACAGCGTTTTGTGATTAAGCTGTGCGCCAGACACAAGGCCATGCTGGTATCATCTGTCCATTGGCCACACTTCAAATTGAAAGGACCTCCACCGACAATGTCCGTCACCAGATTTGTGCTTGGTCGTTGCTCAAACTCCAACGTCGTGCCCAGCGCATCGCCCGCAGCCAAACCCAGTAAGGCACCACGATAGCGGTTCGCGAGCAGACTGTTGTTTTGACCAAGCGCACTTTGATACTGCTGCGGGGTCATACCAGCATACTCCTTGGCATCGCTGTGTTCGCGATACGTATAATAATGATGTAACCATTGTGTTTTTGTTAACACACCATCCGACAACTTATCAGAAATGGGTGGGAATTTAAAAATATCTGGATTATCCTGCATGAAATATTCTCCCTTATTAGTCTGGACACCTTATTTTATGCCTAACCGTGAAGCAAGGTCATATTTATCTAATAATACTATTTTTTACAGATTTAGCATTGTGAGCCTCGTGGTACCCTGAATAAAGACCAATCAGCTCACTCCCGATTTTCATTCGAACCCAGCAAGTATTTTCAATTGAAATCATGTTTTTTACATAATACAGTTATACAGACAGCACAATACTTGGCGTTAGCTGGAATCATGCTATTATATATCTATCAACCATTTGCCTAGAACTACATTAATTATGTCAGAAAACGAAAAACCGAATCCATTCTTTAAAAGACCAAAAAGATCGGATTGTCCGAATCTTCCCACCGATAATGCGAATGCTTTTTTTGGTGCAAACTATTTGGCGAAGATTGTAGAAGTAAATGACACGAAAATACTCTATATAGACGAAAAAGGAACTGAGTATAGTATTTTGCTGGTGGAGTGTAAAAGAAATAGCGACCTCAATGGTCTGAGTGGGTATATTGCTAAACGCGGCTTCCTTTCATCACCTCCGTGGGTTGAATTTTTTGACGAAAATAAAACACGTTTTGAATTTGAGTTAAGAAAAGACGCACAATTTTTTGTTTGGGATATGCTCTCGCAGAAAGGATTTAAAACAATCGATATGGATTAAGAAGCCTAGCATCACCTTATATTTATGCATGTCTTATCTACACGCAATACCTGTTTAACGATAAATAACCCCCTTAACAAAAGAAAATACTGCACCAGCATCTTAAATATTAGACAATGAATATGTTAATATCCTACTATTAACCACTATATTTATACCCTATATCAGATTATAACTTTTATGATAAAAAATGTTCCACATAACTAACGGCCTCGATTATATAGAAATACTTATGTTGCCTGACGACTTTAGGTCGCCGACCGATCTGCGCGTTCAAGTCAACACTCGATCTTATGGATTTTTTGGATGTCTAAAATTTTACTGTTCTAAAAATATTCTTGACGATTTTTTTAGTCAAATCCGTGCATTTAATATAACCGGAACAGGGATTGCTAAATTCGAGATCAGCACCACTGAGGATATAAAAGTAAGTTTGGCTCTTACGCGAGGTGAATATTATATTTCCATAATTGGAACCCTATCAAAAACCGTTCTATTAGAATTCAGAAAATGTGTCCATCAACATAAATTTGGATTTGAAGCACGCCCGAACACCACATTAGATCCGTGGGGAAAATCTGTTATCCCTAACGTAAAATCGCCCGAACTATCTTTGTCAATAGCAAAAACTAATTTGGAACCACTGTTTGTGTGTGGAAAAAATATTATCTTATATGAAGATGTCACTAATGAGAATAAATCTGGTCATGAAGTTGATATATTATTCTTTGTTAAATCACATGGTTTTTGCGGTGTACAGAATGCGGTATTCCCACACAATATTGTGGCTGAATTCCGCAAAAACCTATCGGAATTAGTTAATAATAAAAATGCTACGGCTATCCTCGAATCAAATACCGAATCAACATTCAAAGGTGGAATCACGATACAATTAAAATATACTAGTAAAAACACTTTAATTGTAACCGGCAACCTTACACGCGTTGAGCCAGCTGAGCTCTCTGTTTTTGAGCACAGTTTACATTTTTGTTTTGAATTACATAGCTCAACTCTTAAAAATGTACTGCAGCTACCTTTGCTTCAAAAACACCTTCCTAAAATACGATAAAATATATTTTTCTAAGTCCGTTTTGTTACAAATGCCAGACTACCGCCTGTTAGAGGGCCATCTTCTGGAGGTAAACCAAATCGATTATCAAATGTAAGCACCCCATCTGGATACTTTTCCATTAGCTTCCCAACCGTCGTTTTGCGTAATACTACATCCTCACTAAAATATCCTTTACCTTCTTTTAACTTGTGTAATTCTCCTACAGTATCGCCCATACCCACGAACAATGCGTTGTATTCTCCTGGCTTCAAGCCAAATTCCATTGCTTTCATTCTGTTAAAATAGTTAGATGCGTGAGGTTCCATTGGCGTCGGAACATTCGCAGGTTCATAACGATACAACACTGTATCACCTGGTATTAATGCGATCTCCCTGCCCATCTCCCCAATTACTGGATAATTTTTTTGCTTACATAACCCCAGCGGATCAATCCACCGTATTGGATTCGGCGCATACTGATAGTTATTCAATCCACCCAACAACCCAATCGGATCCTGGTTGATAAACTGCCCGGACTCCGGTGAGTAGTACCGAAACCGGTTGTAATGCAAGCCGGTCTCTTCATCAAAGTACTGGCCCTGGAAACGCAGATTGTTTTCGATTTCGTCGATCTGTTTTAAAGCAAGACTGCCATACGTTTTATACTTGGCCTTCCAGACGATCTTGCCCTCGTCATTCGTAAGCTCTCTGGGCGTGCCTAAGTGGTCGAGGTGGTAGTGATAAATCTTGTCGTCTTGCACCTGCGCTAGCGGTTTAAAGCTGCCGGGTTCGTAAATGTATGTCTTGCTGAGCTTGCCGCGGGTTTCTTGGGTTAAGAGGTTGTCGACCCACAGATAACGCGTGGCGCCGAAGGCATCGCGTTTTTCGATGCGGCGGCCCAGCGGGTCGTATTTAAAAGACACGTTCTGGTCGCGCTGGTTGCTGCTGACCGCAATTAATTGGTTGTTGAGATTATAAGTAAACTGTTTTTGCAGTTTGCCGTCTTTAC
>JAYSTO010000004.1:0-3621 GCA_043719675.1 Gammaproteobacteria bacterium | reverse complement strand
ATCTTGCCAGTGCGCTCAATCGTGACGTGACATTTTTGTATGGCAACAGTATGGGAGCGTTTGTAAGCATTGAAGCGGCAATGGTTTTGGGTAGAGATATTACTGCCGTGGCCACTACTGCAGGCGGTATCTATGGCGATTATACGCCGAGTGGATCGGGTGCTGTACGAAATGTATATGCGCCGTTTTTGATCCTTCATGCCAGAGATGACAGAACCGTCCCTGCAAGTGCCGATGAAAGCCTTATTACTGCATTGATCAACAATGAAAAAATGTATCAGGCAGTTTGGTATAAAACTGGTGGACATGGTATTGCGCGCAATGAGGCAACAATAGAATCATTTGTGTTGGAGTGGTTTAATATTATGCGTGATAGTACCAGTCAGCCGAATATCAACAGCGTCACAGTGACCAGTGACAATACGGGTGTTGAAGTGCGCGGCAGAAAATTCACTGACAATGCCAAAGGTGGTGGGGTACTTCGCTTCAAAAATGCGGCTAGCCGATTCGTTTCAATACCGGCGTTATGGGCGGACGATATTATTCGAGGTTCTGTACCAGCCGGGGTAGCGGATTCCGGGTATATGGAAATAATCCTGCCAGTGGGTCCATATACTGACGCGGTGATAGAGCAACCCGTAGTAGGTGACACTTATGGAAATAAGTATGGTGGAGTGCGGAGTAACTCTCGCAAATATAATAAAAATATTATTCAGTAACTCAAGCTATAGAGTCTCGATATAGAAACCGCCCGGTTATACCGGGCGTTTTTACTGAGGCGGTGTTAGAAGGAAAAATCCACTATTTATTCATCCGGTTGGCGATCAACTCTTCCACTACGCTGGGATCGGCCAAGGTGCTGGTATCGCCCAAGGTATGAATTTCGTTTTCGGCAATTTTGCGCAGGATGCGCCGCATGATCTTGCCGGAGCGGGTCTTGGGTAAGCTCGGCGCGAATTGGATGATGTCAGGTTTGGCGATCGGGCCGAGTTCTTTGCGCGTCATCTCGCCCTGTTATATCTAGCGTTATACGCAGTTATTACATATACTGCGTATAACGCCACAACCCCCATTTGCACATGGACTATCTACCAGAAAGCACGCGTCTCCTCTATACCCAGCTCCTCAGCCAATGCCTGCACGGAGCTGCACCCAGTGGTCGCGGTCTGTCCTTTGTTACTAAAACCATTAAAGATTCACGACACTGGTATTTGCAACTTACCGTCGGCAGCCAAAAAACCCAGCATTATTTAGGACCGGATTCCACCGAATTGCAGAGACTGATTAAAAAGGAACAGACGTTATGGCAATCAACTTCTCCTGACCGGCAGGTACGTGAACAACTGGTTGCGATGCTCGTTGCCGGTGGAGCACACACTGTCGGTGCCGCCGAGGCGCGGCTCTTTGAATTACTTGAGCGTGTCGGTGTGTTTCTGGTGGGTGGTGTGCTGGTGGGGTCACATGCCTTTGCCGTTTATGGCAATATGTTGGGAGTACCGTGGCCGAGCGAGACTACCCGCACTCACGATATCGATATTGCCAGCGACAATCACATTAGCGTAGGGCTCCGCAATAAACCCGTTGATCTCAGGCAGGCCTTGCTGGCAGCAGAGATGGGATTTATCGAAGTTCCTGCCCTGGATCGGAAATCACCGTCAACCAGTTTTCGCATTCAGGGAAAACAGCTCAGCGTCGACATCCTTACCCCGCTCATCGGTAAACCACAGTCAAAACCGATATTGATTTCCACGTTTAATACGTATGCAGAACCCCTGCGCTTCCTCGACTATTTATTGGAAGACATTCAACCCGCCGTGATTATTGCACGTGCCGGTATTCTCGTGAATGTTCCTGCGCCTGCGCGTTATGCCTTGCACAAATTAGTGACGGCAATGCGTCGGCCTGCCGCTTTACAAACCAAAAACCTGAAAGATTCGGCTCAGTCTGAAAGATTGCTGCGTGTGTTGCTGGATGATCGACCGGGCGATGTACAACTGGCCTGTCTTGCCGCCAAGCAAATGCCCGAAAAATTTATTACGCAACTGAGATCGGGGATAAAGAAACTGCCAGCGGCGCTTGGGAAACAAATCATCGGATATATGGAGTAAAGCCGGGGGTTTGTAGCTGTGATGTATTTCATGACCGTACCAGCGAGCAATGGTTTCTATATATTCGATAGGGTAATGGGATTTAGGTAATCTGTGACGCTTTCATACTCCAGGGGTGACGGAATTAATTCTGCTCCATTATATACACACGGACTGCCAAAATAACCGGCTGTTATCTATCGTAGGGGCGGGTTCCAAACCCGCCCATGCATCCAATGACATCGTCAACCGCGGCGGGTTTAGAACCCGCCACTACAAGAGTTTTTTGCAGCGACACTTGGAAATTAAATCATTGACTATATGGGGTGAGTCCACATGTTTACGACTGTGTTTAATTTAGCAGCAACTGCAAAATAGCCATGAGTGCCGCCACATTAAATTGATTATTACCTGGAGTTTGATTTAAACCTTCACAGGCATCGATCACGCCATTGTTGTTGGTATCCAACCGTGCTGGTAGATCAGCGGTATTGGCTGCCGGAGTAAGTACATAGGCCTTGGTGATGCCGTTATCGATACCTTCCGCAACGATATAGCCATTCTCATTAATATCATTCGCGCGGGTTAAAATGGTGGTTGTGGTGGGCAGCACGGTGTAGCCATTCAAATCACGAAAACCACTTTGGCATGTGACAGTGGCGGGATGCTCAAAGATAAAGGCGCGATCCGTGAAATTATTTTTAGAACTGGTATACGTTCCCACGATCTTATTTGTGCTGTTTACTGCCAACGCCTGACAAACACCATCGGCAACATCGGCAAAAAATATTCCACCTGGTATGTTACTCGCATAACAAGCGCTTAATGTTTTGCTAAGCCCAACCAGTGTACTGCCTTGTTTGTCTTGAATGTAGATTGCAGCTGGGACTGCCGTTGTAATCAATGGTCCATTTATTTGATTTGTAGGTGTTGCCTGTATGCCAGAGTTATTATCATTACCAACAATAATGTTTTGATTGTCAATGCTGGTTGAAAACAAGCGATTACTGGCGGAGAGTACCGAGCTTGTGTAACCAAGTATCTGTCCAGTTGGGTTATAGAAGGCGATATTGTTATAATTTTGTGGCGATGTACCACTTGATTGAAGTTGTTGTGTGATGGCGATGGCGTTATTGTTATTGACCCCGCTGGCATAAGACTCAACCAGAATAGTGGCGGGGCTGCTGGCGGAAATCAAACTGATGTAACTTTGCCAAACGCCCGCCTGCCAATAACCGGCTTGTTTTATGTGGTTTGATTCTCTTGCGGCACCCGCGATGACCCCGTTATTATTGATGGCAGCTGTTTGGCTATACGAAAATACGGTACCATTTGTTTGTGCGTCTAAAATTATACCGAGAGTGGTGGTTGGCCAGTATATTCCATAGCCATAAATTTGGCGTGCGTCGCGATTTGGACTTGTGTTACCAACAACGTGATTACTGTCATTAATTGCTGCCGGTGATACATATGTCCAACCTGAAGGGAAGGGCAACTCTTGCGCGGTGTAGAACGGAGCGGCAGCCGCATTAGA
>JAYSTO010000300.1:0-10127 GCA_043719675.1 Gammaproteobacteria bacterium | reverse complement strand
TGCCCGAACACGTCTCGTGTATTTATTTGCGACAAGCTGAGGCATTGGGTTTGGGACATGCGGTGCTGTGTGCCTTGCCGGTGGTGGGTAATGAGCCGTTTGCCGTCATACTTGCGGATGATTTGATCGACGGAACAGGTAAGAGTTGCTTGGCGCAGATGGTGGATGTGTATCGCTATCAGGGTCGGAGCGTGCTGGGCGTTGAACGGGTGCCGAAAGAACAAACTCATCGCTATGGAATCGTCAAGGCAACCCAGCTTGAACCACGGGTGTATAAGGTCGACAGCATCGTTGAAAAACCCGCCCCGGAAAAAGCACCATCAAATCTGGCCGTGGTCGGACGTTATATTCTGACACCGCATATTTTTGACAAACTCAAACAGACCGGCCGTGGTGCCGGTGGTGAAATCCAATTAACGGATGCCATCTCAGATCTCTTACAAGATGAACAAGTCTTGGCCTATGAGTTCGAAGGCCGTCGTTATGATTGTGGCAGCAAACTGGGGTATCTTGAGGCGACGGTTGAATATGGGTTGAAACATCCTGAAGTGCGAGAGGCCTTTCAACAGTTTTTATCAAATCTCGTTACGCAAAATATAACTTAAGGAACCTTTGATTCATTGTTATTTCAACCGGAAATGACAATTTAAAAAAAGACCAGACAGCAACGTCTGGTTTTTTTGTGTTGATTTGGCTCCCCGGGACGGGCTCGAACCGCCGACAAGGTGATTAACAGTCACCTGCTCTACCGACTGAGCTACCGAGGAAAGAGGGGCCGTATGTTACTGCCCACCGCCGCCATGGTCAATATGCCGGTGGGTGTCAATTTAGCTGCAAACTAAGGCGGTGCCTTCTGATTTGGTGGTACTGGTGCGGATACGCCCAGCTCGATTGATAATTAATGCGCGTGCGTTATCGGTTGCCGTGGTGTCACAAAGCGTGAAGGTGCCATTGGAGCTTGTTGAGCCAGCCGGACGAAAGGTAATGTAGGCATGGGAACCAAAGCCTGCGTAATCGATTCGCAGGTTCATCTGAGCCATGCCATTTTGTAACAGCACGAGTTCATTATCATCATATTGGTGATTTTGGTTGTCATCGACGAAGACCAACCAGCCTTCGTGCCAGGCGGATTCTTTCGAACATTGCAACTGATCGTTTGATTTGCAGATGATGACGTGTTGATTACGGGTGATCGACTCCGTGCGCGCAAAGGTCAGTGCCCCGGCGAGTTGATTCACTTGTGTGCTGAGGCGGTTGGCGGTGACGAGTCCAGCCATGCTGGGTACTCCGATACCTAACAAAATACCGCTGACGACCAGTGTTGTTAATAGGCTGATGAGTGAATGACCGCGTGTCGTGCAATACATAGCGAAATCCTCCTTGGATGCGTTGAATATCCTGTTTAGTTTGTACGGGGGAGAAAAGCGACATCCCTGTCATACCCCCACTTCCGTGTGAGTAAGACTTTAGGGATTTTGTTGAGGCGGGTATGTCAGATAATGCCGGAACAGAGTGTAGGAAATTGCTTATTTTACAGCGGCGGCGATACGGGTGATTGCTTGGTTGATGAGCTCAAGACTGGTTGCAAAGGATAAGCGCAGGTAACCATTAAGACCAAAGGCCGAGCCCGGCACCAAGGCAACGCCTGCCTTCTCGATGAGATGTTCGGTGAGCTGGACATCATCGGTGATGTTCATGCGGCGCATTACTTCATGAAAACTGGCGAAGGCATAGAACGTACCTTGCCCTGGCAGGCAGGTGACCCCGGGAATCTGATTCAGTTGCGCCACGACCACATCATGCCGCTGTTTAAAGGATTCAAGCATGGTCTTTACACAGGACTGATCGCCGTCTAATGCGGCTTGGGCGGCGACCTGGGATATCGAGGTGGGGTTGGAAGTGCTTTGTGACTGCACATTCTTCATCGCATCGATCAAAATCGCCGGGCCTGCGGCATAACCAATTCGCCAGCCCGTCATAGAGTAAGCCTTGGAGACGCCATTGAGCACGATGGTACGTTCGTATAAATCCGGGCAGGTATTGAGAATATTTACAAAGGGCTCCTTGGTCCACAGGATATGTTCATACATATCATCGGTGGCAATCAGCACCTGCGGATGACGACGCAATACCGCGCCTAGCGCCGCCAGTTCGCTGTGTGAATACGCCATGCCGGTGGGGTTGGAAGGACTGTTAATCACGAATAACCGGGTTTTCGCTGTGATGGCAGCTTCCAGTTGCGCGGGGTTGAGACGAAACTGCTGTTCAATCCCCGCAGCAATGATCACGGGTATCCCATCAGCGAGCAACACCATGTCGGGGTAGGATACCCAGTAGGGTGCGGGGATAATCACTTCATCGCCGGGGTTCAGCAGCGATTGCACCAGATTATAAAAACTTTGTTTTCCGCCACAGGAAACCAGTATCTGGTCGAGTTTATAGCTCAACTGGTTTTCGCGCTTGAATTTATTGATGATTGCGGTCTTGAGTTCTTTGGTGCCATCCACGGCAGTGTATTTGGTAAAGCCACCTTGGATGGCCGTGATTGCAGCTTGTTTGATGTGCTCCGGCGTATCGAAATCCGGCTCCCCGGCCCCCAGGCCAATGACATCCCGGCCCTCGGCGCGCAGGGCAGCAGCACGGGCAGTGACGGCCAGGGTCGGAGAGGGTTTAATACGTTTGACGCGGTCTGATAAACGAATATCCAAGGAATCCATACTCCGGGGTCGGCACAAAGACGCGTAATATACTTGAAACAGGGTTCAACTCGAAAGTACATGGACAAGCAATTTCAATTAAATACCAATTTTGAGCCTGCCGGGGATCAACCGCAGGCGATTGCTGACCTTATTGGTGGCCTACAGGCAGGTGAGGCGGGTATGACGTTACTGGGGGTCACCGGCTCGGGCAAGACCTTTACGATTGCCAAGGTCATCGAGGCAGTGCAACGGCCGACGTTAATCATGGCGCACAACAAAACCCTGGCGGCACAGTTATACGGTGAGATGCGCAGCTTTTTCCCTCACACCGCAGTGGAATATTTTGTCTCCTATTACGATTATTACCAACCCGAAGCGTATGTACCGTCCACCGATACCTACATCGAAAAAGATTCCTCAATCAATGAACACATCGAGCAGATGCGTTTGTCCGCGACCAAGGCCCTGCTCGAACGGCATGACACGATCATCGTCGCCTCCGTCTCGGCGATTTATGGTTTGGGCGATCCGCAATCGTATTTGAGCATGGTGTTGCATCTGGTGCGCGGCGATAAGATCGATCAGCGGGCGTTATTACGGCGCTTGGCGGAATTGCAATACGCCCGCAACGATATCGAATTGCGTCGCGGTACCTATCGCGTGCGCGGCGAGGTAATTGATATCTATCCGGCCGAGTCCGAGCGTGACGCGGTGCGTGTGGAATTGTTTGATGATGAGATCGAAAATCTCAGTTATTTTGACCCCTTGACCGGTGAGATCGTGCGACGCGTGCCGCGCGCGACGATCTATCCCAAAACCCACTATGTTACCCCGCGCAAAACCATTTTAGATGCCATCGATCAGATCAAGGCCGAGCTGCGGCAACGCTTGGCGTTTCTTTATCAGGAAAATAAATTGGTCGAGGCGCAACGCCTGGAGCAACGTACCAATTTTGATATTGAAATGATGGTGGAACTGGGTTATTGCTCAGGGATCGAAAATTATTCCCGTTACCTGTCTGGGCGCAAGCCGGGTGAACCACCACCGACGCTCATGGATTATTTACCGGAGGATGCACTTCTGGTGATCGATGAATCGCATGTCACCGTGTCGCAATTAGGCGCGATGTATCACGGTGATCGTTCGCGCAAAGAGAATCTGGTGCAATATGGATTTCGCTTGCCATCAGCGCTGGACAACCGGCCACTCAAATTTGCAGAATTTGAGCGGCTCGCACCACAAGTGATCTTTGTCTCAGCCACCCCTGCCGATTACGAGAAACAACACTCCGGGCGCATTGTCGAACAGGTCGTGCGTCCCACAGGCCTGGTGGATCCGTTGATTGAAGTGCGGCCCGCGACCAGTCAGGTCGATGACCTGTTGTCTGAAATTCGCAAACGTGTCGCGGTCACCGAGCGGGTACTGGTGACGACGTTGACCAAACGCATGGCCGAAGATCTCACCGATTATCTGAGCGATCACGGCGTGCGAGTGCGGTATATGCATTCGGATATTGATACGATGGAGCGCGTCGAGATCATCCGTGATTTTCGCTTGGGCGAATTTGATGTGTTGGTGGGGATTAATCTATTGCGCGAAGGTTTGGATATTCCCGAGGTATCCCTGGTCACGATCCTGGATGCTGACAAGGAAGGGTTCCTGCGTTCCGAACGCTCGCTGATTCAAACTATTGGCCGTGCCGCCCGCAATATCAATGGTAAGTGTATTCTCTACGCCGACAGAATCACCGGTTCCATGCAACGCGCGATGGATGAGACCCAGCGACGTCGCGACAAACAAATCGCCTTTAATAAGCTGCACGGTATCACCCCCAAGACGATTATGAAGGCCGTGCCGGACGTCATGGAGGGTGTCTATGCCACGGGGCGGCTTTCATCGCGTGCCTATGCCAAGGTGGCTGAGGAGGCGGCACATTACGCACACCTGTCGCCAAAGCAATTGGCCAAGCAGATCGTACAGATGGAACAGCAGATGTATCAGCACGCCCAGAATCTCGAATTTGAAGACGCGGCTCGCCTGCGTGACGAGCTGAGCCGTTTACGCCAGCAGGGGCTGACCCTAGTGGGCCAGGAAGAAGTCATCGCAGTTGAGAATTAAGGTGTTTTTTCCTTGCCACCAGACGGTCGATTCCGGTATCGTGTGCGGCCTTCAACAGGCGCGTAGCTCAGATGGTTAGAGCACCACCTTGACATGGTGGGGGTCGTTGGTTCGATTCCAATCGCGCCTACCAATTAGCCCATTACTGGGCCCGTAGCAAGGGTCCAGTAACATCATCTCTTGCAGATACTCTGTGGTAGAGCGTACTGGCGAGAAAAACTGAAACGACCTTTGGTAGTGGTCGTGGTAATGAACAAGTGGCCCTTCGTGGCGGTCGCTGTTAACGGAAAGAGAGAGTGGTATGCCTGTTGTTACATTGCCGGATGGCAGCATCCGTCGTTATGCCAACCCATTGACCGTGGCGGAAGTTGCCGCAGATATCGGTGCCGGACTGGCCAAGGCCGCGCTGGCCGGTCGCGTTAATGACAAGCTAGTTGATACCAGTTACCTTATCGATCAGGATATTGCCTTGGCGATTGTGACTGATCGCGATAAAGACGCCCTTGAAGTTATTCGTCATTCCACTGCGCATCTGCTGGCGCAGGCCGTCAAAGAATTATTTCCCAAGGCCCAGGTCACCATCGGCCCGGTGATCGACGATGGCTTTTATTACGATTTTGCCTATTCCACCGGTTTCACCGAAGGCGATTTGCTGAACATCGAACAAAAGATGGAAGAATTGGCCAAGAAAGATTTTCCCGTGTCGCGCAAGGTCATGCCGCGCGATGAGGCCGTAAAGTTTTTTCAAAACATGGGAGAGGCCTACAAGGCCGAGATTATCCAAAGTATTCCACAAGCCGACGACATCTCGTTATACCAACAAGGTGAATTTATCGACTTGTGCCGTGGCCCACATGTGCCTTCGACCGGCAAGCTCAAGGCCTTCAAACTGATGAAAGTCGCAGGGGCATACTGGCGCGGAGATTCTAAGAACGAAATGCTGCAACGTATTTACGGAACAGCATGGACCAATAAAAACGACCTGAAAGATCATCTCCATCGCCTGGAAGAGGCAGAGAAGCGCGATCACCGCCGCATTGGCAAACAGTTGGATTTGTTTCATATGCAGGAAGAGGCACCGGGGATGGTTTTCTGGCACGACAAAGGCTGGACCATCTACCAGCAAATTGAACAATACACCCGTCGCATTATCAAGACCCATGGTTATGAAGAAGTACGTACCCCCACCGTGGTCGGGCGTGTGTTGTGGGAAAAATCCGGGCACTGGGAGAAGTTTCACCACAACATGTTCACCACCCAGTCGGAAGAACGCGACTATGCGATTAAGCCGATGAATTGCCCGTGTCACATCCAGATTTATAACCAGGGCATCAAGAGTTACCGAGACTTACCTTTACGCATGGCGGAGTTCGGTTCTTGCCATCGCAACGAGCAAAGCGGCGCCTTGCATGGATTAATGCGTGTGCGCGGTTTTACCCAGGATGATGCCCATATCTTTTGTACCGAAGAGCAGATCCAGGCCGAGGTCAGCCAATTTATTGATCTGGTGTTCCAGGTATATGACGATTTTGGTTTTAAGGACGTGTTGTTAAAGCTCTCGACGCGTCCCGCACAACGGGTCGGTTCGGATATGGTCTGGGATAAGGCGGAAAAGGCCTTAGAGACCGCGCTCAACGCCCGTGGCCTGCCGTGGGAATTGCAGCCTGGCGAAGGAGCTTTTTACGGGCCGAAGATTGAATTCTCCTTGAAAGATTGTATCAATCGGGTGTGGCAATGTGGCACCATCCAGGTCGATTTTTCCACGCCGGGCCGCCTCGGCGCAGAATATGTCGCCGAAGATGGGAGTCGGCAGACCCCTGTGATGTTGCATCGCGCCATCCTCGGCTCTTTGGAACGATTCATCGGGATTCTCATTGAACACTATGCCGGGGCCTTTCCGGCATGGTTGGCGCCGATCCAGGTTATGGTGATGGATATCACCGACCGGCAGGCCGATTACGTCAAATCGGTGACAGAAGTTTTGGCACAGAAGGGCTTTCGTGCACGGTTTGACTTGAGAAATGAGAAAATAGGCTTTAAAATCCGCGAACATACCTTGCAAAAGGTCCCATATCTCTTGGTGGTAGGGGATCGTGAAATGCAGGACGGCACGGTGGCCGTGCGTACGCGCAGTGGTGAAGATCGCGGTGTGATGAGCATCGAGGCATTTGCCACGCTTCTCAGTAGTGAGATCGCGTGCCGCGGCCGTTTGTATTTAGAGGGATAAACATATCAGCACGACAAAACAGACACGTATAAACGAAGATATTCGTACGCCGGAGGTGCGTGTAATTGGCGCGGGTGGAGAGCAAGTTGGTGTGTTGCCCATCGAGAAAGCGCAACAATTAGCTTATGATTCGGAAATGGATTTGGTGGAGATCGCGCCAGAGGCAAAACCACCTGTCTGTCGCGTGATGGACTACGGCAAATACATTTTCGAATTGAGCAAGAAAAAACATGCAGCGAAGAGAAATCAAAAGGTCATTCATTTAAAGGAAATCAAGTTTCGTCCGGGAACGGAAGAGCAGGATTATCAGGTCAAATTACGTAACTTGATCAAGTTCCTGAGTAATGGCGATAAGGCGAAGGTGACACTACGCTTTCGTGGTAGAGAGTTGGCACATATGGAACTGGGCCATAAATTGTTGGATCGCGTTGAGAAGGATTTAGAACTTTATGGCGTGGTCGAGCAATTTCCAAAGATGGAGGGTAAACAAATGATTATGGTACTTACCCCCAAGAAAAAGTAAAAAGTTGTATTAACGGCACACGTTGCGTCGGCACATCTGACCTGATTCAACGTAACTAAATCCAAAAGGAGAGCTAAGATGCCAAAGTTGAAGACTAATCGCGGAGCGGCCAAACGCTTTCGCAAAACCGGTGGGGGTGCTTTTAAACGCGCCAAGGCCTACCGGCGTCATATCCTGACGAAGAAGAGCACCAAGCGTAAGCGTCACTTACGCCCTGGTGAGAATGTTCATTCATCAGACCATGAAGCCGTGCAACGTATGTTGCCGTATCTCTGATTCGCAGGAGGAATAAACAATGGCAAGAGTAAAACGTGGTAAAACTGCCCACGCCCGTCACAAGAAGATTCTTAAACTTGCAAAAGGGTTTCGTGGTCGGCGCAAGAATGTATTTCGTGTTGCAACACAAGCGGTCACCAAAGCCGGTCAATATGCCTATCGTGATCGTCGCGCCCGCAAGCGTGAATTTCGTGCGCTGTGGATCGCTCGCATTAACGCCGCTGCGCGTGAATGTGGCTTGTCCTACAGCCGTTTAATTCAAGGACTGACCAAGGCGGCAATTGAAATTGATCGTAAGGTGCTGGCGGATCTGGCTGTGCATGACAAAGTGGCATTTGCTGCTGTTGTGGAACAAGCCAAGACCCATCTATCCTGATTAAGTTAAATTTAAAGATGTGATTTTGACGGGAAGGCTGTCCCCACAGTCTTCCCGTTTTTGTCTTAGGATACCCAAAAGAATACTATGTCACTGGATGTACTCATCGACGAGGCTAAATGCGCCATCGCTGTGGCGACGGAGCTTTCTGAGTTAGAACAGCTACGGGTAAATTACCTGGGTAAAAAAGGCAGTATTACCGCGCAGCTCAAAACCCTCGGGCAGTTGCCTGCCGAAGAAAGGCCCAAAGCCGGTGAAGTGATTAATCACGCCAAAGAAGCCATTCACGCAGAATTAGAAACGCGTCGCGCACAGTTAGAACAGGTGCAATTAGCCGCACAATTGAATAATGAAAAAATTGATGTAACCTTGGCTGGGCGGACACTTGGTACAGGCAGCTTACATCCAGTGACACGGGTGTTAAACCGGATTGAAGATTTATTTGCACAACTGGGTTTTGAAATCGCCGAAGGCCCGGAAATCGAAGATGACTTTCATAATTTTGAGGCATTAAATATCCCGGCATCACATCCGGCGCGTGCCATGCACGATACATTTTACGTGCAGGAAAATGTATTGTTACGTACGCATACATCCCCGGTGCAAATTCGGGTGATGCGTGAGCGCAAACCACCCTTGCGTATTATCGCTCCTGGTCGCGTCTATCGTTGTGACTCGGATATCACCCATACACCGATGTTTCATCAGGTCGAAGGCTTGTTGGTGGATGAGCAGGTAACCTTTGTGGATCTACAGGTTGTGCTTAAGGAATTTTTACACAATTTTTTTGAGCGGGATGATCTCGCTGTGCGTCTGCGGCCTTCTTATTTCCCCTTTACTGAACCATCGGCGGAAGTGGATATTCAATGTGTCATGTGTAGCGGTCGAGGTTGTCGGGTGTGTAAAAATACTGGCTGGTTAGAGGTGTTAGGTTGTGGCATGGTACACCCGAATGTGTTGAAGCACGTTGGAATCGATAGCGAAGTTTTTACTGGTTTTGCGTTTGGCATGGGTGTAGAACGGCTGGCGATGTTACGCTACGGCGTCAACGATCTACGCCTGTTTTATGAAAACGATGTACGCTTCCTCAAGCAATTTGTCTAGCCGCTATGAAATTTAGTGAACAATGGTTACGTGAATGGGTTAATCCCAAACTGACAACGGTCGAGTTGGCTGCACAACTGACCATGGCCGGTTTAGAAGTGGATGCGATTGAACCTGTGGCGGGTGAATTTTCTCATGTGGTTGTGGGTGAAGTCCTGGCGGTAACGCCACACCCTGATGCCGATAAATTACGTGTCTGTCGCGTGAATGTCGGCACGGCTGAGCCACTCGTCATTGTCTGTGGTGCAAAAAATGTGGCGGTTGGGATGAAAGTGCCGACTGCACTCATTGGTGCGGAATTACCCGGCAATCTGCAAATTAAAAAATCCAAATTACGTGGTATTGAATCCCACGGCATGCTGTGTTCCGCCAAGGAATTGGGTTTGGCCGAGCAAGCAGAAGGCCTGTTTGTGTTGCCCGCCGATGTCACCGTGGGGAAGGATGTGCGTGATATCTTGTTTCTCAACGATGTCAGCTTTACGTTAGGGTTAACCCCCAATCGTGGCGACTGCCTCGGCATTGCTGGGATTGCCCAAGAAGTGGCGGCTCTGAATGGCACACCGATGAACGAGCCCACCATTACCGAAGTCTCTGCCGTTCACCAAGACAAAATCATCGTGACAGTGCATGCGCCAGACGCATGTCCACGCTATTGCGGCCGGATTATTCGCGGTATTGATCGTCATGCCACAACACCGTTATGGCTGCAAGAGCGCTTACGTCGCAGTGGGATTCGCAGCTTGGATCCCGTTGTGGATGTGACTAACTATGTCTTACTGGAGTTAGGGCAACCAATGCATGCGT
>JAYSTO010000299.1:0-4089 GCA_043719675.1 Gammaproteobacteria bacterium | reverse complement strand
GTTGCGGTTGCTGTTCTCAAGTCCACAATCGGCAGCTAACCACCGCTTCCACGGGACGGCGTCGCTAACGCGCCGCCGCCCGTGAAGCGGGCCGTTATATGCCAAGAGAAACAAAATGAGCACCATTCTCGAAACCATCAGTAACAACCAACTTGTTTCTGGTCTGGTAGTGGCTGCGGTTGTTGCTATCGTTGGCGCCGCCTGGAAGTGGAACCACGATCGTAAAGACAGCAACAAGATCTACGACTTCTTGCTCAAATCAAAGTCGGGAACCGACTTCACGTTCAGAAGCACAGAAGCAATCTCATCAGCTACAAAAATCCCTGAAAAAAGGGTCGCGCTACTTTGCAGCAAACACCCAAAGATCAAGAGAAATGAAAAAGAAAAGCAGAGCTGGAAGCTCATCTGATAGCGTGGCATATAACTCGTTGTTCGTGCCGACGCCGGGGACAGCGCGCCGTGTTTTCTGTTGCTGCAGTGGCCGGCGCGGCACAACAACACGTTAGGACTATATGCAATTCATTCTCAGCACAACGCAACTTGTATTGGCCGTATCCGGCATCGGGATTATTCAGTTGTTGGTAGTCATGTGGATTAAGGCACGACTGGAGGCGTCAATAAAATCTGAGAAAGACCGCATCCTAGAAGAATACAAATATGAAATAAGAGCCAGAGAGCAGGCCGCGAAAGTTGCAGAATATTTTTCCTATTACTTCAGACTAAAATCCGATTCGAGCGAGGCTGACTATAGAAAAGCAAATCAATTGGCTTGGGAAATGGCTCTCTGGCTACCAGAAGAAACATACAAACTAATTAGCAAAGCTGTAGCAAATCCGAGCGATGAAGCCAACATCCTTTCTGCTTTAGTGTCGGTAAGGAAGCTACTGTTAAAAAACCCAGGCGATTTAACGCAAAATGAGATATTTTTTCACGCACCAAATGCAGGTAAGAGAAGCAACCAGCCGTCCTAACATGGCGTTCGAGAGGGACGCGCCAAAAGCGGCGCGCCCCTCAACTTTACGTTATGGGTTATAAACCAGAGGATTATCAATGTCCCGCAAAACGTTTAATGTCACTGCCGTTTCCATTTGTTTGCTTTGTTTATCAGTAATCGCCTTCGCTGGAGCCCTTGAAGAAGGAAACGCAGCGCTTGAGAGAAAAGACTACAAAAAGGCGCATAGCCTACTACTACCGCTTGCTGAGCAAGGTAACGCCTTCGCTCAGTTCAATATCGGTGTTATGTATGCTCAAGGATTGGGTATCGAAAGAAATGATCAAAAAGCCGTAAATTGGTATCAAAGAGCCGCGGAGCAAGGCGAAGCTGACGCTCAGACGAATTTAGCCCTCATGCTGGAAACAGGCCGCAGTATAGAAAAGGACTACAAGAAAGCTATGCAGTGGTACTTAAAAGCAGCCGCCAAAAGGAATGCGATGGCACAACACAACATCGGTTCTCTTTATTTCAACGGCTACGGTGTCAGCAAAGACGATAAGAAGGCCGTGGAGTGGTATTCGAAAGCAGCGGAACAAGGTTTGCCCCTTGCCCAAAACGCGCTAGGTGCAATGTACGTAAAGGGTTGGGGCGCAGAAAAGGATCCAAATAAAGGCCTGGAATGGATACTTAAGGCAGCCAAACAAGGCCTTCCGGACGCACAAAAGAATGCCTTTTCGATATATCACAACGAAGCCAAACAAGGTAACGCTGGCGCCATGCACAACACTGCCTATATGTGTTTAAACGGATGGGCCGGCAAACAAGATTCGAATGAATGCATTAGATGGTACGAGATGGCGGCAAAAAACGGGTTTGCAGCATCTGCATCAGCGTTGAGCCAAATTTATGAAAAGGGTTTGTTTGGTATTAAGCCGGACGCTGATAAGGCGAACTATTGGAAGCAACAAATAAAAGGCAAATAACCCATAACACGTCGTTGCACCTGATCTCGGTCCCGCTAGCGCGGGCCCTCGGCGGGTGAACTCAGCGTTAGACCATCTATGAAATTTGGAAAAATTAGATTAGCAATCGAGATTGGGCTTTTTAATAGAGACCTCTGTAGTTTGGTTGCACCACCATCCAAGACTGAGATTAATAATCACAGCAAATCACTCCCTTTTCCACTATCTGAAGATCATATCGACTTATTACAACAATGGGGCGGGTCTGGACTTGATGAAATTAGAATAAATTCCCTAGCCAGAGTCGAATGTGATGGGAGTTATATCGCATTTGCAAATGATTACAATGGTTATATTTTTAAATACAATCGATTGGGTCAAGTCTATGTTGAAGACACCGATGGTGGTGAAATAAAGCAGCTTGGTGACTCAATCACAGATTTTATAGATAACGTTTTTCTTGGTAAAAACTGTATTGAATTTTACGGAGTTGAATGGCTTGATGAGCTTAAAAATCACAAACTGGTCTAACTTGGCGTTCGAGCGGGACGCCGCAAAAGCGCGGCGCCCCTCAACTTTACGTTATGTTTGAAAAATAAAATGGAATCAGAAGAATTATCAGTAAACGGAGAGTGGCCAGAGCTGAATAACAAAGTTATCGAAAAGCTCATCGCACAAGAATATTGGTATCAAGGCGTTTTGGATAAAGCTGCTAATGTAATCTGGCTTAAAATAACTGGAAAGTGGTATAGGCTCTATTTTGACTACAGGATCATATTTTGGAAGGAATCAACAGAATCTCCAGCCTACTCCAAGCCAGAATCTAGTGGGGAGTATGATTACCCGCTTACTGATTTAACGGAAAAATATGAATTATCTGGAAAACATATTAAAGACTGCGTTGGCTCTGTGATTCCGGGTGGCTCTCAGGTGAAGTTTATATTTCAAAATGATAAATCAATAATCTTTAAGAGCATCAATGACTCAACAACAATCGAAACATAACAACGGCACTGTTCGGATCGCAAAAAACGCGGTCGCACATGCCGAACGTTATATCCTTAATAAACGTTATTCAGAAGTTGTAACGAAGCGTCAGCCAGAACACGCCTATCTTGTACGTCGGCGGTGTATTGCCCAGGGCCAATACGTTGGTTAACGTATCCGGTGCAACATTGTTGATGTACCAATTGTCCTCGTCATATCTTTCGTATTGATAACTGGCCTTCAGGGTAATCTTTTCATCCACGGTATAATCCGCGTGAACCATGATGGTGTCGCGTTTCGTCGTTAGATTGGGGAATGGCGTACCAACACTGATATCAATGGCGGCATCGGACTCTGCATGAACGTAATCCAGGCCGAGTTTGAGCTTGTTTTTGATAACCTGATAGTTAGTACCAAGACCCATCGTTAATATATTATCATCATTGTTAGCTGTCCAGTCCGGGGTCGAGAAGGCCTGGCTGCCGACCTGTTGCGATGTGATATTGGTATTATGGATGAATCCAGTGAAGCTTATATCCTTGGTAACCGTGTACTGCATATCCAGTCCGGCGGAGAGCTCGTCACTCTGCGTCAAACCGATGGTGGTGGCGTCGTAATCATATTGGGCGATGTCGCTTGAGAAATTGATGGAAAAGGCCTCCGTTGCGGCATAAGCCAGATTAAATTCAATTTTTTGACCTTGGCGATCAGCGATGTTGTACTTGCGCATGAGCGGGTTGTCGGCTGGCGTGACTTCGCTGGCGACATTGTAATTGTCGATGGTGCGGTCGCTGAACTCGGCTTTAACACTGTATTGCAGTTTGTTATCCAGGCGTTGTTTGAACTTTGCCCAGAGACTCGCCTCTTGTGTCGATTCCACGGCTTGGTAAGTGCGATTAATTTGGGATACTTGTCCCCCGCCACTCAATGATATCTTGTTATCAAATTTGTAATCGGTGTTCACCTTGAATTTCTGCTGACGAAAGCCATAGGGGAAATTGGCGCGTGGTGTGGCTGTTACTGCATTATCGGCAGTCACATAGGTGTAGGTGTTTCGCGCTGTCGCATTATCCTGTTCATGATGTTCATAGATCATGTGCCAGGCTTGCGCGGGACTGGATTGCCAGTGGGCAGCCAGATTGGTATTAAACACCACGACTTTTCCGTTTAAAGAATTCTGCGGCAAGGCTGGCAGGGTTAAATCAC
>JAYSTO010000298.1:0-10186 GCA_043719675.1 Gammaproteobacteria bacterium | reverse complement strand
AGCCCGTGTCGGGCATATAACGCTTGCACAAAATCAGCGAACGTCCATTGTCATTATGAAACCAGACGGCTATCACATTACCCTGCGCATCACCAACGGTATATACAGGGCTTTTTTCTCTCGGCGAACAGTCAAAGCGTTCTGCCTTTCCCCAGCCATTACTTATTGTGTAACGATTTATCCAAGATTCTGCGTTATCACGATGACCATCTTGCCATACAGCCAGGGCATTGCCATGCACATCACAAGTTATAGAGGTACTTGATGTAGCATATGTTGCATCCCCGATGGCCTCAGCCATAGACCAGCCGTTTGCTTCCGTGAAACGTCTCACAAAGACTTTGTCTCGTTGCTGACTCATGGCAAACACATTGCCGTGGTCATCAGACGCCAACGTTACCGATTCAGTCTCTGGATAATCACCACAGTCTATTCGCTGCGGCTTGCTCCATTTCCCGCGTCGCATAGCATCAACAATGCTTAACAACCATAATCTGGCCGTCAGTATTATAGTGACAACAAACCAAAAGACGGTGAGCGCCCGCATCATAACCGCTATCAGAAATTTATCCATACGATTTGGATTTTTTTGCGTATTAGATCAATTTCGATACGCTATTTTTTCAACCACAATCGCGCCACGTTTAGCGGTGTCGGACGAGCTGTAAACCAAATGCGCCTTCGCTTTCACATTCTTATATAAATCTTCGGCGGCGAGTGCAATGAGCGTCGGGGCGGTGGCGGAGCCGAGATCCCCATAACAATCGGCGGGGTGTTCGATTTTCACTGCCTCGGCAAAACTTTCTTTATTGCGGATATACGCCACACCATATTCCTTGGCCCAGTGATGCTCGCCATTCATGCTGCTGTAAATACTATGAATGTTAGCCTGCTGGTGGTTAACCAAGGCTTTTTTAAACGCTTGATCCAGGCCGTCACCACGGTAAGGCTCGTCACTGGTTAGATGCCCAGGTTCATCGGCAATACCCGGCGAGTTAAGTGCGATGATTTGGCCATCTCGGTTCATGGCAAGCTCGGGCTTGTGTGTCAATAACAGAAAGCATGCGGCTTCTCCCGGTGCAAAACCATCCATATTGTTTGTAGTCAGTAAACGGTCCGACTCACTGAGCGGACTTAAGCGTGCATACTCCATATAAGAGTCGCTACCACCAATCAAAATAAAATCTCCCGGTACTTTGTTAAGGTGCTGAAACGCATACTCGATGGCTTCCATGCCCGCTGCACGACCACTGTGCATACTGCGGTGTTTAGCAGCGCTTATCCAAGGTTTACAGTTATTTTCAAGACTATCGATAAAGGGACTTAAATCCTTTGTATCGTACTGATCTTCGGGCATTGCGAGCAATAACGGAATGGGTTGCTTCGCTGAACATGATGCACAGGCTTCCCGAATAGCAAGAATAGCCATTTTAATGACTCGATCATGACGATCGTTGTACCGGCTGCCTTCAGCAATTTCTGCATCGATTTTATCAAAAATGATATTAGGAACTGAGGCCATGGTAATAGGCTCATTATTTTTACCGTAAAAGCTCGATATCGTGTAACCACTAATCCCCGCTCTGACCGCTGCTACTGTCATTTGCATGTTCGCACCCAGCGGTGTAATCAAACCCATCCCGGCGATATAAAGTTTGGGTTGCTCACTCATGGCGTCACTTTGGTGTAGGTGTTGATGAGCCGTGATGAGGGATCGATAAGCGCCAGTTCGAGTGCGGCGGCATGACGTTGACGCATATTGCCTTCGGCAATCACGCGTTTAAGCCACTCAGATGTGATGGGCTTACCGAGAAAATAACGCCGCCCCACCATAAAGTTGGCACCGTGGTTACGCCATAATGCGGCAACTTTCTCCACATCCGGCCAGGGCAGGTTTTCGTCTTCATCCATGCCCACATGCGCATCATCCGTCTCATCATTGGGGATGGGGTCTGCACCGTAGTGTGGGTCTTCGTTGAGTTGATATTTTACTAAATCAATACCGGTGATGTTGGTGAACGACTCCGCTGCCAATCGTGCCAGTAGTGGCTCTGCCATTTTGCCAATAAGCCAGTTAACCGCGTGTGGATCACCTAATACACCGGTGGCAGTGATCACGGCACGCACACTGGCCGGGTCTTTGGCCATGATGGAGATCCATTCTCGCGCTTGCTCAATCGGCAACACCCGAAACGCAATTTGAATCGCGCGCGCTTGATACGGCCCACGATTAAATACCCTTGGTTGCAAATTTTTAACAGCTGCATGCTGGCCTAATAGTATGGTTGACCAGTTGGCCCAAAAGGCGATTGAAGGTTCTTGTGAACCGGTGGCGTTTTGTAACGCACTCATTAAATCTAAGCGGCGTAACTCACCAATTAAGCGTAATGCGTGTGCGTGCAACTTGGCGTGACTCAAGCAATCCTCGCGCTTGAGAATCGTGGTAAGTAGTTCACCGGGGTCTTGGCGGCGCACACTGCAGGCGGCCACACCTAAATATTTGTGATTCAAATCTTTGCCGTTAAGAAATCGGCCAATCCACGGGGTGACAATCTCGTTTTCCAGCCAACCCATAGCAGAAATTAAACCTTTCGTCGCACGGGCTTCGCTAAAACCCGTTTCCACCACGGTTTGGATATGTCGCGTTTCATGACTGCGAAACGCCACCACCGTCGCGGTAAATTGCTCGCCGGGTTCGCCCAATGCCAAGGCGGCCTCGCAACCCTCCCAGCCTAACTCAATGGAACTCATCAGCCCATCAAGCTGTGTGCTGATACGCCTTTCCAGCTCAACAATATCGCCCACGCTGTACTGCGGTTGGGTTAAGCCTTGTGAACGCAGCAGCCATAGGAATGAAGCCTCCGTAACATACTGATCAAACACGTCACGGTATGCCTGCGCATTATTAAACTGCTTTGACTGCGTGGTATCCATGGCAGTGTGCAAGTGTGTTACCCTACTATGTTCTTTTTATTATGAAAGAGCGGATCAGCCAAGCGGCAAACATTACGGCCTTCAAACTTCACATCAAACGAATACATCATGAACTCACACACATCTTTGTGCGTGCCGCTTACTACGCCTTTACGCACACCGGCCTCATCGCCACTACTCTTGGAATACAGCGCTTCTTTCACCATCGGCATCTCACCATCAGTCTTGACGGTTTTAGGCCCTTTAGTAGTATCGGCGGATACGCCGGTATTGGCATAGGGAATCGGCACCACGGCAATACCAATCGGTGTTAAACACACATCAGGAAATACTGTACTGCTACCACCACTGCCCTTGTGAGCAATTCCGCGACCATTCGAAAATGTTGTTTGCGCCATAACATCTACCTCGTCGTTATCTTATTGCGTACCGAACTCCATCCCATAAATTTCACCACGTGAACTTATCCACAAATCTATTTTTTACTGACAAATTTCTTTAATTCAATTGACTCTTTGTCATTGCGCAGCCGAATGCGGATGTCTGTCCGCGGCATGCGCGGTTCAAATTCCAGGAAGACTTGTTTGCCATTGGCGCCCAGCTTTTCAAACGCCGCCATGGTTTCGAATTCGTCAAAGGTTATCGTATACAGCGCATCCTCGGTCATAAAGTTTAGCAATCTTGGCACAGGCCGGGAATTATTCAGTTCTTTTTTATCCTCGAGATATTTATCCGCTAGATACCAAGTCCCAAAGTTTTCACCATTCAGGTAACCTGCATCGATATCCTTGGGTGAATGGCCCACTGTAAAGGTCGGTAACCAGTTATACTTGTTGCGATAACGCGCCCACAGCCCAAAGGGAATGCTGTGCTTTTTAATTGATTCACGCTCTTCGGGCGTGGTACTCGACTCCAATATTTTTTGCATGTACGAATCAGAATCTGCTTTGTCTTTAAACGGCAATGCAAACGCCGCGCTGGGATTGATGTCGACTTTTGTCGCCTGTCCGAAAAAGACCTCGGCTGTTTTTTTCCCTTTAACCCAGACCGCGACAACTCCACCTGGCGCGACGCCAACCACGATGCGATTATAGACCGGAAGGGTTTTCCCGTTGGGGAAAACAGTAGGATTCTCCAACCCATCACGAAACAGCGCCAGAATCTTATCGTAGGGCAAACCAAATTCGCCTTCATAAAACTGCTTCTCGGCCAGCGAGAAAAAGATGATCTTCAAACGGTCCGGCAGGGGTTTGAGTTTCTCCCCCACGATATGATTGGAAATGCCTTGGCCCCAAGTAGTACTTATCGTACCGCCACTGGGCACATACAAACCCGCTTCGGCTTCGCCATGGTAGATGAAGGTTCCCTGGATAATTTTCATCGGGTAATGCAGTGGTGCGCTTTCCGTGGCGAGCCAGTCAAATTTGGTGTCGGTATTGCTCATGGCGGTGCTGATTCCTGTAACATACATGAATAGGGAAAGCAGGCTGATTTTAAACCAGGCTTTAGCCTTCATAATAAAACCTTTTACGGACTTTTTTCTTTGCTGTTTTATCGTATTCAAAACGCGGGCCGTAACCCAGGCTCATTTTACTGGCAGAAAAATGAAAATGCCGGTTCCTGATTTTTGTTTTGAGTAATTCATCTACGTCCTTTTTCTCTGGGGTAAGCCAATGCTCCGGAGTGGAGGTGTTTTTGTCTTTATGGGTTCCGATATATTCTTCAATTATCCCTTCTAATTTTTGTAAATCTGTATCGGATTCCAGTATTTTGTTTGCCCTAAGTTCCAGCTCGGTATCTATTTGCAGTTTCTCCTCACGCGCCGCCTTTGCCATGATCTTAAGCGGAATATTAGAATAAGCGCTGCTGATGTTTTGCCGCGACACCGCCAGAATCGAGCGGGTAACACCAGACTCGTCCCAACTTACATCATGCACTTTGATTTCATTTTCTTTATACCAGCCCTGCGCGATGAGGTCGTCACGATCCTGCCTGACTGTTTTCGGATCATTATCGTTGATGACCATTGCCTCATCTCGAATGAACCCCAACCGGGTTAACGGGTTATCATCGATACTGCCGGTTCCCTCTTTATTGGGGATCATATAGACTTTGTCAGGGATATTGTCATCTTTTAACTTAAGCTCATCTGCCTTATTGTAACTGCCACCCACATCGGAGTGTACCCCCGGCAGGTAATATTCATTGCCTTTACTGCCTGCACTCTTGATCATGTGCAGCGGGAAGTCGGCGCGATGCTCTTCGGCCGCTGCCAGATGCAGGGACTTGTTTGCACGCGCCACGGCTCGTTGCTCCAGAATATTATTAGCCATCCACTTGGGTAGTTTCTGGCTGCCTATATACGACAATACGGTATCGTACAGGCCGGCAAATTGTACCTCGACGGCAGCTTTTGTGATTTCATATTTAAAATCATTGAGGCGTTGAAACAGGGGGTACCACTCGTAAAGGGTTTTGCCGGTGTCCTCATCGTAGCCAATCATTCTGCCTTCATGAATCACATGGATGGCATAGCGCGCCGTGGCCGCGCCACGGCTGAACCCGAAGACATCGATGGTAAGTTTTTCGATGTAGTGTTTTTCATAGCTCAATAGATCTTTATCTTCAGTTAAAATAAATTCTACCGCTTTATCGATGCCCTCCTCGGCCCGGCTGGGAACCCCAGTCACACCAATGGCCATGGCCACCCCGCGAAGAATTTGATCCGCCCCCCGGCTCACCGGGCCTTGGCCGGCGATGTAGAATTTATAAGCCAAATCGTATTCAGGTTTATAGACTTCCTTCTTACCACTCACATGGGGTTCCATGATGGCGATATTGGTGCGGCCGTTATCATAACTGCCGCTACCATCGGCATTTCTGTATTTTTCATATATTTCCGAGTTCTTTTCGCGCTCTTCAATATTGTCACGATTATTGTTTGTGCCATCGTAAAAAATCGAAATGCGTATTTTTATTGGATCTTTTTTGTCTTGACGCGGCTGTTTCTCATCGACCTTTACATCTTTTTCTGTTCTTTCACTCATGGCATTTTTCTCCTGAATATTCCAACGTCATTTAACGTGATAACGCGATTTTGATCTCACTACGTTTGAGTATGCTCTTATCGCATTCCACAGCTGCGCGCCACACCATGCCCAGTTTCATGTGGTTGGGCTCGAGCAGTAAAGTTTCTAAATTAAAGTCGGGCCGTTCAACGGTGTTACCCATGGTAATACTCGCGGCCAAACTCACTTTGGGCACGTCAAACTGCAACGCGCCACCAGGATGCATGCCGGTAATCAGTACGGGTTCGCCACCTTGTAAAAAACTTGGATAAATTAAATCCGGGTGGGCCATGTTTAAAAAACGCTTGTTAAAATCTTCGGGCAAATACGGTGCGCGGGTTTTACGCCAGGCGTCATCGTAGGTGCCAGCATAAGAGGCTCGAGGCATCCAGTTGGGCGCGCTAAAACCAAAGCAGGCCGGATTAGGTTTATCGGTAGGCGTACGAATCAATTGCCCGGGATCTTCCAGATTCGGCAGCGGCACACCGTTCATTTCTTCAGGTTTGCGTTTACCGGCAAAACCACGGCCCACGGGGTTACGCTCTTCGGCGGAATCAACCTTGCCATCCACAATATGCACCCCACCAAAGGCCTTTTCGTAAACCAATGGCATGGTTTTAAAAGGGGTGGGCGCCGTCATACGGCCGTCTTTCCATTGACGGTCGCCAAATACGCGCACGGTCTTGCTGCGCTCACCCACGGACAAACTCACATCCAGTTCTTGCACTTCTTTTTTTTCTGGCGCACAGGCGTGACCCAGCATAATTATATCGGTCGTCGGCTTGCCGATATGCATATCGGAACTGTATTTCAGGCTGGACTTGCCCGGTTCCGTCCAGTAGACATCGGTTGCCACCGGTTCTGGTTGTTCGTCAGCCAGTGTCAGTTCCTTGGCAATATTAAACGTGGCCCTGACCATCACGTATAATGTATCGATTCCCTCTTCGTTGGGAAACCATCCAAAATCTGCGCCAAAACGGGTAGTGTTATTGAGTTGCAGCATGGTTTAGTTTACCTGCACCGAGCCGCCCATGATGCGGTTGACGCCTTCGGAGCGGTTCAACAGATATTTGCCGCGGATGAGGATTTTGCCTGCTTTGGTGAGCGTGATGCTGGCTTCACCACACTTGAGAACGATTTCTTCTTGTGCTTCGATGACAACACGTTTGCCATCCACGGTCATGTTCTTGTCAAAACTATTTTCCGGCGCGATGGGTTCTAACTCTGTATCAGGTGCAGCAACAGCAGTAAGACTGACTTCGTAATTTTCAATTAGTGCATGCAGTGGACTGTGGATTAAACCCATGATGACCGGGCTTTGTGGATTACCATTGGCAAACAGCAGTGCCACTTGACGGCCGACATGCTGCCGTGTGATCCCCAGCGTCGACATGGCAATAATCGGTTCGCTTACGGGACTTTCCGGATATGCAACAAGTGGCTGTCCCTGGGCATTGATGCCGACCAACGAGCCAATGATGATTTCACCAGGGGCAATGGTCGGTACAGTTTGCGGGGTCTCATTTTCAAATACGGCCGTATCGGTATCTGTTTGTTTCACACGTTAACAACACTTAGTTAGATAACACCTTGCTACCCTTGATAATGACATTTCCAGAGCCTTTCACATTAATGGTCGCGCCACTAATCGTAATATCGCCATTGCTTTCCATGACAATTTTCGCTGCGCCTGTTTGCAAGGTGATTTTTTCCTTCGCAGTCATCGTGATAGTCTTGGCATAACAGTCATATGCCTCAGTGACATTCTCAAGATATTTGCCTTTAACTACCTCTTTTAGATCCAGGCCGATACGGATCGTCATGTTCTTACCGATTTCTTCGGTGTGATTGTCACCAACTCTGATAGATTTGTCTTTGCCTATCTTCTCGGTCTGATTATTGTCTACGGTCTTATTACGGTCGTTATTGATAAACGAATTTTCGTCGTGCTTGATGGTTTTGGTACGGTCGTGATCAACGGTATGCGTCTCATCGTTCTCCACTTCCGTATCCAGGTTCTTTTCTGCATGGATAAAGATCTGCTCTGAGCCTTTTAAGTCCTCGAAGCGCAGTTCGTTAAAATTCTCCGGGGTGCCGCCCTTGGTGGAGCGGGTCTTGACGCCGCTTTGGGTCTTGGACGGGTACACGGGTTTGTTGGCGCCGTTATACACCGTGCCGGTGACGATGGGTCGATCCGGGTCGCCATCGAGGAAGGTGACGATGACCTCGTGGCCGATGCGCGGGATAAACGAGGCACCCCACTGATTACCGGCCCAGGATTGCATGACGCGCAGGAAACAGGAGCTGTGTTCGTCTTTTTTGCCGACCCGATCCCAAATGAACTGGACTTTGATCCGGCCGAATTCGTCGATATAGATTTCTTCACCGGCAGGGCCGGTAACCACCGCGGATTGCGGTCCCTTCATGGCCGGTCGTTTATGCGTCCGGGCGGGACGGTAAAAAACATCGGCGGGGATACATTTGAAAGTATTGGAGTACGAGGACTCCTTCTCTTCACCCGAGAAATAACTGCCGTCCCGGGCACTGTGCGTGACTTCGGTCAGGATGTAGCTGCCCTTCTCGCTCTTGGCTTCGTGCTTGCTTAAGGCAAACTTGCCACCGGCGTAAAAGCTGCTGCAATCACTGCCACCCTCAATCGTGCTGATGGCCACTTCCTCGGCTTCCATGCGGATCTTTACCAGTTCTTCGCCGGAGGCCAAGTCATATATATCAGTATATTCGTAATGCTGAAATTTCTTGGTGTTAACAAATTTGCTTTGGGTATTGGAGGGTTTGGTCAGCAAACTTTTATTGGGTTCTTTGAAATTGTATTCGTTCAGCGTCCACACGCCCTTGGTAAAGACATACTTGTGGTCCCACTTGTTAATCTGGCTATCAGGATGCGTGCCTTTGGAATACAGCAGATTGGTTTCAGTGCAATCCTCATAGGCGTTTTTCTTGTCAACCAGGATCAGCATGTGCTTTTTGGCTTCATGCTTGAAGAAGTAGGCAATGCCGTCTTCGGCGAGCAGGCGGGAGACAAAATCCAAATCACTTTCGCCGTATTGCACACAATACTCGCGGATTTTACCGCCCTCGGCCCTGAATTCGTAATCCGTGAACCCGAGATCCTTGAAAATCAGGCTGACGATGTCTTTGGTATTTTTATTCTGGAAGATCCGGCGGCTCTCAGTCTTGCCGAGGAACCATAACCAGGGCACCATGTTCATGCGGTATTCGCGCAGGTTGTGCGCCTGAATCTCACCAAAGGTAAAGCTGCTGATAAAGCCGTTGAATTTGCGTTTGATTTTGTTCTGGATGGTAACCGTCACCGGTTTACCGACAATGTCTTCCGGCTTAATCGCCAGATTGGTAGACAGTGCGCTCAAGGTAAAGGTGAAAATATCCGAAATACTTTCTGTGCCATTCATCGACGTCAGCAAAAGTTCATCTTTTGCCAATGGCGTTTCAATGGCGATGAGGCGTGTATCTTGAGTGAATAGACCCATAGTATTGAGTTCTCATTACACGGCCGCAGCCGTCCGCCCGTGTCCACGGGCAATCGTTCTTTTCTTTGCTATAACCCCAGGCAGTAAAACAATACTGCTCTGTGAACAACCAGAGCAGTATTATCTATGCGCTGCATTGATTAGCCAGCTTCGCCTTTCGATACGTCATACATCACACGCATTGGGCTACCGGCTTTATTGGTAGCGTCATGATCGGTGTAGCTGACGACAATCTTGGAATAGCTGAGCGAGATACTTTCAGATGGTTCTGCGTCACCTTGTGCGGTGATGCTGTAGCTGCTGACGATACAGTTGGTCAACACATAAGACATGTATGCCTTCAACCCATCTTTGCCGGTGCGAACGAAAGTGAGTGTAGCTTCTTGACCACTTGCACCCGTGACGACTTCTTTGAAAATTGCGGCAACAGAACTATCCGCTTTTTTCGACAACGAGATTTCACTCAGTTGTGGTTTTGCTGATTCACGATTTGACAGGTTGCCAGATTCCATTGTGACATTTCTGGATACTGCAAATTGCGCACTATCCACTGCGATTTGTTTCTCAAATCCTTTTGCAGTGACATTGCCTTTCACGTTACCGAATTTCAGATATATAGCCATGGTTCTATCCTTTTGTGGTTGCAAGAAAAAAAACTAAAAATCACCCCGGTAC
>JAYSTO010000297.1:0-4112 GCA_043719675.1 Gammaproteobacteria bacterium | reverse complement strand
TTTTAACGCACCTCGCGGTGGCGGGCAAGGTTTCCGCCTCGACGCAGAATCAGGCGAAAAGCGCGTTGTTATTTTTGTACCGGGATGTGTTGGCAGTGGCATTGCCGTGGTTGGACGACATGACTCAAGCCAAGGGCGGCAAGCGCTTGCCGGTGGTGTTGACCGTGCAGGAAACGCTACGCTTATTGGATAAGTTGGAGGGGACGACCGGTTTGATCGCGCGTTTGTTGTATGGCACCGGGATGCGGGTGATGGAAGGCGTACGGTTACGGGTCAAGGACATCGATTTTGAGCGGCGCGAGTTAATTGTGCGCGAGGGTAAAGGAAACCAGGATCGCGTAACGATGTTGCCGCAAAGCCTGGTTGCGCCGCTAACACAGCATTTGATTCGAGTTAAAGCCTTGCATGAAAAGGAATTGGCCGAGGGCTTCGGTGATGTGTATCTGCCGTTTGCATTGGCTCGCAAATATCCTGCTGCCGAGCGGGAGTGGCATTGGCAGTATGTGTTCCCGGCGGCAAAGCGCTCGATCGATCCGCGCAGTGACATTGAACGCCGCCATCATGTGAGCGACCAGGCGGTGCAGCGTGCGGTACGCCAGGCGGCGCGCGATGCGGGTTTGCATAAACCCGTTACACCGCACACCTTGCGGCATTCGTTCGCCACGCATTTGCTGCAATCCGGCTATGATATCCGCACGGTACAAGAGTTGTTGGGACACAAGGACGTGCAGACAACCATGATCTACACCCATGTGCTGAATCGCGGCGGGCGCGGGGTGGTGAGTCCGCTGGATGTGTGAGTCCTCGCGGAATAATCATGAATGCTGCTATCATCGGAATAGTGTGTTGGTTCACTATTGTCATTAAGTTACGCCATGCCTTAGTGTAGAATCTGCAGCTAACAGCTTTAATACTCATGGAGATTGCTTCGATGAAACACCTTTCTATCCTTATGTTAATCTGCACGTTTATCCTGACCGCCTGCGACAAGAAAACTGCGAGCGAAACCCCTGCAACAATCACTCCGACGAACACCGTACCCGCCGCGAACCCATCAACAACAGTAGAGTCGTCACAGGAGGCGGTGGATCTTGCTTATAAACAGGCGTTAGTGAATTACGCCACCATGGAAGACGCTTACATCAACGACCCTCATGCCAAATGGGCGGCCTCTGCCAAAGCAAGCTCCATCTACGGTGTAACCAATGACGCGCCCCCCGCTTCACCGCCAAATTACGGACCTGAGAAGGCGACCGGTGCGGTTGATGGCAACACCTGGTCTAACAACAACACCGACGTCGGTCTTGATTGGCTTGAATTGAGTTACACCAAACCGGTAAATGCAACGGAGATACGCATTGTTTTCAAGCCAAACACTGGCGCTGAGGCTGTAACTAAAATAGAGTTGATCGACACTGACGGAAAGTTACACACGGCGTGGTCTGGCATCAGCGACGTGAAATCGGATTCACATGCGACTCGTACCTGGTTCGTCCGCAAGTTTGCGGCAACCCCCTATAAAGCGAAAGGGGTAAAAATCACCCTTGTAAATAACTTGTACCCCGGTTACAAAGAAATCGATGCCGTGCAATTGGTGGGTGAATAATGCAAGCACGCCGAGGCGGCTTGATTTCAAGAACAACAAGTCTCGCTGATAAAATTACAAAGTTTAAAAAATAATGAACGATCCCTATTTGCCGCCTAAATCCACCGTAGCTGATGCCATCACTACTGTTTCAGTACAATCGCGGAGTAGTCTATTACTCATTGGTGGATGGATCATTGTGTTTTTTTTCATGATAGTCGCCATAATTGTGCCCATTATCTTGTCGGAATTTATAAAGCTGTTCTCCGGGTTTGGCACGGATCTGCCACGATTGACAACCTTCTTCATAGATTCACGATTTTTTTGGGGTATTTTTCCTGTCTTAGCCTGTGCCTTGGCCATTCACATCACAATACTCCCTGCACATACTGCAAAATATCGCAAGCAAATGAGACTTGCCCTGATTGCGTTGCTGGTGGGGGTGGTTATATTATTCGCGTTTGCTATTACAGCGATGTACCTGCCAATTTTTCAAATGGGTCAGGTTGTAGGACATTAAGTAAGGAAACACCATGCGCGCATTAAACATCATTAAATATCTGTTTGCACTTATTGGCCTCGGTATGTTGGTTGGTGCATTCTTTAGTTATCGACACACACAGGACTTTGTTGCCCACGCTATCACAGCGCAGGGTCGGGTGATTGACCTCCATGTGTCGCGTTCCACCAGCCGCGATTCCAATAATAACTCACGTGAATCCATTACCTATTATCCGATTGTGGAATTTACCGACCGCAACGGTCAATCCATTTCTTTCCAATCCAACACGGGGAGTTATCCTGCTTCGTATGATCGCGGCGATCTTGTCGAGGTACTCTATCTGCCCGAGAAACCCCGTGACGCGGCCATCAATAGCACCGGTTCGCTATGGGCAGGAACTATAATTGTATTTAGTTTTGGTGTGATTTTTTTTAGTATCGGTGGCGGAATCATTCTGGTAACCACATTAAAAAAACGCCGTGCGCAGCACTTGCGTGAACACGGCACACCGATACGCGCCAGTGTTACCGGTGTTGGACTCAATACCAGTTTGAGTGTGAATGGCCGTCATCCCTTTGTCATCACCGCGCAATGGCATAACCCAGCGGATAATCGCCTCTATATCTTCACAAGTGACAGCATTTGGTTTGATCCAGCTGAATACATCAATGACGACACGGTGCAGATATATATAGATGCCAAGAATCCCAAGCGCCATCATATGGACGTGAGTTTTTTGCCTGCACTGGCGTAAGTCGATGTTTGACGACAGCGGTACTCATGCGGATTCAACACTCAAAAGATGCGACACACGCGTACTTTTAGCTAACGCCAATACTTGACAGTTTCAGTAGGGTATAGTCTAATGCCCGCAGCTTAATAGGTCTATTCTTGTCTTAATTATTGAATGAGGTATTTGTTATGAGTCTCCCTGAACGTGATGGTGATGGCTATCTGGTCGACATGAGCAAATGGAATGAAGAAATAGCGCGGGAGATGGCACAAACCGATGGTGTCGAACTCGACGAAGTGAAATGGTTGCACATCGTTAAGGCGCGTGAATTTTTTGATGAGTTCGGCGTAGTGCCACCCATTCGCAAATTTGCCAAATACATCGACATGGATCAAAAAGAGTTATTTTCCCTGTGGATGACCGGGCCGATGAAACCGATTACCAAGTACGGCGGCCTGCCCAAGCCCACCGGCTGCGTTTAAGTTAACAACAATAAGACATCGCTTCGGTGATGTCTTATTTTTTTTGCGCGGTAATTTCACGCCGCAGTTGTGTGATGACGGGTTGTGTAGCGGGCCGCACCCCGCGCCACAGATAAAATGATTCTGCTGCCTGCTCGACCAACATCCCTAATCCATCCATCACCTGTGCCGCCGCGTGTATACTCGCCCACTGCATAAAAGGTGTCACCTTGCCGTACATCATGTCATAACAACACGCCTGCTTTGCCAATACGGTTGCCGGCAGGGCTGGCATCTCACCTTGTAAACTTGCGGCGGTGGCGTTGATGATCAGATCGAATTGCTGATCAGCCAGTTGTTCATAACCGGTGCCGCGTACTTCGCCTAAATCGATAAATCGCTGCGCCAGCTCCACCGCTTTATCTGGGGTACGATTGGCGATCACGACAGTAGCCGGTTGCTGCTCTAGCAAGGGTGCAAGCACGCCGCGCGCGGCGCCACCTGCACCCATCAGTAAAATTTTCTTACCGTGTAAATCAAGCTGATGATTCTCCAGCAAATCCCGCACCAAACCCACACCATCGGTGTTATCGCCGAACAAGATTTTTTTTTCGAATTTAATTGTGTTCACCGCCCCCGCGCGTTGCGCCCGCGCGGTACAGGTATCCATTAACGCAAAAGCTTCTTGTTTAAACGGGACGGTGACATTCAAACCTTTACCGCCGCTGGCGTTAAAATTACCCACCGCCTGGACAAAACCACCCACATCCACCTGAATCGCGGTGTATTCCATCCGTTGCTGGGTCTGCAAGGCGAACAAACTGTGGATGC
>JAYSTO010000296.1:0-4122 GCA_043719675.1 Gammaproteobacteria bacterium | reverse complement strand
ATCGATTTGTGCCGTGGGGAGTTGCTCTGGCAGATAGGCGTGGATCACGTTGATTTCTTGTTGTTCTTTTTGCGCCAGATCAGTACGCTTACCTTGTTCATACAGGGCAATGGATTCCTTGCGCTGTTTGATCATTTTTTCCAGGATCGCCAGTACTGCGGCGTCATCGAGGCTGATACGTTCATCCACTTCTTTTTGTTTGAGCGCGGCAGTCACCAGACGTAGAGTCGCCAGGCGATCTTTCTCCTGGCTTTTCATGGCAACCTTCACATCCTCAAGGATGCGGGTTTTCAGGTCCATCGGGGCGGGAACAACCGGGTTTAGAACAAGCGAGTACGTTGTGAGCTATTACGACCCGATTTTTTCTGGTGACGCTTCACGGCAGCGGCCATTTTGCGTTTCCGGATCGTGGTCGGCTTTTCATAAAATTCGCGTCGACGGATTTCGGACAGGACCCCGGCTTTTTCGCAGGAACGCTTAAAGCGGCGTAGTGCGACATCAAACGGTTCGTTCTCTTTCACTTTTACGGTAGGCATAGGAAAATAGGCACCTTAAATTAACAATTCACTAGTACGAAGGCGCGACATTCTACTGATCCAGGACGGCAAATGCAAAAGAACTCCACATGAAAATGAGCAAACCCCAACGAATTTTAGGGATTGAGACCTCCTGCGATGAAACCGCCGTGGCAGTGTACGACAACCAAGCGGGTTTATTGGCTCACGATGTCTACAGCCAAGTGGCCATGCACGCCGAATTTGGCGGGGTCGTGCCTGAGCTGGCCTCCCGTGATCACATCCGTAAGACCCTGCCGTTGTTGAAGAATCTGCTGAAAAATGCAAAGTTAGGGCTTGCTGACCTCACCGGCGTTGCCTATACCGCCGGTCCAGGTCTCATCGGAGCATTGTTAGTGGGGGCCACGTTTGGCCGCAGTTTGGCCTATGCCTTGGGTATACCGGCCATTGCTGTGCACCATATGGAAGGTCACTTGCTGGCGCCCATGCTGGAGGCGGAGCCACCGCAATTTCCCTTTATTGCCTTGCTGGTGTCGGGTGGCCATACCCAATTGATGCAAGTTGAGGGAGTGGGCCGTTATCAGTTACTGGGGGAGTCTTTGGATGATGCAGCCGGTGAGGCCTTTGATAAAACGGCCAAGATGCTGGGGCTACCTTATCCGGGTGGTCCCGAGCTGGCCCGGTTAGCACTGCAAGGCAACTCGCAGCGGTTTACTTTCCCGCGCCCCATGACGGATCGGCCGGGGATGGATTTTAGTTTTTCCGGATTAAAAACGTTTGCGCTGAATACACTGCAAGAATACGGTGGCGATGCGCAGACGCGTGCCGACATCGCCATTGCATTTGAAATAGCGGTGGCGGAGACCTTGGCGATCAAATGTCGTCGCGCCCTGGAGCAGACCGGATTAAAAACTCTGGTGGTGGCCGGTGGGGTGGGTGCCAATCGCCGCTTGCGCGAACGCTTGCAGGTGCTGGTGCAACAACATGCCGCGCGTTTGTGTTTCCCGCGGCTGGAATTTTGTACTGACAATGCCGCGATGATCGCCTATGCCGGCTGCCAACGGTTGCTGGCCGGACAACATGAACCGCTGGCGTTTAATGCCAAGGCAAGGTGGGCGATGAGTGAGTTACCGGTGGTGTGACCGTAAATTAGTTTGAACAGCAGACAAAAGAAAAAACACCAGCGAGCGTGGCCCGCTGGTGTTTAACGTTATTTAACAGGTATTGCAGGTGTGCAGGTTTGTGCCCAGTTACAATTACCAATCAACTCAAAACTGCCATTACCGTCGGCATCGACCTCAAGTACATAATTATTTGCAGCAGCGAAGGTGAGCTGTGCCCGTGTACCATTGGCGCCGGTCAGCAACAGCACGCCCGAGTACGGGTAATCGCCAATGAGAGTTACATTCATTGGCGTGAGGGTGGAGAGATTCACATAACCGTATTGCGAATGGAAGAAACGGCCGCTGACGCTGATGGTTTCATAAGTGCCATTATCAGTGGTCTGCACGGCAAAATTGTTAATCCGCACGCTCACGCCGTTACTGTCGGTGGCATCCATGGACATGGTAAACAGCGTTGTATTCACATCAGGGAAGCTGACCGTCATGGTGCCATTAAAGGTCATGGCTGTGCCTGCATCGTTAATGCTCAGGCTGCTGAAGGTCATTGAAAAAGAGATGAACTCCTCGGTATTCACGTCCACTGTACCTGAGGCGGTTATGGTACCGTTGATCACGTTATTCACGTCTTCACAGAACGAGCTGAAGATTAAGCTGCCGGTGAAACTGCCGGTTGTGTCATCGACGTTAAAGGAATACGTGAACGATCCTCCACACGATCCGGTAATCGGTGCAGGGGGAGTGAAAACTGCCCGGGAGGCTTGTGTCACTTGCGTTTTATTCAGGTTGATTTGCTGCGGCAGGCGACTTAGTGTCTTGATCATCGCGGCCAACGTGGTGTCGGCAGCAGTATTGCTGCTCGTCGCGCCCGTTTTAAATACCGAGACACCGGTTGCTGAATTGCTAAACAAGGCTGTTTTTGCCAGGGTGTTGGCATTCGCACCAGTGATGGGTGCTGCGGATGTTGGGCCGGTATAGGTGATACCGCTGGTGCCACTTGTGCCGCCACCGTCACTGCCTCCGCCACCACCGCAGGCGGCCAGCAGCGCGGCAGTGAAAACGGTACTTATAAAATTTAAATAAAGCTTTTTCATGGTAAATCTCCCTATTGATTTGTGCCTAGTATACTAAGAGCTGCGTGACCTTACTGCGAATTAAGGACGCAAAGTGTGAAGCAGCCAACAGTTTGACGGCCGCTCTATTAATGGGGGCTGAAAAAATCGAAATTGCCCCCCGTTGTGTCGTGCCGGAACAAACGCTGTACGAACCGGAGTCTACTAAAACAATTGGCTTCTGGCAGCCGGTTTTAGTCGGCTAGCAAAATTTTCTTTAAGTTCTGCGTTGGCGGCGGGTACATCAAGCGCAACGACAAAATCCTTGACAGGCCAGGTCGTCGTGCGCATGATTTGCAGCTTATGAAAAAGGGTGCGCTATTCTATCTATTAATCATTGCGGTCTTTCTGCTGGGCCAGCAGCTTGCGCTTACCCACCCAATTACGCATCTTAGTCAGCTCGAGACCGGCAGTACCGATCCGTTAAAACAACCGACACAGTTAGATCATTGCGACAAGTGCGCCGGTTGCCAGCAACTACAAGTCATTGCAAGTACCTGCGCCACAATATTGGTTGTGCCGTTTACCGAGAATTATGGCGCGACCTTCTCAAGTCATGCCTTTGCGTATCAACATTCCTCACTGTACTTCGCCCGCGCACCACCCGCTGTTATTTCCTAACGATATTTTGCAGTTGATTTACTGACACAGGTTGGTAAATCCAAATCAGTCATTCGCGTTTAGCTGTGCGGTAAACGAGCACTCGGTTTATAAACCAGTGTGCCACTTCCACCATAAACCAAACTAGTTTAGTGAGGATAAAATGTATTATCGTCAATTAATTTTACCTGCTGCAGTATTGCTAAGTCTGCACGCCGTGACAGCGCACGCCGCGAGCGAGACAGAAATCCAGGAGTTGCGTGATGAACTGCAACAAACAAAAACAGGGTATGAAACCCGACTCAAGGCATTAGAAGAGAGGAACAGTGGCGTAATCACGCGTGTGAACCCGGGGTCTTTTAACTTCGGTCTGTCAGCGCTGTTTAGCGCTGGTGGCTCTAGTGCCACCGATGCGGAACTCGCCAACCTTCAGGCCGGTGGCCATGATCCAAATCGCAATGGTTTCACCGTGCAAAACGTCGAACTGTCCATCGGCGGCGCGGTCGATCCGTATCTCGATGGCCAGGCGAATCTCATCTTCTTGATCGACCGGAATGGCGAGACTGTGGTGGAACTGGAAGAGGCATTCCTTACTACGCGGACACTGTCCTATGGCTTGCAAGTAAAGGCTGGCCAGTTCTTCACTGAGTTTGGCAGGCAAAACTCACAGCATCCGCACACGTGGGCATTCGTGGATCAGCCGGTTATATTGTCACGTTTTTTTGGTGGCGATGGCCTGCGCAGTCAAGGTGCGCGGTTTGCCTGGCTTACACC
>JAYSTO010000295.1:0-4123 GCA_043719675.1 Gammaproteobacteria bacterium | reverse complement strand
TTGCACAATTCGCGGCCTTGTTTGTTTCAATCAGTAATACCGCTTAATAGGCTACGTAGCTCAGCTGGTTAGAGCGCGGCACTCATAATGCTGAGGTCGGTGGTTCGAGTCCACCCGTAGCCACCATAAAATACTCACGTTCAGCAATATTTCTGTTCAACTCATCTATAGTCTAAGGTAATCACCACTGGCTAAACAGTGCGTTGCTGCCTACTCTATCTATAGAGGATAGCGGTGGACAACCCGGCAAAGAACAAAAGGCGACAACATGGATCGTAGCGAACGATTTTATAAAATCGGCAAATTGCTTAACCGTGGCAAACCGGTTTGTACCGCCACCCTTCTGCAAACACTGGAGCCCTATAGCCGTTATACCTTAGGACGGGATATCGACTATCTCAAACTGCATTTCAATGCGCCTATTGTCTATGACCGCAAACAACGCGCCTATCAGCTGGAACCCACCGATGCCAGGATCGAGTTACCCGGTATCTGGTTTACACCAGCCGAAGCGCATGCGCTGATGGTATTGGGCCACCTGCTCAACGGCATTCAGGCCGGATTTCTTGAAGCCCACTTAAAACCCATTCAGGCGCGGATCCAGAAAGTATTGGAGAAAGGCGATACCACGCTGAATGAACTACAGCGGCGTATTCGTGTATTACAAATGGCGTCACGTAACATTGAGCCCCGCTATTTCGAACTTGTCAGCCACGCGGTGATCACGCGACGGCGTTTGCATATTCAGTATAAAAGCCGTGAGCGTGATGACATCACGCAACGCGACATCTCGCCGCAACGCCTGGTGCATTATCGCGACAACTGGTATCTGGATGCGTACTGTCACCTGCGCAGTGGCCTGCGGACATTTTCGCTGGATTGCATACGGGATCTTAAACTGCTCGATAAAAAGGCGCACGACATCCCGGAAACAAAACTCGACACGATCCTGGGCAGCAGCTACGGCATCTTTGCCGGTAAAGCGGTGTATCAAGCCGTCCTGCGATTCACCGCGCACCGTGCGCAATGGGTCGCCAACGAACGGTGGCACCCGCAACAACAGGGACAGTTTGCTGCGGATGGAACCTATCTATTGAAAATTCCCTACGCCGATCATCGGGAATTGCTCATGGACATTCTCAAGTTCGGCGCGGATGTGGAAGTTCTTGAACCGAAAATCCTCCGCGCGCAAGTGCGCGACAGCCTGGCAAAGGCAAGCCACTACTACGCAAGGTAATATACAGTAAACCGGCGCGGTTGCGATGAGCAGGACAGAGGCGTAAGCTTCGCGTCATTTCCTGTTGATTAATATGAAACGGACGAAACAGCCATGAAAAAAACCACCAACACCACCGCGCCGATTTATCAAATCAAAATCACCCTGCGTCATATCACGCCACCCATCTGGCGGCGGATACAAGTCACGGGTGATACCAAACTCGGCCAACTGCATGACATCCTGCAGGACGTGATGGGCTGGACCGACTCCCATCTGCACGTCTTTCGTATCGGCCGCGACAGTTATGGCGAACCCAATCCGGAATACAACGACGGCATGAAAAACGAACGTAATGTCCGTCTGGATAAACTCGCCGAAGAGGGTGACAAGGTAATTTATGAATACGACTTCGGCGATGGCTGGGAACATGAACTGCTGATTGAAAAAATAGTGCAGACCGAAATGGGCGCACACTATCCACGCTGCCTCGCCGGTAAACGCGCCTGTCCGCCCGAAGACTGCGGCGGCCCGCATGGCTATATGAACCTGCTCGACATACTCAATGATCCAAAGCACGAAGAACATGAAGAGATAAGCGAATGGATCGGTGAAGGATTTGATCCAGAACAGTTTAGTGTTGATGACGCCAATGAGATGTTGCTGAGGTAGTTAAGGGACCTCACGGATGACGAAAATCATGAGGGATAAGACGATCACAGTGGATGCCGAAACGAGCAAATACAATATTTTCGAACACTCAGCATGGCGGAGGTGAATACGGTGTTGCAAGGATCAGTGTAATGAATGAATTATCTGACTATGACGATACCGTGTTAGTGGCCAGCTCACCTGCGGAATTGATTAACCTTATCATCGCGAACGAAGACCGCGTACCGCGCAACGTCATCGACCAATGCGCACGGTGTGGCGATGCCATGCTGGAGGTGCTGGTACCTTGGGCAAATCCCGATCGGCAACAAGAAATCGCGCACCCCGGCCGCTGGTGGCTGCGCCTGCATGCCATCATGATTCTGGGTTTGATGCCGGGCGAGCGCGCTGGCATGTTGTTGGTGGAGTTCATCCGCAGTATGTGTACTGAGGAAGATCAAAACCTCCAGGAATGGTTCGCTGGCTATTGGCCGGCCCTGATACACAACAAGCCTGTCGCACTGGTGCAATCCTTACGTGATATCAGCACCGACAGGAACATTAACTGGTTCATGCGTATCAACATCCTTGATGCTGTGATTGCGGTAGCACAGCGTGAGGGCGAGGCCAAATTGGAAACGGCGCTGGACTGGACTGCGCAATTCGCCGCCGATGAAACCGAAGACCAGGACATGCGCCTGCTCGCCGCCAATAATCTGATCGATTTACCGCGTGAACGGCATCGTGCCATGCTGGAAAAATTGGTGGCCATCCAGTCAAGAATCGGGCGCCATTTTGACACCGATGATATCGACAACGCCTTCGTGCGCGGCACGGATCAGCCCGATTGGAACCGTTTCGATAATCCCTGGCAATTCTATGAACCCAAAGCGATACTGGCGAGGCAGAAACGTTGGCGCGAAGAAGACGCACGTGGCGTTGCGGGCCACAACTATCGGGATAAACCGGACTATTTCATAGCAGAACCCTATCAGCGTGCAACCGCCAAAATCGGCCGTAACGATCCCTGCCCTTGCGGTAGCGGTAAGAAATATAAAAAGTGCTGTATGGGGAAAGCCATGCATTAAGCGCACTGCAGCAAAAGCAGATCATGATCAACAATTTACAAACACAACTTACACCATCCAACCTCAAGTCGTTGGCGGGGGAACGCGGCTATGCCCACAGCATCGAATAACGCGCTACCCGGTACCTTGGCTAGGGAACAAAATGACGCAGGTACGTGCCGCGAGAGGTATCACCGCTAGGCAGGATGCACGCAACAACACCGCCAAACCACCGAATAATATTTTTTCACAGTTGCATCCCCTGCAACAGTGACTGTGCCATGATGAATGCAGGATGCGTGAGGCGTTCACCCTATGGCGGTAGCATGCGCTGATAAAGACGTAGTCCTGCTGGAGAAAGCATTGTCATTCAGAGTCCATTGAGGAATTTTGATATTTTTCGTTATATTCTAAGTGATAAGCATGAAAAACATGGTAGGTCAGGATTGATGTACACGGAGTTACGAATACAGAGGCATCCGACAAGGGAAGGTATTTTCAACGAGATGAATAACGAAGACACAACAACCACTAAGCAAGCTATTGCCCATGTGAAACAAAATTCTGATGGTAAGTGGGAAATCCATTCGCTGGAAGAACATTTGCATGAAGTCGGGCGCATTGCCGGTGAAATGGCGGAATGTTTTGGTAGTAGTGACTGGGCGAGTCTGGCTGGGTTATGGCATGACTTGGGGAAATATCGCCCTGCTTTTCAGCGTTATATCAGCAGCGTGTCTGGCTATGACCCAGAAGCCCACATAGAACAAGGACAAGGTCGAGTCGATCATTCCACCGCAGGTGCCATTCACGCTGTCAATCAACTCGGCCCAGCGGGGCGTGTTCTTGCCTATCTGATTGCGGGCCATCATGCGGGTCTGCCAGACTGGAATACTGCTGAAGCAGGTGAATCGGCACTGTCGAAACGATTGGAAAATGGCAAGAAGAAAAAATATCTTGAAGAAGCATTATCCAATCCTGTTTCGCAAGAAATTCTGCAACAAGACAAACCCATAACCAAGTTGATTGGCAACGCAGAAGGTTTGCATTTGTGGATGCGTATGTTGTTTTCCTGCCTGGTGGATGCGGATTTTTTAGACACGGAAACATTCATGTCGCCAGACAAAACAAAAAATCGGGCAATTTACCCCAATGTGCAGGAATTAAAACAGCAATTCGACCACTACATGCA
>JAYSTO010000294.1:0-4135 GCA_043719675.1 Gammaproteobacteria bacterium | reverse complement strand
GGGTCAATACCTGCTTTTTCCATCGCGGTGACATGTACGTTGTATTTCTTTAAATCCTCTGCCTTCATGGTTTTCTCCTCTTGCTAAAAAATAAAAGTAAATAAAAAATCTCAAAATTAACTTAGGCCGCTTTAAAATGGGCAAGGGCCTTACCCGAATCCAATACTGTACGTACCATCGCTGCGGCTGTTTGCAAATTCGCTGCACGCCCCAGGTGCCGCAGGCAAAGTGCCGCCGCATATATTAGCGCATCACGCGCCGGCCCGGTTTTACCTTGTAACGCTTCCATGCCGGCGTGTGCCGCGCTGGCGGCGACGGCATCCACATCAAAGGCATTGGCGATGTCATCATCGCCGCTTTGTGCCTTGGCGGTATCCTTGGGTATCGGTACTGCGCGGGTTGACTGCTCAATCCCCAACAGTCTGGGGTCGATTTCTTCTTCGCCCTCCATACCTTTATCATGGTACGAGTACAACTTGGCCGGTTGTTGCAATGAAGGAATCACTCCCCCTTCAACGCCACGTACCACCATCGCCGAGTCAAATCCGGCAAAGCGGGCCAGCTCCGAATATATAGAAGGGTAGGCCTTGTGCACATAACCGGTAAGCAGATGCGTTTGCTTGCGTCCACGGATTGGCCCGACCAACACCTCGACAGTGGTTAATACCTGGCGCTTAACGATACGGGCACGCAATCCCACCAAATTGTGCAGCGGCGGCGCATACATTTTTTGATCAATGTATGCCCAACCGACGTTGGTTTTACCCAGGCGCTGAGCCGCTGCCTGGGGAGTCAGATCAACATCCACGCCCAGGTTTTTTAAAATTCGACGATGGGTGACACCGTATTTCGGTCCGACCGAATCCAAGCCATGACACACAGTTGGTACATCGAGTGATGCCATCACCGCAGGTAAAAAGGCGGCCATCGGCAATCCACGGGCATGGCCATCATAGGGGTCACCGATATCCAGCACCTCATCAACCGGCGCTTGGACGATAGCTGCACTATCAATGATGGCCTGTAACACACCTTTGTTTTCATCATTGGTTTCGCGTTTCATGCGCAAGGCAATAAAAAAAACCGCGATTTGCACAGGGTCGGCGGTCTCAACCAAAATCTGCTGCATGGCGGCGTACGCCTCCGCATACGACAGGTCTTTACTGTACTCAGGCCCCGTGGCAACTTTTTGGATCGATGTCCGTAAGGCCAACTGGCCACTGGTCATCGTCATAGGTGAAGCTGCTACCATAGTCTCTCCTGTGCAAAATAGGCCCGAAGTATAAGCAATGTCATTGAATTTACTACATATCCCGATGGAGAGGCGCGGAATGGATTTTGCGCAAACTCCTGAGTGTCTCTCTTGGGATATATTTTGCTGTTGGTACTGTCGGTAAGGTTAGAATCTCTTAATATTTTAATGAGTTAGCACACAACGGGAACCAAATTTATTATGTCTGACGATGCCGAAATCAATTTTACCAGTGCCATGGCCGCCTTCGAGGCCAAACATTTTTCCCGTGCGATGCAATTATTCAGCCCCTTAGCCGAGAGCGGCAACGCCGATGCTCAGCATCGGCTCGCTATTATGCACCAGAATGGTTTGGGTACGGTGCCTAATTGTGAACTCGCGGTGAAGTGGATGAAAGCCGCGGCAGAGCAAGGACATGCCTTGGCCCAGCATGGCGTGGGCTTCATGTATCTGGAGGGTGAGTGCCTCAAACAAGACAGCAGTCATGCCGCAGTGTGGTTCCGTAAAGCCGCCGAACAGGGTCTGGCCGGTTCACAAACGACCCTGGCAATGATGTATGAGCAGGGTAACGGTGTGCAACAAGACATGGCGGAAGCCAAAAAGTGGTTTGCAAAGGCCGGGTTCTGAGCAAGCCAACCGCGACGTTTATTCGGTACGACAAATATAAATAAGTTGAGGATGTGAATGCGGCCAGTATTATTAGCACAAGTGTTGGAAAGGGAGTTTCACAGTACCGATCAGGGTCACCACACCCCGGTCATGCTCTGGGGACCTCCGGGTGTGGGAAAATCGCAAATGGTGGCGCAGGTGGCAAAGAAAAAATCCGTGCCGCTGATCGATATCCGTTTGTCACAAATGGAGCCATCGGACCTGCGGGGTATTCCGTTTCGCCAAGGGGAATTGGTCGAGTGGGCGATCCCCGCGATGCTGCCGGATACAAAACGCCACGCCTCACGCGGCATTTTATTTTTAGATGAAATCACCTCGGCGCCACCCAGTGTGTCAGCGGCAGCGTATCAATTAATTCTTGATCGGCGTTTAGGCGCTTATCAGGTTCCCGATGGCTGGGCAATTTTCGCTGCAGGTAATCGCCAAGGGGATCGCGGTGTGACCTATACCATGCCTGCGCCACTGGCAAATCGCTTTTCGCATTTTGAAGTCGATGTGAATGTGGATGATTGGGTGGCATGGGCCTATGCCAATGCGATAGATGATCGCATTATCGCCTTTCTGCGCTTTCGACCCGAATTGATCTTTGATTTTGATCCCGCGCACAATCCGGCGGCGTTTCCCTCGCCGCGTTCCTGGGAGTTTGCCCATCGCGCGGTGCAGAAGTTTGAAGATCATCCTGAATTATTGTTGGGGGCATTGCAGGCCTGTGTTGGCCGCGCCGCCGGGGTCGAATTAAAAGCGTTCATTGATCATCTGGATCAATTACCGGATCTGGATGCAATCATTCGTGGTGAACAAGTGCCTGCGCCCAGGGAAATTGATCTGCAATATGCGGTAGCAACAGCGCTGGTGGGTCGCGCGATCCGTGTCAAAGGCAAGGCCGATGCACCCACCGTACAAGGCCACATCCTGAATTATGCTGGCATGTTTCCGCAACGTGAGATGGGTGTGATGATGGTGACCGATATGCATCGCGCCATCGGTGAATCCTTATTTTCCATTCCGCAATTTGCCCGCTGGGCAAATGATGTTGCGGAATTAATGTTGTATGAAGCGTAACGATTAAACGCAGGGGTGTAGTGATCGAAGCGAAAATATCATTTTTCCCTTCGCGTCGTTTGTGTCCCTGAGTTGAGTCTTGTTGATGAAACCATTGGATATTGAAACCAAGTTAGCCGCCGCGCGCACACGGTTGATCCTCGATAAACCGTTCTTGGGTGCCTTGGTGCTGCGCTTACCCATTGTCAGTGCGGATCCGCAGTGGTGCAAAACCACCGCGACCGATGCACGCAAGTTTTATTACAACCCGGAATACATCGAACAACTCACACTGGCGGAAACGCAGTTTATTCTTGCGCATGAGGCATTACATTGCGCCTTGGCGCATTTTGCCCGGCGTGAGCACCGGGTTAAACACCGTTGGGATCTCGCCTGTGATTTCGCGATCAATCCCTTATTGATCAATGACGGGTTAACAGCACCGCCCGGCACTTTACATGAACGAACCTACAAAGACATGACGGCGGAAGAAATTTATCCGTACATGGAAGATCGGGAAAATGATGAAACCCTGGATATGCATATCTACGATCGTCCCGAGGAACAACAAACTAAACCCAATGATCGGCCTTCGCCACCACCACCGGAACAGCAAGAGCAAGACGCCGCAGGACAAAACCCGCAACAACAACCGGACGAAGAGCAGGGTGGCGCACCACAACCACCGCCCTTGTCACATGATGAGCGCGATAATTTAAGCGTGCAATGGCAGCAACGTTTGGCGGGTGCAGCACAGCAAGCCATGCAAGCGGGTAAACTCAGCGGTGAGATGGCGCGGTTGGTGGATTTTTTACTGCAACCACAATTACCCTGGCGCATGTTATTGGCGCGTTACATGACAGGACTGGCGCGTGACGACTACAGTTACACACGTCCATCCACCCGACGTGGCGAACCGGCGATCTTTCCCAGTTTACGCAGCAGTCAGGTGGAAGTCATTATTGCAATGGATACCAGTGGCTCCATCCACGAAACCGAAATGAAAGAATTTGTCACCGAAATCGATGCGATCAAAGGTCAATTACGTGCCCGCGTGACCTTGCATGCCTGTGATGCCGCTCTGGCGTCGGATGGCCCCTGGGTATTTGAACCATGGGAAGAATTTTCCTTGCCGCGAGATTTTATCGGAGGTGGCGGCACCGATTTCAGGCC
>JAYSTO010000293.1:0-4137 GCA_043719675.1 Gammaproteobacteria bacterium | reverse complement strand
GGCTTCCCTGACCTGCCTGCCCCGGCAGAAGTTGTCGACGCGGTCATAGAGCGTGGGATCGGCGACGAGGCGAGCCCTTGCCTGCTTCAGTGCATCCGATGGAATTTCGGCATGAGCGGGCAGCCACACGCAAATTAGGAAAACGATGAGCCAAAGAGGTGGGCTCAACGATACAAGGCCTTTGTAGCTTGTCAGGGCGATTGGCCTTTTTGTATTTTTCGATTGCATCGAACAAATGACCGGCTGCTGTGTCGATCTTGCGAATCGGTTAATACGCGAGCAGTATGTTGGTCCGTGGCCCCAGGTTCTAGTTGAAAGCTTGGAAATAACTGCCGCGATGAGCTTTACTTGTTTTTGTAATAGGATCATATTCATGGTTCCTGTATTCGCTGTAAGAAAAACGGTTTTCAGACCATGGCAACTGACCGGTTAAGTCCCGCACTTTTTGTCACTGATGACCATCATACCAGCCAGTATATGTGCCAACTCTGCTTTTTGCTATCAAATTCCACCCAGTTCAGGCCAGCCCAAACGGAATGATGGACACATAATAGGCCGCCTCGAGCGAACGCTGCTGTTGCCCCAGACGATACGATTTGACAATAAACAAAGGGGGCCTCAAAATGCCGATGAGTTCGTCACTCAACAATACTGTTCTGGCACGGCCAACCCATTTGTCTTAATTTCAAAAGGATAGAGTATGACTAACAGGATACGTGGTGTATCGGCCTTTTTGACCTTGGGTATCTGTCTTGCCTCGCCACCCGCTCTTGGCGCGGAGCCTACCGAAGAAATAAACACTTTTGCTCGGATCTTCGCCACTCTCGAAGCGCGGGACCAGACGGGCTTTTGTGCGGCGATGCATGGCGCACCTTACATCGGGTACCTGAACCGGGTTTGCCAGTCTGCCGTACAGAACAAAGTCAAAATCCTTGACGACTGCTCGCACGAGAAGATTACTCAGCAAGTCAACAGCGACACGGCTCAATGTCTTGCGATGCCAGCCGCAGAGTTCGACGCAACCGTGCGCCGCAGGCAAGAGGGGCGCACGGTATTTATCTCAGAAATGAAGAAGCAAGGTGTTGACGGCGAAGCGCTAATACAGGCCGAGCGGGCGAAGCGTCGTTGAGGCTGAGTATCAGAAATAGATTATGAACGCTTCAAGATCAATGTTTGAACGATCAAACGACAGGCTCGCACTCTTGGGCTCATTTGTCTCGCGTTCATTGAGCGCGATAGTGATCCTTCCGGCATTCGGATGTTCATACGCCTACGCTGCCTTCAGCTGTCAAGGCACACTAACGCAAGCCCAGCGCGCTGGATTCGAGCAGATGTTTTCGCCGCCCTATTCGCTGTCGCTCGTCTCTATGGGCAGTGGGAATATGGTCAAGCGACTCAATACATCGCAGCTTCAGATCCTGAAAAAAAGCCCTGTGCCCGTCTCGACTAACACTCTTAGCGATACACACGCAACATTGTTACGGAAATTCCTGAATGAGAACGCCACGGATGGCGTACCGGGCTGGATATCAACTGCCATTGGAATTGCAGCCCCTGTGGCTTGGGTAGGTATCGGTGCAGATGCGCTGTCGCAAGCAGTGAATGGGTCTGGCGATGCCGGCCGCTTGCAGGTAGCGAATCTCGCTGGCACCGTCACCCAAGGGGGCAAGGTCGGCGTTCTGGAACAAGTTGCCGATGATCGAAGTGGGCGACCGAAATTCATGGCGAGCTACGTGTACACGGCCCAGATCAATAATAGTCAGGTGACAACTCTGCTCGCCATTTGTTCTGCTGATGTCGTTGAAGACGGTCCCGCGCCATACCGGGTATCGACAAGTAAGACTGACGCAGACAACTGTCCACTGATCAGTGTGATCAACACGGGCTCCAAGCCCTATCGGCTGACCATTCGGTACACCCACTCGGGAACGACGATCGGCAATTCGCCATCATCAGAAACCAGCACATTCACCCACGGCAACTTCAAACCTGGCGAGTCGAAAGATTTCGAGATTAATCCGGGAGCCAATTGTCGAAGACCGAACCGACTGACTATTGACGATGTTAAGGCTGATTAATACAATTTCTAGCAAAGGGACTTTTCACATGCTCATCGGAAAAAAAATAATGCAAAATCTCGCTGTCGCAGTGCTCGTGGCATTTTGCAGTTCGAGTGCACTCTCGCAATACAAGGCGCCAACAAACAGCGCCCAAGTTGATGCGGAGATTTGCCCAACCGAGCTACAAGGATTGCGCTCTGCACTAGGAGCGAGCGGTCTGGCTGAAGTACATTGGATACAAACCTTACGCGGCGAGCACTTTGAAAAGATTGATAGTTTTAAAGGCATTAGTTTCTCAGGTGCGGTCACAGATGTTTGGCAATTTTGTAGTACTGCCGCCTGCAACGGGCCTCAGGATCGCGCACGGCTACTCGCAATACCGGACGAGATGGACAAGCTGGTTAAGGAGCGACGCGGTCGCGGTGAATACGACATCGCCTTCCATCGATTTAAGGGATGTATTGCACGCGCGATGGCGGCCCAACTTAACAAACCCAAACGGCCATACCAATAAACGAAAGAAAGGATCTCTCCCATGCTGATCGGAAAAGACATGAAGCGAAGTCTCGCTATCGCAACGCTCCTGGCATTTGTCAGCTCGAGTTCGTTCGCGCAATACAAGGCGCCGACGACGGGTTCCTCCAAGGAGTACCAGATAGCGACAAATAAAACTGACGCAGACAACTGTCCACTGATCAGTGTGATCAACACTGGCGCTAAACCCTATCGGCTGACGATTCGGTACACTCATTCTGGAACGACACTTACGACACATGGCTATTCACCTTCATCCGAAACCAACACATTCACCCACGGCAACTTCAAGCCTGGCGAGTCGAAAGATTTCGAGATTAATCCGGGCGCCAATTGTCGAAAGCCGAACCGACTGAATATCGATGAGGTCAAGGCAGAACTGTATTAGTCTCGGCCTCCCTTAAATATCGCCGCACCACAGATATAAATATGACTTAAGGAATGAAATGAAAAATAAACACATTTTCATTGAACATCGGACTGATACAACGAACAATATAACAAGCCCTAGGAGTGGATGGGCGGGTCTACTAGCTGGGATATTGCTATGTGCAACAACTCAAGTTTCTGCACAGGTTTGCGAGAAAGAGCGACAGCAGGTGTTGGTGGCAAACAGCGGGAAAACACCCAGTGGAGACACAAATGAAATGATGAAAGATGTGAATAACAGAGTCGAAAGCTTGTGGGACATTCGTGATCCAAGCAGATGTCACTCGTCGCTAAAGGCCCGTTGTGATGCGATGTCAAAGGGGATCATTCCAGGTTCACCGCTCTATCGTGACGCACTTAGGCTTCAGGCAGAAATTGAATTGTATAAGGCTACTATGTTTACCGACCCACGTATCAGTACCCAGATGATTTGGAGTGCTTGCCTTGCTCGCCATATGGCATCTCAACGGCCCCATCAATGACCGACAAAGCTTAGGCACGTAGTCAATCTAATAGGAAATAATCATGAAGCAACATCTCGCTGTCACATTGCTTGCGGTAATCGTTACCTCCAATTCGTTAGCGCAGCAATGCAACAAAGCGCCGACGACGGGTTCCTACAAGGAAGTCTGCATAACCACAGATAAATTGGATGCAGACAATTGTCCACTGATAAGCGCTATTATCCGTCCATCGAGGGGGAATTTTCAATGAACTCAAGAGTATTTCTTACGAGCATTCAGACTATCGTTTTTGCTGCTTTCTCAACTATGGCAGTAGCGGCAGCCGCCCAACTCCACCACTCGCAGCCGAGCAAAGATATCTTCGCGGATACGTTCATAACAGGTCTATCTGATTCAACGGTTCTGTTTCCGTGGGGTAATCAAATATGCGACACAACCGAAAGAATTATCAATACGCATGGTATCGGAAAATCATACGACAAAAGAATTAAAATTCTGCCAAATACCGCGCAAAACGGCAGTACGGCACTTTGGGCAAGGTCAAGAGATGGTGCATGGATAGTGATCCAATCTAATAACGTGGATGGCGGTAGAACGTGCATCGCAGCCAGGGGTGACGCTGGCACTAAATTCCCAAATATAACTATTGG
>JAYSTO010000292.1:0-10309 GCA_043719675.1 Gammaproteobacteria bacterium | reverse complement strand
GCATCTGGCAAAGGCCGCTACTGTGGATTCTTTATCTGGCTTATGGCTGGATCGTTATCGGCTTTGCACTCAAAGCAGCCAGCGGGTTTCAGGCCATCCCCGCCGTGCTGGCTACTCACGCATTTACTGTGGGCGGCGTCGGTCTGATGACATTGGGTATGATGACACGCGTGACCCTCGGCCATACCGGTCGCAATGTATTTCAACCGCCAGGGATGTTAACCGGCCTGTTTCTTAATATTATTATTGCCAGCCTGGTGCGCGTCATTTTCCCACTGGTTGCGCCACAATATTATGTCCAGTGGATAGCGATATCCCAATTCCTTTGGATTAGCGCATTTGCCGTGTTCGTCGGGGTCTTCGCGCCCATGTTGTGGCAACCACGCATTGATGGTCGATATGGTTAACCAGCCGCAGCAACTGAATTGCAGCGCATGACGCTTAACGTCAACGGCAGTATAACTAAAATACAACCGCGTTTATTCGGCGGGTGCTTCCGGGATATCCGCCAGCATACCTTCGATATTCAACATGCTGGCAATAGTATCGGGCATTAGAATAGCCGCCGCCGTCCAGACGACGGACACCAGGGTAGAAAAAATAAATACGATACTCCACAACTTCCAGAATTTTCGTTGTTGTTCCATGGCATTCGCCAAATCATCGTCGTGGCTGGTGCGTACCAGGCTATCAATGGCGGATTTGAACTTTGCCAGGTAAATTCCTGCGAACAGATAAATCACACCCATGGCAATAAAAATCATTGCTCCCCCGGCTATGATGGGTCCCAAAGGGAGATCTTGCCATGGGCCCGCCATGGCGGAAAAACCGGCTCCAGCAATCAGCATAATAAAGCCAGACAAAAATAACAGTGCCACGATAATAAAAGTCAGGATTGCAATAAATAACACCCAGCCTCCGGTATCACGTAGCTCATTGATGACACCTGTTTTTGATCCGTCATACGTTTTCACTGCATTATCAACGGCTGATTGCGGTGGTTTATAATAATTTTGCATATATATTTTCCTTTCGATAAATGTTTACCTGTGGCATTCAGCAGCTGACTACATTGCGGCACCGGCACCCACTGCAACCGCAAAGACAATACCGCCAATAAATAACAACACGATCAGCCCGATCATCAGCAAAATGAAAATACCCGACATCTTCCAAAACAGCCGCTGTGCGCGCATCGCCATGCCTAAATCCTGCATACTCCCGGTTTGCATCAGACGGGCAATATTTGCCGAATATTTAAAAATCAGCACGCCAAACAAACATTCAAAACCCAGTGACAGGAGGTTACTCGCTAATGCGCCCACCATTTCCGGAGTCGAGTCACCTCCCAACAATTTATTACCCAAAAGCGTTGCCGTTACGGTTATCACCGTGATACCGGCGGTGATAAAAAAAAGTATGCTGGTGATTTGTGTCCAGAAACGTGTCCTGCGCAAGGAGTCCATTACCCTGTCATCGACAACACTGGCGTTTTGATAAACATCCGCCACCGGCGACTGCGGTGGTACATATTGATTTTGCATGATTGTCCCCTATCGAAGTTAGGAAAGTATAAACCACTTTTTTTCAAATAAAACAGGGCTAACCTAAAATAGGTTGCGCTTAATCACGTCAAGTTATACATCCGTGCCGGTACCCCTGTTAAAAAATCGGCGACCAGGCCCGCCGCGACTCAATAACGATGTATTTAAACAAGGGCCATCAACATGAGTGGCGCGTGGCCATGGCCCATCAGCTGAGAATATTGGAGAGTTATCGCTATTTGAAAACCAGCAGTAAACCAAGCGCCACTGCACCAGGTAGTGCTTGTACAAAAAATATCTTACGACTTGCCGTTAAACCACCGAATACGCCCGCTACCACCACACAACTCAGGAAAAAAACCTTGATTGGCAGACCATTCGCGCCGAGGCTGACGCCCCATACCAATCCCGCGACCAAAAAGCCATTATACAGACCTTGATTGGCGGCAAGATGCTTTGAGGCCTTGGCGAACTCAGGCGTGAGACCGAAGGTCCGCATGCCCAATGGCTTGTCCCAAAAAAACATTTCCAGCACCATAAAGTAGAGATGCAACAACGCTATTAACGACACGGTGATATTGGTAGCCAGTATCATGATTTCACCCGCTTGAGCTCTGATGGTGTATCAACATTCAGTATAAATGCCGGTCTACCCGCGCAATGCCGTCGTGATTGGTAAACGCGCAGCGCTCACCGCCGGGATCAGCCCGCCAACAAGGCCAATGATCAACGCCCATAGCAACCCATCCGCGATCAATGATGGCGATACTTTAAAGGCAAACACGACCTGGCTAAAATTCGCGCCCAAGGTAGATACGGTATATTTATCGAAGATGAGCCACGCCAGGCCCGCGCCGATCACCCCGCCCAGCAAGGCCAACAATGCCGCTTCCAACATCAAGGAAATGACCACCGGTGTCGCGGAAAAACCGATTGCGCGCAACGTGGCAATTTCGCGGGCACGCGTAGATACAGCGGTATACATGGTATTGAGCGCACCAAATACTGCGCCGATTGCCATAATAACGGCAATCGCCACGCCAAGAATACGGATCAGACGGGTCAGATCTTCGGACTGTGTGGCGTAATAATCGCGGGTACGTTCAACATCGACAGTCAGGCGTGGCTCGGTGCTGAGCGCCGCCCTGAGCGCATCGAAACTATCCGCATTGATAAGTTTGAGCGTCACCGACTGATAGCCATCGCGATTATAAGCACCCTGCACTACCTCGGCGTCACCCCACAGTTCTGACTCATGTGCATCGCCCGAGCTGAATATACCCACCACCGCCCATTCCTGCTGACCAAGCCGTAATGTTGTACCTACATTCAATCCCGCGAATTCCGAGTGCGCACCTTTACCCGCAACTAACTCGCGTTTGCCTGGCATAAATGCGCGGCCCTCGATCAAACGCGCATCCGGGCGCAACTCCCACACCTGTGGCCCTACTCCACGCACCTCGACATTGGCATCGGTAAGCGTGCTTTTCTTCGGCAAGTTCGCCACCACCACAACCTCGGCGGAAGCAATGGGTTTGCCGGTAGTATTTTTCAGTACACCCGGTCCCTGCGCAATCAGGGTGACATCTTCACGACTGAGTCCGCTATTCAGTTCGGACATCGCACCTTTACGCAAGACAATCGCCTCATCGCTATGACCCGCTTTGGCCAGCACGGTTTGGAAACCTTCACTCATGGCGAATAGCGCGGTAAATACCCCCACCACACCCGCGATACCCACCACGATAACCAGCGCTGATCCTAGTCGTTGCGGGATCGTCGTGAGGCCCATCCAAGTTATTTCAATAATTTGTTGTAACCAATTCATTGAATTCGTCCTCCTTTAGTGTCCGCTCAGCGCATCAACAATACGCAAACGCATCGCACGTAACGCGGGGGGCAATCCTACCGCGAAACCCAATAACAACATGAGTACCATACCTGTCAGCCAGGATTGGAGAGTGATCTGGAACACACCGCCGCGAAACGCCGCGCTCAATGCATCCGCGCCCAGCATGGCCAATAACAAACCCACCACGCCGCCGATGATGATCATAAATAACGACTCGGCCAACACCAGCCACAACACCCCTTGGTTGGAAAAGCCGATGGTTTTGAGCACGGCAAGTTCTGGAATACGTTCGCGTACCGCCTGCGACATCGTATTACCGGTGAGTAATAAAATAGTAAACAACACCGCCCCCATGATTGAACTGACAATTAAACCGATGTCGCCCAACTGTTTGGCGAAATCCAGATTGAATTGTTTTTCCGTTTGGGTTTTGGTTTCCGCCGCCGAGTTGGCAAACAGCGCATCGATCTGCTGAGCAATGGTGCTGGCGCGTTCGGGGTCAGCGATCTTGACCATATACCAGCCCACCGTGCCGCCACCCGAGGTGCGACCTTCGTCAAAATAGTCATAACGAAATAACATTTGATCTTCCTGGTTGGCATCGCGCACGTCGCGCGCTTTAAATATCCCCACCAGATCAAACGTCCAGGTGTTGCCGCCGCTCTTGTGCGGAAAGATAGTGGCTTGTAAAGGAATCTTGTCACCAATTTTCCAGCCGAAACGCTTGGCGAGATTATTACCCACCACGGCGCCGGTACGGGTCGACATGAAGCTTTTCTTTTGCTCCTCCGGCAAGACAAACTCCGGATAGAGGTCGAGGTAATTCGGGCTAATCGCGAAATTGGCGAAAAAGTTTTTCCGATCCTGATAAATACCGCCAAACCAATTAGCGAACCCCACCGCTTCCACGCCCTGAATACGCTGTAGCTGCATTAAATCCGCATAGGGCAGCGGCTGGATAATGGAAAGTTTGGAACTCACCACCAACCGGCTCGCGCCCTCTAAGCTGTCACGCACCGTAAACGCCACCCGCACCGCATCCAACATCCCAAACAATAAAAAAGCGACGACAATCGACAACACGGTGAGCGTGGTGCGGGTTTTTTTGCGAAATAAACTGGCCCAGATCAAATGCAAATATTTCATGTATGCCTCGCTTCCACCGCATCATTGACCAACGTGCCTTTATCCAGGTGTAATTGACGACGCGCGAACTCGGCCGCTTTGGGGTCATGCGTGACCATCACAATGGTTTTGCCGTGGGCGCGATTTAACTCTTGTAACAAGCCAAGGATTTCATCTGCGGTGTTGCGATCAAGATCGCCGGTGGGTTCGTCACAAATCAGCAAAGTCGGGTCTGAGACAATCGCACGGGCGATGGCAACACGCTGTTCCTGGCCGCCGGACAGTTCCTTGGGTTTGTGTTGCGCGCGATCACCCAGGTTAACCAGTTTCAGCGCAACCTCGGCATTACGGCGACGTTCAGCGGCGGACAACCGCGTCAGCAACAAGGGCAGCTCCACGTTCTTCTGGGCGGAAAGCATCGGCAGTAAATTGTAGAACTGAAACACAAAGCCGACATTGGCGGAACGCCAGTTGGCCAGTTGCCCGCTATTGAGTTGATCAATACGTGTACCGGCAACGGTGATACTGCCTGCAGTGGGTTTATCCAAACCGCCGATCAGATTGAGCAGCGTGGTCTTGCCCGATCCGGACGGACCCATCAGCGCCAGAAAATCTCCACGGGCGATATCGATGTCGATGCCGTGCAATACTTCGATAGGTTGTTTGCCACGGTGATAACTTTTTGTTACGCCGCGAATGCTGACCAGATTGTCTGTGTTGTTCATGTTGTACCTCGTCGCTTAATCAGTGCAAAATTGTTCGCTATTACCGCATAAAAAAATCAACCCTTCACTTCATTGACTCAAGCTGAACCCGGTCACCGTCTTTGAGTTCGGCCGCGGGTTTGATGATCACGCGTTCATTGGCTGTCACGCCATCTAACACCTGACGTAAATCTGAATACGCCTGACCTAAGGTTACTTTACGCGCCTGCGCATGGCTGTCGACCACAACAAAAACCAGGTTGGCATCACCTTGTGTCCGTATCGCATTTGCGGGGATCAACACACCGGGCAGCGGTTTTGCCTCGGTGGCAGTAGTACTCTTTTCCAGAAAGGCCACGCGTGCGCCCATGTCAGGGACAATGCGCGTATCTTTAAGATTGTCGATACTGATGCGCACCTTAACGGTGGCCTTGCTGCGATCTGCAGCAGGAATAATCGCAATGACTTTACCCGGAATTTTCCAACTCGGATAAGCATTGAGTGTCGTCTCGACCGGTTGACCGGCTTGCACGCGGCCAATATACGATTCGTTGACCTCCACTTCGATCTCCAGTGAATCCATATCGACGAGGGTGCCGATGCCCGTACGGGTGAACCCGCCACCAGCCGAAATAGGCGAGACCATCTCGCCCGGCTGCGCCGCCTTCACCGTGATCACCCCGGCAAACGGCGCACGAATGACCGTGTTATTTAATCCCACTTGCATCAACGCGACGTTGCGTTCAGCCACCTCCACTTCACGTTCCTGCGCGAGGATGCGTGAACGACGGGATTCCACCAAGGTGCGAGCATCATCGGCGATCTGCTGGCTGATCAGTTTACGGGCGGCTAAATCCAGATGACGTGCTAAATCACGTTCGGCCTGCACGCGCAGGAGCTGGAGGTCAGCAAGCTGGGCGTGCGCCACACCGAGTTGTGCGCGGGCTAGATCCAGTTGTGCCTGCACATCGGTGGCATCCAGCCGTGCCAGCACCTGGCCTTCGGCAACGCGCTGACCCTCTTCGATCAACACCTCGGCGACCCGTCCCGTAATCTTGGCGGAGACCGTCGCTTGGCGTCGCGCCGTGACATAACCGGTGGCGTCGAGCACGGCGGTACTGCCCTGCGAGGCGGCAGCGGATTGAGCGGTAGCGGTTTGTACCTCCATAGTTTTACCACCTGCCAGGGCAATCCACACACCAATGGCTACTATAACGCTGACAACCCCAATAACAATAAGTCGGAACGAGACACGCGCCGAAACATTACGCGCAGTACGATCAATGCGTAATTGCTTGAGGAGTTCGGTTTTTCCTTCCATATAATTCGGTCTTACAATCAGGCTCAGCTTGAGTTTGCCACAAACTCAGGACAGACATAAGTACTCATGTTGCTAATCTGTGTGGTTATTCCCAGGCACACTATAATTTTCATGTATAGCTTAACAAATGAGCCTTATTTGATTGCAATCACATCAATATGCCCTTGTCAGCAGGGCTCGAGTCGCGCTGGTGAAGAAAATACTCCCAGCGCCCGTCTCATCACCAAACATTAGGCCGCCTATGATTGCTTTCTGTTTCGAATTTCTTTAGGCTTCTTTCAACAGAATGCCACCCTATTCTGAGAATGGTGTCTGAGAATTTTCGGCAGTTGGCTCTGAACCGGATTTTTATCAAAGGGAATAAAGTGCACAAGCAATTACCATCATTAACTCTATCACTAGGCCTCATTTTAATACTGAGCACATGGAGTATCGACACCAACGCGACGGAACGCCGCCGTGATCAATTCTCCAAAGATCCGGGTTATTACTTTATCCCCATGCCGTACAGCCTGCCGGGCATCGGTGAGGGTTTACTGATCGGTGGCGCTTATAACAATATCGCCGACACGCATTCTGATATTATCGGTTTTGCGCTGGCTGGTGATCTGGAGGGATTTGGGATTCTATCGTTGGATAATCATTTAATCCCGAATACGCTCATTCTTGATCTCAGTCTACAGCATTTGTCCAAGGCCGCAGTGCAAAGTTACAACAGCCGTGGGATGTCGAGCAGTAAAGACGACTATACAATCCTGAATCTGACCGACAATGATTTTTACGCCGCACGCTTAACCGGCACCTGGTTCAACCGCATGCTGGAAGTATATGGTGGCGCACTGGACGGACGTAATCGCCTTGAAGCGATACGCGACAAAGACGGTAACATCATCCAGGCTACCAATGATGCTATACAAGACAGCTCTACGCTGTTTACCCTGGGACTGCGACTGGATTGGACCGATGATTATCTCGACCCCCGGCATGGTTTGCGCTACCAGCTCTCACGCTGGTGGTCCAACAGTGACAACACGTTGGCGGCTGACTACTATCAGCTCGAACATAACCTGACGGGTTACGTGCCGATAGGCAAGCGCTCGACCTGGGTGTTTAACTATTTTCAAGCCGATGCCCACGTGACCCGCCTGGGTGAAACCAACTTCGCGGCCGTTGAGGCACAACAAGGATTAAATTGCAGTGATCCGGGTTTGACCGCCGCACAACAACTGCAATGCCAGCAGGTGATCAACAACATCATCGCCAATAACACCTACGGCTCCGTCGAAAATCTGGGTGGCTGGGATCGTTTGCGTTCCTACCCCGATGGACGTTACAAAGGCGCCCATACCCGGTTTGTTGGCACCGAATTTCGTTGGAACCTGACCGAAGAATTTACACCGTTCGATATCTGGATCGCCCGCGACATTCGCACCACCATCCAAGTGGCGTTCTTTTATGAACGTGGCACCATCGAAGACAGCAAAGATCGGCTGGGTGATATCTGGCGTGATTCGTACGGCGTGGGCCTGCGCATGGTCACCGCCTCCGGCCTGGTGTTTCGCGGCGATATCGCCACCGGTGATGAAGGAGCAGAAGTTTCCGTGATCATTGGTTATCCGTGGGAATCGTTCTAGCAAGTTGCTCAAAAACATCACGGGCAGAGAAGACTTTTCCCTACCATTATAAAAATAATTTCCCTCTGACCCTCTTCTATATATATACTCGCGTTGGAACCTGATGTCCACTCTGTTTCCATTCGTTATTATCACATTGTGATACATCCGTGAATGTTTTGCGATAATTTTATGTCATAGTTTGGCTTTATCATTACTTGGCAGTCAGAATAATGGCCACAAAGAAATTACTCGCAATAACGTCCTTCTCATTCGCCATGGCAGGTGTCTCAGGCTTTACACAGGCTGCACCGGTGCCCATCGAAACATCCACATTGGATATTCAGTCAAAATCAGAACACTCTATTGGCATTGGATTTACCTCTTCTGTGGCGGAAAGACCATTTGTAGGGGTTGATAATCAAAAAGCTTCTTTGCCCTACATTGCATACCACTACAAAGATTTCTATATCGAGGGGCTGAACATTGGCTTTAAGCTGATAAACAATAAAGACTATAACCTGGAGCTTTTGGCCACGCCGCGTTTTTACGAGATCGATGCCGAGTCTGCGCCAAACGGCAGCCTTGCAGGCATTGATAAAACCCGGCCAACTTACTTTGCTGGCATATCAACACGGTTCCACTATGATATTGCTGTATTAACGGTACAATTACTGACAGATATCAAAGAAAGTGATGGAAGTGAACTGGTTATCAACCTAAGTAAAGCATTTAACCTGACACCAAACCTCACACTTTCCCCCTTGATCGGTTTGACAGTACAAGACTCCAAACTTGTTGATCACTTTTATGGCGTTCAAGCGAATGAAAGTCGCCCCGGACGGCCGATCTATAGCGGCCAGTCGTCACTTAATTACCATGCCGCAATAACAGCATCATGGAAAATCACCCGGCAGATACAATTGTTGGGCCAGGTGAAACATGAAAAACTAGGTAACGGTATAACAGACAGTTCCATCGTCGGTGACGACAGCATTAATACTTTTGCATTTGGTGCGGTTTATTATTTTTAGAAAAACCAGTGGTGCCATCTCACCACTGGCATTACGAACAAAGAAAAATTGTAGTGCTGTAAAAACGCTGGAAGAGTGTTTTCATCATGAACGGAATAACGTCGGCACATCCCTGTGCCAATTACCCTAACAACTCGCCTTGGCTACTGACTCTCCCGCACCTTCCCCGCCCCCACAACCACCGATCGTGACCTTGATCGCACGTTCACCGCTGATCACCTGGCCGTTGCTCAACAGCGCCACGGCAAACAAGCGACTGTTGTCCGGGATCCGTACACGGGTTTTTAACTGCTCAGCAGCGACGTGATGGTTAAATACAAACGTCGCCAATGGTTCCTTGCGGTATTCACTGAACAGGCTTAGCTCTCGCACCGTCACAGTGGCTGATAAACCAAGCACTTTGTCGACGCGTACCGGCACAATATCGCCACGTTCAGCGATCTCCGGTGCATCAAAAACAATTTGTTGCGTCTTGATGACTTTATTTGGATAGTGACTGGTAATACATTTAGGTAATTCTGTTGCCTGTGCGGTAAGTACACTACTTAAAATTAGTGCGGTACCTGTAATAATAGATTTGAAGCGCATGACTTATCCTCCGTTTGTTGGTCGTTGTATTCATTGCGAATCTTATGCCAAACGTGGAACATGTGGGTTTTCACTACGTTAACGCCGCTGAGGGCTTCATTACAAGGAGTCTATGGTGCGAATGACGATTCTAACATTGCAAATAGCAACAAATACTGTGATCATAGTATGATCTTGACTATATAATAAAAACGGAAAATATTTTTATGCCGCCTGAGGATGCACTAAACTGTATGTCGAACCCGTCAATTTTCATCGGCGGACAACAGTGGATATTGTAAAAAAACCATCATTGGCCGTGAGATAAAATAAGGCGGAACAAAATATGACATTGAAGTTAAGCGCAATAGTAATCTTGCTGAGTATGCTCACCACCCTACGCGCTGAAATTTTAGCGTATCAATTACCTGTCACCCGGGAGGGAAAGACGCAGACGCGTCTGGCCTATGCCTTCTGGAGCGGGGAATATCCGCAACCCGTCATCCATGTAGGCGCGGATAAAACCGGAACGACGAAGATCCAGGGTTT
>JAYSTO010000291.1:0-4161 GCA_043719675.1 Gammaproteobacteria bacterium | reverse complement strand
TTCAATTCAGCAATCAGGTTTATACCAGCGCGATTGTCGATGCCGTGCTGGTGACCGCACTGATGCACAGCAGCGGTGGTATCGAAAGCGGCCTGGGTGTGTTGCTGGTGGTGAGCATCGCCGCAACGACCATTGTGGTACGACGCCGCACCGCCTTGGGGCTTGCCGCGTTTGCCACGATCATGATCCTGCTCCAGCAATTTTATGCCGGTCTGGAAAGTCATAAACAAAGTTCTTATCCGATTGCGGGGTTCCTCGGTGTTACCTATTTTGCCACCGCGATCCTGGTGTATGCCTTGGCCAAGCGCATCCGGGAGAGTGAGGCCCTGGCGAAAAAGCGCGGCATTGATCTGGCCAATCTGGCGCAATTAACTGAACACATTATCCAGCGGATGCAAACCGGTGTGTTGGTGGTGGACCATCAAGGTGTGGTGCGTTTAATCAATGAGGCCGCCGCGCAAATGCTCTCGATTAATCCCAACACCAAAGAGCTCTCACTGAGTTATCTCTCCGCTGCGCTCGCCGCGCAATGGCGGCACTGGCAGGATAACGTGGAGTACAATCCGGAGGCGATCCATTTAGCGCAATTCCATATTGACATCATGCCACGCTTTGCCCGAATCTCGGATTCACCCGAGGGTGGCACGCTGATCTTTTTGCAAGACATGGCGGCCCTGGCGCAACAGGCACAACAATTACAACTGGCCTCGTTGGGACGGTTAACCGCGAGCATTGCCCATGAAATTCGCAATCCGTTGGGGGCCATCAGCCATGCCGGACAACTGCTGGCGGAATCCGTGCACATTGATAAAAACGATATCCGCCTGACCCAGATCATTCTCGACCATTCACAGCGTCTGAATACGATTGTTGAAAATGTCATGAGCGTCAGTCGGCGACGCCCGTCTAATGTGGAGTTATTCGCCCTGCTGCCTTTTCTACAACGTTTTGTAACGGATTATACGGGCGGACAAAATGTGGATAAAAACAGCTTCGCGATTGAGGTTAACCCCGCAGATATGCAGGTACGATTTGATGCCAGCCATCTGCAACAGATCCTGGTGAATTTATGCGACAACGCCCTGCGTCACAGTCAGCCTGTCAAAGAAAATCCAGCGGTGATTTTACGTGCTGGTTATACTACCAAACAGGCAACCCGACCGCACCTGGATGTCATTGATAATGGTCCAGGGGTCAGCGCTGAAGTATTGGTGCATTTGTTTGAACCTTTTTTTACCACCAACGTACAAGGCTCCGGTTTGGGACTTTATATATCTCGCGAACTGGCTGAAGCTAATCAAGCGCATTTAAACTATATTAGTAGCAATGTACCACAGGGTATTTTTCGTCTCACCTTTCAGGACCCACGCAGGCAATTTGAATAATCATGGCCAATGACCCAACCCAACATGTGCTGGTCGTCGATGACGAACCCGATATTCGCGAATTACTCGAGATCACGCTGACCCGCATGGGACTTGAGACCAAAAGCGCGGAAGACCTGCAACACGCCAAACAACTATTGCAAGCGCATCCGTTTGACCTGTGCCTGACGGACATGCGGTTACCGGATGGCAACGGCATTGATCTGGTTCGCCACATCCAACAGCAATATGCACACGTGCCGGTGGCGATGATCACCGCACACGGCAATATGGAATCGGCGATTGAAGCGCTCAAGGCCGGCGCGTTTGATTTTGTCGCCAAACCGGTGGATTTACAGGTATTACGTAACCTGGTCAACAGCGCGTTGCAGCTGGCAAAGCAAAAAAATAGCGATGATACGCAAGGCGGGCTGACGCTATTGGGTACGTCGGCCGCCATGCAGGTGATTCGCCGCACGATTGAGAAACTGGCGCGCAGTCAGGCACCGGTGTACATCAGCGGCCAATCCGGTGTTGGCAAGGAACTGGTGGCACGACTGATTCATGACAAGGGTGCGCGTCGCGACAAGGCCTTTGTCGCCGTCAATTGTGGCGCGATCCCCACCGAACTGATGGAGAGTGAATTCTTCGGTCACAAGAAAGGCAGTTTCACCGGTGCCGTCGCGGATAAGCCGGGCTTATTTCAAATTGCCGATGGTGGTACGTTATTTCTCGATGAAGTGGCCGACTTACCCTTGCACATGCAAGTAAAATTACTGCGTGCTATCCAGGAAAAAGCGATTCGCCCCGTCGGCGCCGGTAAAGAAATTCCGATTAATGTCCGCATCCTCAGTGCCACCCACAAAGACCTTGCCGTCCTGGTACACAGCGGCGCGTTTCGTCAGGATCTGTTTTATCGCATCAATGTGATCGAACTGCATGTGCCCAGCCTGCGCGAGCGTCAGGACGATATTCCACTATTGGTGGAATTCTTTATTGCCAAGATCGCCCATCAGTGGCAAACCCCGTTGCCAACCATGACTGACGAGGCGATGTACGAACTGTTGGACTATGCGTTTCCCGGTAACGTGCGCGAACTGGAAAATATCCTCGAACGCGCGATGACGCTGTGTGAAGGCAACAAGATCAGGATAGACGACTTACGTTTGCCGCAAGTGGAAAACGTTGCCGTGGCCGATGCCGGTGAATCAAACCCTGGCGAAGATTCCATGGAACTTGACCCCAAGTTGTACGCCAAGGAAAAAGAAGTGATTATGCGCGCTTTGGAAAAAACCCGTTTTAACAAAACGGCGGCGGCTAAATTGCTGGGTATTTCGTTTCGTGCGCTGCGTTACCGCATCAAGAAGCTGGGGATTGAATAGGGAATCTCTCTTAACTTGTCCTTTCGAGTGAAAAGCGAAATTTATGTCTTTGCAGTTATCGTAGCCATTCGCAGATCAACTTCCCCCTTAGAAAAAGGGGGAGTGACGACTGCATGGACGCAGGAGGTAGAGCAATGCAGGAGCAATTGCCGAGGGGGATTTTTATATTCAGCGTCGTTTAAATCCCCCCTGCCCCCTTTTTCTAAGGGGGGGACAACACTCTGTCGGCGTATAGTGTTATTAAATTAAGGTGGACGGGATTTGAAACAGTTATTTAGAGAAGCTCTGATTAATTCATCTTTCGTCATTCCCGCTTCGGCTTTGGCATCCTGCGTCTCTCTACCACCTACATCCCTATAGGTGTTCGCGGGAATGACGAAAGATGAATTAATCAGAGCTCCCTTAGATACATTTACCAACCAGCAAGCTGACCGCTGCGCGATACCCAATAATTATTGTTGCTGTCGGGCCGACCGACAAAACGCAATAACTCAATGAGTTTTTCGTCGCCCGCATTACGTGGACTGAGCGTACCTTCCCACCGATACTTGCCGGTACCCAGTATCTCAAACTTGAGATCGACCTTCAGTTGTCCCTTCTCACCCTGATCACTAATGGTGATCTTGGTATTGGAGTTTTGCGGCTCAAGCTCAATCAGGATATCACCCAGATCAATGTTATGCGGTGCCACTAATACCGCCTGCTGCCAGACAATTCTGCCCTTGCCTTTGAACATATTACCTTGCTTCATCTCCAGTTTATTGATCTTACCCAACACATTTCCTGAAAAATTCACCGCCGGGTAGCCATACACCAAGGGGGCGAGATCAGCTGCAGGCATCCGTAAATCCACGTTGTCAATACGCAGCTGCCCGCCAAATCCCAGTGCGAGACCACCACGTACCTGCGTATTTTGCTGGCCGAAACGCAAGTCCAGATCCAGATTGCCCAGCAACAAACCAAAGGCATTCATGTCCCAGTCTAATTTACCCAGTTTCACCTGGCCATAACGCGCATCCAGTGCCTCACCCTTCCATAAGGTGCCGTGTACATTCTGCAAACGCAGACCTTGTGTTGCATTCATTTTAGTAAAGACCTGACGTACCAGGACACTGGCTGGCATACTGATAAAAATAAACAGGATATACGTCAGCACGCCCAGCAACAGATAGCGGCGAAGTTTTGTTGGATTGATTGCAATGCGCTCCATAGTTGTATCAACCTTCCAGCAGGATACTGCTTTTTACATAACCCAACGCACCGGTGCTTTCAGCAGAAAACTCTTTGATCACGATCTGCTGCTGACTCTTTAATTCGTCCAACCACAACATAACATCATCAAAGGCGATGTTGCTGATCTGTACCCGCACGCCGCGCTGTCCTTCCTGTTGCACCTGACTATTGGCGCCGAACTT
>JAYSTO010000030.1:0-7872 GCA_043719675.1 Gammaproteobacteria bacterium | reverse complement strand
CACCGGCGAAGATCGCCGCCTCATCACCGCCGGTCCCGGCGCGAATTTCAATGAAGATATTTTTATCGTCATTGGGGTCGGTGGGTAACATGAGACGTTGCAAGTCCAATTCGAGTTGGGCTTTTTTAGTTTGCGCACTCTGCAGCTCTTCCGTGGCAAGTTGTCGCATCTCCGCGTCGTTTTCACCGAGCATCTTGTTGGCCTCGGCGATGTCGTGCAGCGCTGCTTGATATTGGTGATAACAACCCACCACCGGATTGATCTGGGCGTATTCCTGCGACAGACCACGGAACTTGTTTTGATTGCTGATCACGCTGGGCTCAGAGAGCAGGCGGCTGATTTCTTCCAAACGTTCGGCTAAATGCTGCAGCTTGCTGAGCAATTTTTCATTCATAGACTGAATCTACCTAATTATTTTTTTCGTCGAGGCCGAGGATTTGATAGGCGTGTGCCAACACATCCTGTTGGCCATGATAGGCGGCATGTTTCATGTGTACGCTGGGGGCATGAATTAATTTGTTGGTGAGACTACGGGCTAATTCCGCCATCACAATTTGCGGGTCCTTGCCTGTGGCGAGTTGGCGTTGCGCAGTGCTGAGTGCATCACTGCGGATGGCTTCGGCATGTTCGCGGAAGGCGCGAATGGCATCCACGGCATCCAGCGACCGTAACCAGCCCATAAAATGTTCGACCTGCGCGGAGATAATTTCTTCGGCCTGTAAGGCGGCCGCCTGGCGTGACTTACGGTTTTCATCAATGACCTCGTGTAAGTCGTCCACTGTATACAGATACACGTCGTTGAGTTTGGAAACCTCCGCCTCAATGTCGCGTGGTACGGCCAGATCCACCATGAATAAGGGGCGATGTTTACGTAGCTTTAACGCGCTTTCCACCGCACCCTTGCCTAAAATAGGCAAGGGACTGGCGGTGGAGGAAATAATAATATCGGCTTCAATCAGGCGATCCGGGATTTCCCCCAAGGTAATTGCGGTGGCATTAAATTTTTTCGCCAATTCTTCTGCCCGTTCGACGGTGCGATTGGCAACAATCATCTTGGTGACTTTGTTTTCTTTCAAGTGACGAGCCACCAGTTCAATGGTTTCTCCTGCACCAATTAATAACACCGTATGTTCCGCCAGATCGGCAAAGATCTGCTTGGCGAGGCTGACGGCGGCAAAGGCCACGGAGACTGGACTGGCGCCGATGGCGGTGTCGGTGCGGACCTGTTTGGCAACCGCAAAGGTATGTTGAAATAATCGGTTTAGTTGGGCGCCAATTGTGCCGTTATGAAATGCAGTGGTGTAAGCCTCTTTTATTTGGCCGAGGATTTGCGGCTCACCTAAGACCAGGGAGTCCAGGCCGCTGGCAACCCGGAGGATATGTTGTACGGCCTGATCATCAAGGTAGGCATAGCTGTAAGGACTGAAGGATTCCAGGGGTAAATGGTGGTAACGGCCAAACCAGTCCCGCACCGCATCATTGGCTGGGTAATCCAAACCGCAATACACCTCGGTCCGGTTGCAGGTGGAGAGAATCACGGCTTCGGTAACAGGGGCAAAAGAGGTCAACTCGCCAAGGGCTTGGGCCACGTTTTCTTGGGCAAACGCTACCTTTTCGCGGATTTCCACCGGCGCGGTCTTATGATTGATCCCGAAGGCGAGCAAGGTCACAAGGTATTTACCATCACCGGTAGCTGCGGGTTAGCTTTAAATTTATGTACATTGACTAATTATACAAGGTAAAGCGCCGAAAAGTTGGTTATAGTTCACCATGGAGTAGTCACATCATGCAGAGGTCAGTTATGCAGGTTAAAGGTTGGTTCCTTGTTCTGGGTGCGGTTGCTGTCGTCAACCTAGTCGGCTGTACAGGATTGGGCACACGTCACGTTCAGGATAATCCCCCGCCATCGCTGACGGCCACAAGTCAGCAAGAAGATGCCGTGACCGAGCAAGTCTCGGCCCCAGTTGAACCACCGGTGGCTACCAAGGCCGCAAAAAAAACGAGTTCACCCCCCACTAATTTAACTGCAGCGATGTTATATCGGTTGTTGGTCGCGGAAGTGGCCGGGCAACGTGGCCAGCTTGATCTTGCCGTACAGCAGTATTTGCGTGCGGCACGTGAATCGCGTGATTCCAAGGTGGTGGAACGGGCCGCACGGATCGCCGTGTATGCACGTGATGATGCGGCGGCCTTAGACTCAGCCAAATTGTGGACCGAAATTAGCCCGGCGGATGTAGAGGCACACCAGGTTGCAGCAGCGATGTACATTCGTGCTGGCAAGGTTGCCGAAGCCAGGACACATTTAGAAAAAGTAATTAGTCTCAGCGAGCAGGGCCACAACAAAGGTTTCATGTTGGTGACCACCTTATTGAGTAAAGAAAAAGATAAACAACTCGCCTTGAGTGTGATGGAAGAGTTAATTGAAACCCGGCGGAATGATGCCGATGCATTATATGCCTACAGCCAGCTGGCTATGTTAGTGGGTGAATTAAACAAGGCCCGTGAGGCCGTAGAAAAGGTGCGGCAGATCCAACCAGCCTCCGCCGACGGCCATATCTTGTATAGCAATATTCTGATTCGTCAGGGCAAAAAAACCGAGGCATTTGCAGCGTTACACGAAGCGGTGAGTCGTTACCCTGACAATACCGTATTGCGGCATTATTACGCGCGACGACTGGTTGATGAGAAACGTTTTGCTGACGCACGCGAACAATATGTGCGCTTGCTCCAGGTGGCACCTGATAATGAAGAGGCGCCGTATGCGTTGGGGTTACTGGCATGGCAGACCCGTGATTTAGCCGAAGCTGAAAGCTATTTTCATAAACTCATTAAGCAAAATAAATTTGTCAGCGAATCAAATTACTATCTGGGTCAAATTGCAGAATCGCGCAATCAGGTGGATGACGCGGTGGCAACATATGGTCTGGTAACCAACGGTCAGCATTATATCGAGGCGCAGATACGAATAGCTCTAATTGAAGCTCGCAAAGGCGAGGTGCAAAAGGCCCGTGAAAGACTGCAGGATATTCAGGTCGACTCCGCCGAAATGGAAGTAAGATTGGTGTTAGCAGAAGGTGAGTTATTGCAAGAAGCCAAAATGTTCAAAGAGGCCTTTGAATTTTACAACGAAACACTGGCAAAGGCGCCAGAGAACTCACAATTATTGTATGCGCGTGCCTTGGCGGCAGAAAAAATTGAGCGCACCGATATCTCGATTACTGACTTAACCACAATCGTCAAACGCGAACCCAATAACGTCCAGGCGCTTAATGCGCTGGGTTATACCCTGGTGGATCGCACCGAAAATATCAAAGATGGATTAGCGTATATTCAAAAGGCCTACAAGTTACAACCCGAAGACCCGGCAATTATTGATAGCCTCGGCTGGGGACACTATCGCTCCGGCAATTATGCCGAAGCACTGAAATATTTGCGCTTGGCATTTGAGAAACTTAAGGATGCGGAGGTCGCTGCCCATTTAGGCGAAGTGCTGTGGGTGATAGGCGAGAAAGATTCAGCCCGACGTATTTGGGATGAAGCCCTGCGTGATACACCAAGTCATAAAGCGTTGTTGGATGTGATTAATCGTTTTACGAAATGAAACGCCTCGTCGTATTTTATGCAGCGTTAGCGCTTGCTGCGTGTGAGTCAATTCCAGTAGTTCCTCCACTGACAGAAGGTGGTCACGCTTGGGAACTGCATCAAACGGCACTTGGCAAACTCAAGCAATGGAGGCTCGAAGGTCGTCTGGCGGTAAACAATGGCGAAGAGGCCTGGAATATCAATCTGCAATGGCAGCAACACGGTGATGATTATCAAATAGAGCTGTCGGGGCCGTTTGGTGCGGGAAAAGTCCAATTGATTGGTGATGCCCACGGCGTTTTGTTGCGTGATTCAGATCAGAAAACCTTTTATGCAACCTCACCGGAAGAATTGTTATTGCAACAAACGGGCGTAGTGATGCCGGTGACAGGACTGCGTTATTGGGTGTTGGGATTACCTGCACCGTATCGTGTTTCACAACCTGGTTTTGATCAACAAGGGCGCTTAGTAACGTTACAACAAGCCGACTGGCAAGTGGCCTTTCGGCGTTACACCCACGTCAATGCGTTGCCGCTACCTGACAAATTATTTATCACCAAGCTCGATAAGAGTATCGATGTACGCCTGGTGGTTGATGCATGGCAGCTGGATGAGGGCCAAGTGATCCGGAACTAGGTGTGCGTGAATTGTTCCGTGCGATAACAACAGCATCGCTAGGTTTTGTCCCCCGCATCCGTTATGTGTGACTTTGAAATTATGTCTGACTGCGCTTTAAATCCCATTATCACCTGGCCTGCGCCCGCCAAGCTCAATCTGTTTTTGCATATCACGGGTCGGCGGGCCGACGGTTATCATCTGTTACAAACCGTTTTTCAGTTGTTGGATGTGGCGGATGGGCTGCGTTTTCGGCTAAATGCGACGGGGGTGATAGCCCGTACTTATATACTGCCTGGGATCAGCGAGGAACAGGACATTATTCTGCGTGCCGCCCGTTTGCTACAGAAAAGCGGTGGAGTCCGTCAGGGGGTGACGATTGATTTGGATAAACGCTTACCGATTGGTGGTGGCTTAGGTGGCGGCAGCTCCACCGCGGCCACGACGTTAGTTGCGCTCAACCAGCTGTGGGGTTGTTTTTTGCCCCTCAATGAGTTGGCACAGTTAGGCTTGCAGTTGGGCGCGGATGTGCCGGTCTTTGTGCAGGGACACACCGCCTGGGGCGAGGGGGTAGGGGATGTTTTGCAACCCGTGGACCTGCCGGAGGCCTGGTTTGTGGTGTTGGCGCCGGGGATCAGCGTCTCAACCGCCGAGATTTTTTCTGACCCGCAATTGCGACGAGATTGCCCAGCCATTACAATACGCGACTTTCTGACGAGGCAGGCGCCACTCGGCAATGTATGTGAGCCGTGTGTACGGGGGCGTTACCCGGAGGTGGCCGCCGCCTTGGACGCGTTATCGATTTTTTCTCCCGCGCAGTTGACCGGTACTGGTGCGTGTGTGTTTGCCGCGTTTCCGCAGCGCGAGGCGGCGCAGGCCGCGTGGATGCAGCTGGCAGCTGAGTGGCGTGGTTTTGTTGCGCAAGGGCTTAATACCTCGCCCTTGCACTCGGCCATGCTGCATGCCACCGGGATTAAATGCACTCGCTGATATTGCCGTAGGGCAATCGACTGTTGTTTTATTGGGGTGTCGCCAAGCGGTAAGGCACTGGATTTTGATTCCAGCATACCTAGGTTCGAATCCTAGCACCCCAGCCATATTTTGTAGGTCGGCCTTGAAACCGACAAGTTGGGCTAAGGCCCGACCTACAGCCCGCCCTACGGAGAGTGGTAGGGACGAGTACCTAAGCAGAATGGAGTTTACGGTAAGCAGTAGCGAGTGTGCGTCACGCGCTACGCGCCCATTGTTTCTAGGAACTGAATATTATGAGCAACGGCAGTATGATGATCTTCACCGGCAATGCGAATCCGCAACTTGCCCAAGACGTGGTGGGTCGTCTGCAAATGCCGTTGGGTAAGGCCATCGTCGATCGTTTTAGCGATGGCGAGGTCATGATAGAAATCATGGAGAATGTGCGTGGTCGCGATGTCTTTATCATTCAGCCGACCTGTGCGCCGACCAATGAAAATCTGATGGAACTGCTGGTGATGGTGGATGCCGTGCGCCGTTCTTCAGCGGCCCGGGTCACCGCGGTGTTACCTTATTTTGGTTATGCAAGGCAGGATCGACGACCGCGTTCTGCGCGTGTGCCGATTACCGCCAAGGTCGTGGCCGACATGATCACGATCGTCGGCGCAGACCGTGTGCTCACCGTGGATTTGCATGCTGATCAAATTCAGGGATTTTTTAATATCCCGGTGGACAATGTGTATGCCTCGCCGTTGTTATTGGGCGACATCTGGCGGAAAAAATATCCCGATGTGGTGGTGGTGTCGCCGGACGTGGGTGGTGTGGTGCGCGCACGTGCCTTGGCAAAACGGCTGGACGATGCGGGATTGGCGATCATTGACAAACGCCGTCCCAAGCCCAATGAGGCGAAAGTAATGAATATCATTGGTGATGTCGAAGGCCGTAGCTGCATATTAATTGATGATCTGGTGGATACGGCGGGCACTTTATGTCAGGCAGCCAAGGCCTTGAAAGATCGCGGCGCCGCCAAAGTGGTGGCCTATTGTACGCACCCGGTGTTATCGGGTCCGGCAATAAAAAATATCAGTAACTCGGATCTGGATGAATTAGTGGTGACCGATACAATTCCACTGTCGAGTGAGGCGCGTGCCTGTACCCGGATTCGTCAATTGAGCATTGCGGAATTATTGGCGGAGACAATTCGTCGTGTCAGTGACGAGGAGTCGGTCAGTTCGTTGTTTGTGGATTAAAGGTTTTTGCAGCGCTGCTTTGTGCGGCGAGGCGGAAAACATGTTCCTGGTCGCGGGAACATGTTGGTGGCAGAACTTCAATCGGGTTTGCCAGTATAGATAGTTAATTAATGTTTAGGAGTAAGTTTATGAGCTCAGCCGTTGAATATATGATTAATGCCGAGCCGCGCAGTGACAGAGGCAAGGGTGCGAGCCGCCGCCTGCGTCATGCCGGTAAGGTGCCTGGAATAATATACGGTTCCAATAAAGAACCTACGTCGGTGACCTTCAACCATTTGGAGTTGTTGAATAAATTGGAAAACGAAAAATTCTTTTCCAAGGTACTTACCATTAAATTGGGTAAAGGCGAGGAAAACGCGGTAATTAAAGATCTCCAACGCCATCCGTATAAACCGGTGCTCATGCACATGGATTTACAGCGTGTCAGCGCCACGGAAAAAATCCGTATGCACATCCCGCTGCATTTCATTAATGAAGCGACCTCACCGGGTGTAAAGGGTGGTGGTCTGGTTAGCCACAATCTGGTCGAAGTGAGATTACAGTGTTTGCCCAAAGATCTGCCAGAGTTTATCGAGGTTGATCTCGGTAATCTGGAATTGAACGGTGTTGTGCATTTGACGGATCTGATATTACCCACGGGCGTTGAGATCGTCGAGTTGCAACATGGTAAGGGCCACAACCAGGCGGTGGTGAGTATTCACATGCCACGTGCAGTGGAAGAAGAGAAACCGGTTGTTGCTGCCGCGGCTGAAGGCGAAGCGGCCGCTGCTGCTGCCACACCTGCTGCAGAGGGTGATGCAGCGAAGAAGACTGAGAAGAAGTCTGATAAGTAACATTGATCAGTCAGTAAAATACCAAGGAGCCGGTATTGTCCGCGCGTGTTGAGCTTATTGTTGGTCTGGGGAATCCCGGTAAAGAATATGCCAACACGCGGCACAATGCCGGCTTTTGGTTTGTTGATGCGTTGGCGCAGCAACTCAAGACCAGTTTCAGTCATGAAAAGAAATTTCATGGTGAGGTGGCGCGGTGTTTATGGCAGGGGCGTGATCTCTGGTTGTTAAAACCGATGACCTACATGAACCTCAGTGGCCAGGCGCTGTTGGCGCTGACGCAGTTTTATAAAATCCCCCTGGAAAGTATTTTAGTTGTCCATGATGATTTGGATTTACCAACGGGAGTGGGGCGATTAAAGGCCGGTGGTGGTCACGGTGGCCACAATGGCTTACGCGACATTATTGAACGTTTTAGCAATAATAATTTTGCGCGCTTACGCATTGGTATCGGCCATCCCGGCGACAAAGACAAAGTCACGGATCATGTGTTGAACAAGATCAGTGGCGAGGACGAACAGGCGATACGACAAGTTATTGCCACTGCATTAGATGTTTTGCCGTTGGTGATCGAAGGCGATCTGCAAAAGGCGATGAATCAATTACACACCGATAAATAAAAGTAG
>JAYSTO010000290.1:0-10390 GCA_043719675.1 Gammaproteobacteria bacterium | reverse complement strand
TCGGCACTTTCTCTTTTTACTATTCCATAAACCAGTTTAGTGGCTACTTTATTTGTAGGACCGTAAATAGCGATTGTTGCTACCGGATAACCTTTGTGTCCTTTCCGGGCGCGTTTGCTAAGGAGCTTTTTGTTATTTCCTTGGGGCATGTTCGATTCTACCGTTCGTTAATAGCAACATAACGCCGTTTTAACCGGCGCGGACCGGATGATTTCAGAAAACACCGTTATGTTCCTATTCGTTTGTATTGTGGCAGGGACTTGTTATTAATCTTCACGGCCATACGCTTAACCATGATAGGTACGATGAAGCGATGAAACGGCTTCACAACAAAAAAATAGGCCTTGCCGAGTCTATTGTTGATTTTGACGACGGTTGAAACTACAAGGCTATTTTCCTGGGTACGATCCACTAACAACGATACTCTGAAATTTAGGTGTTTATCGTCCTCACCTAACACGGCCTCATTGTGGTTAATGGCCAATAATTTGAATAGGCCAAACTGCCTTCCCGTTTCGTACGGAGGGTTTAATTTACTCACGTCGGCCAAATCCGCCTTTAAACCGAGCAACCCTACCATTTTGTTTCGGAGAATAAACAGCGTATCTACCCATCCCGGCGCTGATTGAAAGAAGGCTGCGACAAGTTCCCAGGGCTCAACATCCGTTCTTGCCAGGGTTAGACGGAAGGAATCCTTATAGTCATACCTGTGGGCTTCCTTGCTCAGCAAAGAATTCTCAGGAATAGTTCTATGGTCCTTCAACACGCACCTCTGTAAGGAACATAACGTTTTTGTTGTGCCACGCTGCCACCGCGACAACAGCAAACGATTAACACTGTTTTAACCAGTGCGGCCCGGGAGATTTCAGGAAATAGTTAGCTGCCTGCTTTTGGGGTTGATGCGTTGCCTTTTTTGAAGGCAGATAGCTGTTAAACAATGACTCAAGCGACTTACCTGCAACAAATATGTTCGCCACGATCTGATATATTACCTTCCATCGATAAGGGTATACAAGCATCCACCCGTGCCACACAATTTGTTAACGAACTCAACATTAAACCCGCTTCGTCGTTCCGGCCAAACGCCGTACGAGCCGGAACCCGTATATATCAATAAGCTTCCGGCTATCGACGTGAGTCGGTTTAAAGAATTCCAAAAAAATGTATCAACAAGTGTAGTCTGACAATGAAAATACATCGCATACTTTCCTTCCCGGACTTTATCTGGTCTATCCTGACCAGGCTTCTGCTTAGTCATTTTCGCCTCCGTGCCTCACGAAAACACATAACGTTCAAATGGAATGACGCGCTGCTTTGGGCGCGTCTCCTCGAATGCAGGGTTAGGTATTGTAAAGTGATGATACATTCAAAAAGCTACCATCGGGTAGAAGCTGCCGGGTCTATCCACGGACGTCAGGAGCTCTGACCAACGTTCTTGCTCCCCATACGACTACTACGATTACGGCTACGGCTGTGGTGATCAAACTCGTTACGCGCGGATCGTAGTAGGAACCGTTGACCGGGAAGAGTTGAAACGTGACATTGATCATGGTGTGAAAGAGGGCTGCAACGAAGACGCTCCTACCCGTGTTGTTGTAGAGCCAGGTGATGATGACACGGTACGCCACCGTGCCGAGCGACCACCAAGCGATGAACACCAGCGATTGGGGTACTTGCAGAAGTGGGATGAAATGCCAGACGGCCCACACCACTCCGAGCAGCAGTGCGCCACCAAGTGCACCGAAGCGATCCTGCAACGGATCGATGGCGTATCCCGACCAACCCAGTTCTTCGCCAACGGCCGCGATAAAGAACACAACGAAGAGGGTGAGCGTTGTTGTAAACGAGAACTGTGGGGCGGGAAGTGGCACACCCATTAGGCGCATCGCGACGTAAGACAAAACCATGATACAGGGCGTCAGAAGGATGATTGGCACATACCATATTTTCGCTCTGACTCGCTTGAAGTCGAAAGATCTTTTTAGCAGGTCCTTCACGCCCGCGGAAGTTTTCTCCTTATAAACGAAAAGTAGAGCTGCTGTTACTGGGCAGACGACCATTAGTGCTGCCAGTGGGATGCTGGGTAACAGCTGTATCCCGATTAATGCACCCGAGATCCAAAACGGAATAGAGAGTGCGAAGGTCAGCAGAAAGTAGGTCAGAGGTGACCCGTTCCTGGAGGCAGCGGAGTTTAATCCTTCGTCATCAACTTGATCATGAGGTGATGGGGTACGCGGTTTGTGCATAGCGCTCCGCTTAAGCGTGGGGTTAGGCATCGGTGCCCAATGAGCGGGAACCGAGAAAGTTACTCAAGGTGCGCCGACCCCAAAGAGCCGTGACAAAGATCGCTGCGAGGATGATGATGGAGTAGCTAATTAAACCATCTCCGAGCTCGTAGCCTTGACGACCGCCAGGAAAGGCAGTCCGGGCCGTTGTGCCAGCTGCGTGTGCTATGACTACAGCAAAAAGAGAGAAATTCGAGTTGTTATAAATCCACACGGTTATGACCCGGAAGGCAACGGTTGCCACAAGCCCCCAGGCTATGAGTTGCGAAGTTTGACCCATATTGATCATTGACGGAAGATGCCACAAAGCCCAAGGTACGCCAACAATGAGAGACGTCTTTATGGCCGAAAACTTTCTTTGCAATGCGTCGGTGGCGTAGGCTGAGTAGCCAAGTTCTTCTACCGTTGCCGCAATCGTGAACATTGCCAAGGCACCAAGCAATGACATTGAAATATTGAGGTACTGCGGAACAGGAAGAACAGCGAGCTTCATTACCGCGTATGTTACAACGTATAAAGCTGGCAGGAGGAATATCGCGGTGACTAACCATCTCTTGTCCTTAATTCTCTTGTAGTCAAGGATGCGAGCAAAAAACCGCTTCAAGCCTAGCTTTCCATTCTCCATATAGACGAGCACGCAAGCGGCAATGAGTGGGGTTAGTGTGGCACCAATATCTGTTACTGGAATGTTGTCAGGCAGAGAGCTCTTGCCTGAGCCGACGCTGATGATCCAAAAAGGGGTGCTCAACGTGAACACCAGAACAAAGAACGCTAGTGGATGACTCTTGTTGAGGTCTTGGGCAGTCATTGGCTTCCAGGAGTCATGTGCGTTCGATTCCGATGCCTAACGTTCCGCATGAATGGCCGCGCAAAAGCGAGGTCCAAGCCGCGAAGCGGCGAACTCGATGTATGTGTTAGATGCATTAGTTGCGTTTTTCAAACGTGTAAAACTCCCCACTTCTTTGGTTTGCATAATTATTTCTTCGTCCTTCGTGCAAACAAGAACTACTTTAGAATCTTTATACATATTAATTATGTTCGAAGGATCTACGGTACTGCCAACTTCAACAATAGTATATTCAGTATCTACGGATTTGACAGCCATTTCAGCATGTCCTTTGATATTATTAACAGTGCATTTAGCTGGCATACGAAATTTAAAGATAAATTCCTCGTGTATTTTGGAAGCTAACCGCCCGCGTTAACTGGCGGTATCACGGTTACCCTGCCTTTTGTTGAGATGGTATGTGAGCGCCATTGAAATACAATGGCGCAATTCTTTTACAGGCACCTTGTCTTTTGCATTGAAGATGATGCTTCTGTTTCCTCCAAACTCAAAAACACCTCGATACATTTCTTTAAATGTATCAAGAAGTGTAGTCTGACAATGAAAATACATCGCATACTTTCCTTCCTGGGACTTTATCTGGTCTATCCTGACCAGACTTCCGCTTTTTGTTTCTGTCGTGAGATAACTGGGTTGCCCCCATTTCAGGGTCTCCTCCAGATCACCAACCCCGTTTGTTTTTGCCGCGACATCGAATATCAGTTGGCGGAGAAACATAAGCTTCGGTTTTACCTTTTTCGGGTAGGCGTCGAAGACTGCGGCGACTTCTGAGTTTTCGATGTTTTTCCGTTTAGTCATTTTCGGTGATCAGGCTCGTGAAAAAACGTTACTTGCCGTTGATCTTAGGTGTGTCAAAGCTTTTTAAGCAATAATCCAATTTGTTCAGATCCGTTTGGCTCAATGCAATACGGGATGTTTTTAATTCCTTGGCGACGCTATATGCAAATCTGTGGGAAGATTCGGGGTATTTGTTGAGGTCCACAACAGCGAGAGTAAGCCAAGGCTGATCCCTCGAAGGGACACGCAGCGACCCTGCGGTCGGCTCGAATCGGTTAGAAGCCAACTCTTCTTTCATATTTCAGGCTCCGCAAGATGAGGCTAATGGCACCTGCCATTATTGCTACATCAGCGATGTTGAAGATGCCGGTTCGAAGGCTACCAAACCCAATGTTTAGAAAATCGATTATGTAGCCACCATACGCTATACGGTCGATCAGGTTACTGAACCCACCGCCCGCAATGAGCGAAAGAGCAACTGTTGTGGCGTGTGGCAACGCTGGCACGAGCAAAAGATAGCCTAGAATTCCTAACACAATTGCACCAATACCGACTGTGAATAATAGCCCTCGCGTTTTTTCAGGAAGTGAGGCGCCGATACTTAAAAATGCGCCTTTGTTCTCAGCGTACTGCAACCTGAATGTATCGTGAGCGAACGACAAGACTTCGTTTCGAGGTAGGTATTCCTTTGCCACGGTTTTTGTTGCTTGATCGCAGCCAACACAATTGAGAAGCGTAATGGCGACAATTACTATTTGTATAAATCTGGCCATACGATCTCCTTGGCTTATAACGTAAAGTTGAGGGGTGCACTTTAGCGCGCCCCGTTTGAATGCAGGGTTATGCGCCAACTGCTGACCACACCGCAAATTCATTACCACTTGGCTCAATGAAGTGAAAACGGCGGCCACCTGGAAATGAAAATATTTCTTTGTTGATTACGCCGCCAGCCTTTTTAACCTGTACCTCAGTAGCCTCCAGTTTTTGACTGTAAAAAATAACCAGCGCCGCACCATTTTCTGAGGTCGACGAAAGTTCGGATCTGAAAAAACCACCGTCCAGCCCCTGGTTCGAGAAAGCGGCGTAGTCCGGCCCGTAATCGACAAAAGTCCAGCCAAATGCTGTTTCGAAAAATCGCTTTGTTGCCGCAATATCTTTCGCAGGATATTCAACGTAGTTAATTTTCTCGTGTTCATTCATTGCCAATTTCTCCATGGCGCATAATATTCAAATTGAGGGACCGCGCTTTTGCGCAGCCCCACTCGAATGCAAGGTTAGGCCAGATAGGCAGCACAAGGCAACTCATATTCGCCCAGTGACAGACGAAGAGGGATCATGGCCGAAAAACTGAAACCATGCCTTTGATAAAAACGTTGCGCTGACTCATTGGCGCGGTCTGTGAGCAAGGTAATGCGTTTGCATCCGTTCAAGTGCGCGAATTGAATGGCTTGCTCTAGGAGCCGCGAACCCACGCCAGCGCCGCGAACATCGGGGGAAACCACCATGTCTTCCAGTAGCGCAACGCGATCGCCAAGCGCGGTAGATACTGTGTATAAAAGATTGACCATACCCACAACGTGGCTGTCTTGGCGGGCGACGATGATAAGCCCAATTTCCGGGCTACTAATGATACGAGCCAAGCCACGGCTTTGTGCTTCGTGATTGGGTTTGAACTCTGCTTCTTGAGAAAACAAGATATCCAGTAATGCGCAAAGTGCCGGGATGTCTGAAGTATTTGCAGGAGTAATTTGCATTGTTGTGTCTATTGTTCCTTGATGCCTAACGTCCCGTGGAACCGGTTGTTGGATGGCGAAATAGTTGTTACCACTTCGGTCCTCGAAACTTGAGGATGTCTTTCATTGCAGTCTCCCAGTGTTCCCGGTTCCGATACTGAGTAACGACCCATTCCTCCGACTTTTTAAGGACTATTTTTTCTTCTGTCGGCGCCTGTTCTTGATGAAGATTATCAGCGTGTCTCAATGTTCCAGAGAGCGACATATTCGAAAGCACTCCTTCGAAATGGAAAATATCCTGACTCGGAACATTCTTGTGTACTTTGCAGCCGTGCAGCCCCATTGTGAGCTTGGCGGTAAAGGTAATATGACCCGTTTTCGGATCGAATGAGACTTTTTCAAGTACACCGGTCGGAGTATCCCCCATAAGGCCTTGTGAGTTAGAAAAAAGGCCAAATAGCGATGTTCCTTCCTGCCATATTTGAACCCCTGTTCCGTATTGATGTTCTTCTGTAAATCGGTAATTAGAGAAAGTTCCAAGAGAAGTAATTTTCTGAGATGGCTCTGCTTGCAAGACAACAGAGAAGAATATTAAACCAAGCAGGGCAACAGAACGATGTATCATTGAGCTTCTCCTCGCCATCCAATGCTAAAATCAGTCGCGCACTTTTTGCGTCGGCCTCGTTGTAACCGAAGGCGATTTCGTTCTGCACGAAATCATAGATATGACCAATACGTTCATACTCCGGCAAAGCCACCCAAACTCGACTTTTTACCAGCTCCATTAAGGACCGATGGCTAAAGTTGAGCAACCGCGTTTCTTTGAGATAACGGTCCATGTGTTCTCCCTAATGCTGCGCTCACCGGCAAATAACGAGCGCAGCGAGTAATTTGTCCGTGTGAAGCGCTTTGTTATAAATTCTTTTCATTCTCTTTGTTGTGCCAAATCCTTAATATATAGATTATTTCATCGGCGATAAGGTAACGTACTGTATAGTTGCCTATATAAAGATCGCGGATTTGCTCCGGGTCGGAAGCTTTCAAAACGGGTAGACCAACTTTTGGGAATAGCTTCAGCTTATCGACGCATTCCTGTAGATCTATCGCAATTCAGCGGGCTGCGAATGGATTCTTAACTTCTACAAATTCCAGCACTCTTTGGAGATCATCGATAGACTCCGGCGAGTACCTTATCTTCATGATTTAGGTGGCGATTTGCGATTAGTGGTGCCCCGGCTGTTCAGCCAGGCATTCACATCCTCTTCCTCAATGGATTTACCTACCTTTATGGATTCAAGCGCTTCGAGGGTATCCTGCCACCTTGAATCTTCCAGGGGTTTTTCCACATCGTCAGCGATCCGAATACTCATGAAATCAACTTGGGTGTAGTGATATGTATTACATGTTAGTACGGTCAAGACAGAATGGCTAGAGGAATTTATAACGTTGTGTTAAGCGGCCGAGCATCAGCGAGGTCCGGCGACCGAAGGAAGCGAACTTGAACACATTGTTAGATTTCATTGCGCAGGTTCATATTTGTTTTTGTAGGCCTTGAACTGCGCCAATTGCTCATTGGGGATTTCTGAGCGCGGCAGCCAGTAAACCACACGCTTCATTTCCTTTGAAAATGAGCTCCCAGCCTGGACGGCAGTTTCATACTCGATATAGACCCGGCCTCTTGTTTCTCCAATATAGGATGCCCAATATGCCGAATTCATTCCACTTGCTGCGCTAAGGAGCATTTCTATATCTTTTTGATTTGCTCTTACTATAGATTCCGCGCTCGCGCTTTTTGATGCGGTTGCTAACATCAACAAGATGACAGATATGAGTACAAGATATTTTCGCACGTTTAAGTCTCGCAATTTCATTTTGTGAAATCTAACGTCTCGCGCAACCGGCTGCCCAATGCTGCAGAGCGAAGCGGCGCGGCTTTGGGCAGTCCGAGTTGGCGCGATTGTTGGACGAGACTCTCAATAGCGCTCCCATGACTCAACATCACCAGCACGCACGGTAAGCATGGGGTGTGCCTCTGACACTTCCGTATTCCGCCACTTTTGATACAGCGCAGGGTTACGGACTTTTAGCTTTGCCAGAAGATGCTCCCACTCGTACACCATCTGACCGGTGGTTACGGTGAGGGACACTGCTTTTCGCGCCGGGTTTATTTTGCTCTTATCAAAAGCATAGCCCCGCGCCATCGCTTCCGCATGAATGCCCTTGAGATACAGCGAAATGGCTGCAAGTGGCGCCGTACTATTCTTGAAGCGGTCCATCTGCGGATGGTTACGATAGCCACGCGTTTTTCCGCGCAGGACAGCCTGCGCCAAGAGAGTCTCCCGCCACAGCGCGACCAATCCTTGAGGATCAAGATACTTGGGATGTATCGACCAGATACGCATGTTTATGGCGTCCAACAAAACTGTAGGAAAACCCAATTCTGAGCCAGCCGCCCCGACTTGGAAACCATTTTTTTGAAATAAACCTCCGTCATCGCGTCACTCCATTTTAGTTGCCGGTTGTTTTCTCGATTCAATTTCTTATCATTGGGGATCAGGAGTTCTTGTTCTGATCCGGTACCATGGGCCTGTGCTTCAATAATGATTTGTGCTTTTTCATCCACGGCCGCGACACCCGTGTAACCTTGAATGACGCCTTTGCTGATGGCCATCTTGGCCGATTTACACACAGGGATGTGTGATACGCATGCAATGCAGGAGCAATTGCATGCCGTTGTCGGTGAGGTTGAAATTGATTGAGGCTTGATGCAACGAGAACGCATTTCACCGATGCGCTCAACGTAAAGGCGAACCCAAACTATCGCCGTGAGTGCGACGAGTGCAACACAAGGTAGGAATATAGGAGAAGAAATCATAATAAGTAACCTAACGTAAATACGCTTCTTGAGCAATATAACGTTCAGATTGAGAGGTGCACCACTTTTGGCGCATCCCTCTTGAATGCAGGGTTAGGCTATCAGCCAATTCGTTACAAAGGCCGAGAATGGAACATAAGAAAAGGCACAATGAAGATAAAATCACTCCCGGTCCTGAACCAGATTTTATGAATCGCGATGTAATGTGGTTGGGTAATCATGAGGGTTAACGCCCACATAACCAGAGCGACATAAGGAACGTCCGGCGACCGAAGGGAGCGTAGTTGATCGTAATCTTTTCGCAATTATAGCTCATTGTTTTTGATCATATTTATTTCTAACTTTCATATAAACACATAACGCAAAGCTGTGCCGCCCCCCTTTAATCACTGGCTCAGTTTATTTCTTTAAATTATCTCCAAAAATATCATCCGGAATCAAAGTATAGAAATAGGGCACATAGGTTAAAACTGTACCTTGATACACGCCAAGATTTCTCCATGTATCAGTAAGTTCTGCTGAAAGTGATTCGTTGTAGGGGTCTAGTTTTAACGCTTCTAATATTAATATTAAAGGTTTTAAACTATCTTCCTTTGCATATGTATTTAACATCTGAATTGCATCATTAATTTTTCCGACATTCATATTATCTGTAATATTACTCATATATATTTTTATCCGTTTTTATCACGCATTCGAACTTTAAGGGAAGCCGCCCTCTTTAATTTTTGCTTTTATCTACTATGCATAACGCTCAGGCTCAGGCGCGGCAGCGTCGCCGTCGACTGCAACCCGTGGTTAGCATTCCTTTATTTCTATTTCCGCAACGGCATCGCCAAGCCGAATTGTACCGGGTCTAACAACCTCAGCATAGACGCCAAACATGGCGTCATTCTCCTGTACGATGTGCCGAAAGACCTGCGGCGCTTCAGGCAACTCATTTTGCGCGAACGCCACCATGCCACAACGCTCTGTTGTGGCTGTGACTCTGAGTTCCGCCCCTCCAATTCGCAGGTGTTTGCCAAGCCACTTCAGCTCAGGCTGATTGCCGTGCGCAATCACAATAAGGTTTGGCCGAAAGCGACGAGCATCGACGACACCCTCTGGTGTGTTCGCTTGCAGCCAGCTGAGCGAGCCGACTGAAAGGAGATGGAGCGCCCCGGCGTCGAGAACGTTCGCCATAACCGGCAGTAAAAAGCGGCGCGACGAAGGAGCGCCGCTTTTTACTGTCCGTGTTGATGGCGTTGTTAGACATCAATACATGGTTACTGATTCTGCAAAGGTGCGTGGTTCTATAGCTGCCTTCTTTGTTGTCTCGGGAATCTGCACCCAGAGAATCGCTGCTTCTTTCGCGAAATCGATGACATAGACGTCATGAGTGAAGGTGGCTGCTTTGTTGCTGATGTATTTACCAGCGGGGATCACTTGGGTAAGTTTCGAGTAGTACGTTTTTCTTCCATTGATTAATTCTTGGCGTGATTCTGTTTCTTGGGGTGCGGTCCCGTAACCTTTTTGAAGTTGCGCCTTATAACCTTCTAGAATCTTTGGGGCAGCATCATCGAACTTTACGTCTTGGCTTCCGGGCGTAGCGCGTTTCGCAGTTTCAACACGGTAGATGCTTTGATCAAAGGCGGCAGGACCGAAGCTGACATACGCACCATATTCGGAATACTGCTCCTTGACTTGCATGTATGTGTATTCGTACGAGCCATCCTTATGTGGCACTGCGACTGAAAATGACTTGTCTTGGGCAGTGTAGATGTCGTTCTTGATTTCACCTTTGAGGAACTTTGGTGCCGGGAACAGGCCACCGATTGTGCCTCCGGTTGTGGAACAACTGCTAACAGCGACCGCAGCTACCACCAGTACAACA
>JAYSTO010000289.1:0-1992 GCA_043719675.1 Gammaproteobacteria bacterium | reverse complement strand
TAAATGGGCGATACCGAGCGCCCTTTCGACACCTCCGTCCAACTAAGCTCACTGACAGAGGCGCGAGTTGACATCCGGGCTTCACCAGCTATGGCGAGACCCGAAGAAGTGACAATATAGGCGCACAGCGCACTTATCGATAATGTGTGTATCTGCCTGCCGACGTTTAGGTTTATGTGCGCAATCTGTATCATGATCTGGTCTCCTGTAGTCTAATTAAAGTGTCTTCGTCTGGATAGCGGAACAGACTCCCCTGCCTCCGCTGCTCTTGGTTTAGAAAAAATCTGCCTCAACCTCGAGATAAATTCGGTTGATCACCTGTCCCATCGTTTCAAATCCGTTCCAGTCTTTGTATTCGGATAAATCGCGCTGAATCGGTTCTTTCATTTCGAAATCACTCAGGCCTTGCTGGTAGTATTTCGTAACCGCACTGTAGAGTTTCTCCTGAAAGCGCAGCGAGTCCAGCACCAGGTTCCGGTCACCGCTCAGTCCGTGGCCGGGGATGAAAAGCTTTACGGGAAGCTGGCTCGCCGTGCGGGTAGCCTCGATCTGTCCCTTGAAATAGGCGTCTTGCGGCTGATTCCTCGAAGGAACCGTGCGATAGGCAACGATGTCGCCAAGAAACAAAGCTTTGTCGTCGGTCACTTCGATCATGATGTCGGTGTCGGTGTGCGCCTTGAAATGGTGGAAGCGAAATTTTAGTCCACCCAGATTCAGTACCTCGCCATCACCAACGCCGATAGTTGGCGCCACGACACGCGTGCCGGTGATCGCGCCTTCGGTCATCTGTCCAAATCTTTCCAACCACCTTTCGCCTTCGCCGAGTCTCATGCGATCCACCATTCGGGGGTGCGCGTAGATGGCGGCCTGTGGAAAGGCACGACGCACGCCGTCGTTGCCGAGCCAGTGATCACCGTGGATATGCGTGTTGAGTATCGCGATCACTGGTTTGTCGGTTAGCTTACGGATTTTTCTGACCAGTTCCGCGCCAACCTGCAGGCTACCTCCCGGGTCAACCACGATCACGCCGTCCTTGGCGACAATGAATGCCGGGTTGTTGATGAATGCATAATTGGCTTTATTGGGTAAGCCGCGAGGACTATGCACGACGTATATGTTCGGGCTGACGCGGTCTGCGGAGTGTTGTTCGATGGTTGTTGGGCCGTCATGGGCCAGCACCGAATTACCAATAAACAAGCCGAATACAACTGGGAAATATCTTACTACCATCATTTTTGTCTCCTAATTTTTAACACGCATCTAAAACATACTGTTTGATGACTTAACCTGGACATCAGGTAGCTTATATTTACTTTGCCCGGTATGTCGCGTGACAACCTACACACAACGCGGTGACTTCGGCCAACTTGCCGAGTGCATTTTTCATATCGCCTTCTTGCGCGGCAAGCGCAACACGACTGCTGGCGCGATGCATCTCCATACCCATATGCTGCATCGCCTCTGGCATGTGCGGCGCCTGTCGTGCATTGTGCGGGCCGAGCGAGCTCAAGCCAAGACTATGTTCGGCCACATTGGCAGCGTTATCGAAGTCAGCCTCTGCCAATGCCTTTTGAATACGGTGGATGTCGGATAAGTTGCGGCGCATCCGTTCCCTCAACGCCTGCTTGATCGGTTCTGGAAACTCAACAATAATCCGATTGTCTTGTTGCACCGTGTGCTGTGGTGATTGCTCGACCGCGAACACTGGCAACAGTATTGTCAACAGACAACCCAGCCCAATAAAATAGCGCATAATCGATTTCCTTTTAAGTTATAAGCACCGTGATCGTGAGTAACGATTTACCGTAAATCATCGAGAAAATATTTTACCGCCATGACCATTTGATCTTCGTGGTCGGCGAAAAAGTGATCGGCGTCGGGAACCACCACCTGCTTTGATCCCGCCTTGCCCTGGAGCGAGGCCTTGCGTTTGGCCGCACCCGTGAGAATCAGCGGCTCATCATTTGCACCATAGAGATCGAGCACCGGTGC
>JAYSTO010000288.1:0-4176 GCA_043719675.1 Gammaproteobacteria bacterium | reverse complement strand
TCGATAATGTGGGTGGTTTGAGTTATTTGGGCACACTGGCCAAGAATACCCCGACGTCAGCGAACATCAAGGCGTATGCAGAGATTGTGCGCGAGCGTTCAATTCTGCGGCAGTTGATCCAGGCGTCGAATAAAATCAGTACCCACGCCTATCAGGCGGAAGGCCGGACCAGCGCGGATATTCTTCAGCAAGCTGAGAAACTGGTATTTGATATCGCGGAGCGCGGAGCACGCGGTCGCCTCGAATATCAAGGTGTGAACATGTTGGTTACCCGCGCCATTGATACTATCGAACGGTTATTTCAATTGGACAATCCGATCACGGGGGTGCCAACGGATTTTAAAGACTTTGACGAACAAACCGCCGGTTTGCAACCCTCGGATTTGATCATCGTTGCGGGCCGTCCCTCAATGGGCAAGACCACGTTTGCAATGAATATCGCGGAGAATGCCGCGATCAAACACAAAGTCCCAGTGGCTGTATTCAGTATGGAAATGTCCGGTGAACAATTGGTGATGCGCATGTTGTCATCGCTGGGGCATATCGATCAGCATAAGATCCGTACCGGCAAACTCGCCGATGAGGACTGGCCGCGTTTGACTTCGGCGGTTGGCATCTTGTCAGAGGCACCCATTTATATTGATGATACGCCCGCTTTAACCCCCGGCGATATTCGCGCACGGGCGCGGCGCATCAAGCGAGAACATGGTTTGGGGCTGATAATCATCGACTATTTGCAATTAATGCATTCACCGGTGGGGATGCGCGAAAACCGTGCGACTGAGCTTTCGGATATCTCACGCAACTTAAAGGCGCTGGCCAAAGAATTACATGTACCGGTGGTGGCGCTGTCGCAGTTGAATCGTTCCTTGGAACAACGTCCCAATAAACGTCCGATCATGTCGGATTTGCGTGAGTCCGGTGCCATTGAGCAAGATGCCGATTTGATCGTGTTTATTTATCGCGATGAGGTTTATAACGAAGATACTGCTGAGAAAGGAATTGCCGAGATCATTGTCGGCAAACAACGTAATGGTCCTATCGGTACCACCCGTCTGACCTTCCGTGGACAATACACACGGTTTGAAAATTACATTAACTCAGGCACCTATGAGGGCTATTCATGACCCGTGCAACGCGGGCCGTTATTGATTTGGCCGCACTGCAACACAATTTACGTATGGCACAACAAGCGGCAGGTAAGGCCAGGGTCATGGCCATTATCAAGGCCAATGCGTATGGACATGGTCTCTTGCCCGTTGCCAACGCATTGGCTTACGCCGATGCCTTCGGTGTTGCCACACTGGAAGAGGCCATACAGTTGCGCAGCGCTGGCATCCGTAAACCTATTACTTTGCTGGAAGGATTTACCCAGCAAGATGACGTGGCCGTCATCGCAGAGCAGGAATTGGATGTCGTGGTTCACCAGCCATTGCAAATCACACTGCTTGAACACCATCGTGGTAAGCCCATAATGCTGTGGTTGAAAATCGACACCGGCATGCACCGATTGGGATTTAATCCGGCGGACGTTGCTGCCAGTTACGAACAACTGTGTCGCATATCATCCGTGCAACAACCGATACGTTGGTTCACGCACTTGGCCAATGCGGACGATCGTGCGGATCCGTATACGGTGGGTCAATTGGCATTATTTCAAACCGCTGTGCAGGCAATGGCACAGAATACAGCAACGATTACCAGCGTTGCCAATTCCGCCGGCATTCTGGCCTGGCCGGAGAGTCATGGGGATTGGGTGCGTCCGGGTATCATGTTGTACGGGGTGTCGCCGTTTATCGACAGCAGCGCGGTGACCCATGATTTAAAACCAGTCATGACCCTGCACTCCGCATTAATGGCAATCAATCAACGCCGAAAGGGTGAACGTATCGGTTACAGTGGCAGCTATGTGTGTCCGGAAGATATGTTAGTGGGCGTGGTGGCCATCGGTTATGGCGATGGTTATCCACGCCACGCCAAGGCAGGTACCCCCGTCCTGGTTAATGGCCAACGTGTGCCGTTGATTGGCCGGGTTTCCATGGACATGATCATGGTGGATTTGCGCAGTCAGCCACAGGCAAAGATCGGCGATCCTGTTATCTTGTGGGGACAAGGATTGGCGGTGGAGGAAATTGCCCGCCATGCGGACACCATTGGTTATCAGCTATTGTGTGGTGTCACTACCCGCGTTCCTTATGAATACCGTTAAACGGTGGATTGTATTTTTATTAACGTGCATTTTGATTGCATCGAGGGAGAAGCAAATGCGTCGAATTATTGTTTCACTTATGCTGAGCTGTTGTTATGCCACATTGGCTAATGCAGAACAAGATGCGATTACTCAGGTGAGGGTGTTGCCTGAACTGGAGATCCGCTTCACCGATCATGACCGACGACTGATCTCATCGTTTTACCTCAATGACAATCGGGTGCGTGATGAAGACGATGATGATCATGATAAAAAGAAAAAAAAGAAAAAGAACAAACATAAACACAAGAAAAAACACGATCATGACGACGATGATCATGATGAAGGACACAGTCGACACAACGATCACGACGAACATGGTAAAAACAAAGATAAGCCACCCGGGTTAGCCAAGCGTGAACAACTCCCGCCGGGTCTGCAAAAGCAATGGCAGCGCAATGGCAGGCTGCCGCCTGGTTTGCAAGGTCGCGCATTGCCGGTTGATCTGGATCGGCAATTACCGGATTTGCCGGACAATCATGTGCGCTTAGTGGTTGATAATGACATCATCATCATGGATAGAACCTCGCACCTGATCCTGGACGTCATCCACGACATTATTCGTTAAATTCCGACATCGCTGTTTGCTGAGATGAAAATACTGATATCTATGCTCGCCGTGGTCTTGCTGGTCGCGGCGACTTTTTTCTATGCACTGGTACAGCCATTGTGGTCGGAGCCCGACAAAATTCAGCTTGATGTGGTGATCAATCCGGAAATATTGCGCCAAGACCTGACGCAGATTGTGCACGCTTTTGCACCACGGGATGCCTATCATCCTGAAAATTTGCGGCGTTGCGCGCTTTACCTGAAGGAACGTTTTGCTGCAGCGGGTGCGCGAGTGAGTCTGCAACACTATGAGGTGGATGATCGGCAGTATAGCAATGTCATCGCCAGTTACGGGCCGGAGCAGGGTGAGCGGATCATCGTCGGTGCGCATTATGATACAGCCGGTGAATTGCCGGGCGCCGATGACAATGCCAGCGGCGTCGTCGGCCTGTTAACCCTGGCCACCTGGCTGAATAATAAAACTTTAAAGCAGCGCATCGATCTGGTGGCCTACACATTAGAAGAACCGCCCTATTTTCGCAGCGATGCAATGGGCAGTGCCCGGCATGCGATCATGCTGACAGAGCAACAGGTGACGGTCAAAATAATGATCGCGCTGGAAATGCTGGGTTATTTCTCGGATGAAGCCGGTTCACAACAATACCCGGTTGGATTACTTTCGCTATTTTATCCAAGTGTCGGTAACTATGTGTCGGTAGTGGGCAAGACCGGGCAGGGCGGGATTGTCCGCGATATTAAACAACGCATGCGTGCCAGCACCAACTTACCCGTCCATTCAATCAATGCCCCTGCCTTCATCCCCGGCATCGATTTTTCCGATCATCTGAATTATTGGCAGCAAGGCTTCCCCGCCGTAATGATCACCGACACGGCCTTTTACCGCAATAAAAATTATCATACTAAAGATGATACACCGGATAAGCTCGATTATGTGCGTCTGGCCGAGGTGTTGCGCAGTGTGTATTACGTTATTACCTCGTATCCTTAGTACAAAATCACTTTACGCTCAACCGGCAATAAAAAATCATGCGTCCAATCCGCCATGGAGCCGTCGTAAAGCCGAGCCTTCTTATTACCGAGCATTTCATAGGCCACGAACCACCCTAATGAAGCCCATTGACCGGTGATACAGAAAGTAATCTGTTCCTTGTCAGCTGCTATGTTTGCTACACCGTAAAGTTTTTTCAGCTCCGCCACCGAACGCATCTTACCGCCATTGTTATCGGTCAACCAAGTTATCGGTAGGTTTTTCGCACTAGTAATAGTGCCTGCTGCTTTGTTTTTGTTGCTACGGGTAATGCCGAGATAGAAATCGGCAGGACGTAAGTCAATCAATTGGATGTTCTTGGCATGCAATG
>JAYSTO010000287.1:0-10424 GCA_043719675.1 Gammaproteobacteria bacterium | reverse complement strand
TTGATGTCACTGAAAACCGCGCCATGCGTGTCGCGCTGACTGAGCGCGAGCAGCAATTACATGCCATCCTCAACAATGCCCCTGACGGCATCATTACCATTAACCAGGAAGGCCACATCAAATCGTTCAATGCGTCGGCAGAGGCCATCTTTGGCTATCGCGCCGACGAGGTAACCGGCCAGCACTTTTCACTATTAATACCGGACCCTGCTGCATCTGGATATGACAACTACTTGCGCCGTTATGTCGAGGCAGGTATCCATCATGCGGTACACAAGGTGACGGCGCGTCGGCACGATGGCAGTGAATTCCCCCTCGCCCTGACGATAGGAATATTCAAGCAGGAATCACAACACATGTTCATCGGCATGGTCCGGGATATCACTGCCGATGAACTGTTACAACAGGAAATCACACATCACCGTGAACAACTGGAGATCAAAGTCGCCGAACAAACTCGCGAACTGGTTGATGCACGCGACGTCGCACTCGCCGCCGAGCGTGCCATGGCGGCATTTCTCGCCAACATGTCCCACGAACTGCGCACCCCATTACACGGCATTCTCAGTTACGCCAGCTTTGGTACAAAAAAATTACAGCGTGTACCGGCGGAAAAACTCGGCGAGTATTTTCACGAAATTCACGACAGCGGCACGTTGCTGCTTAATCTGGTCAATAATCTGCTGGATCTGTCCAAGTTGCGTGCCGGTAAGATGGTCTATGAATTTGTGCCGGTGAACATAGTAGACATTGCCAAAGACATCGTCCATGAACTGCAACCCTTGTGGCAGAAAAAAAATATGAATATCAGTATTGGGTGTACCACCAAACAGATACTTGCAACGATAGATGCAGTAAAAATCAGTCAGGTATTTCGCAATCTGCTTATCAATGCAATCAAATTCAGCCGTACACAAAGCCAGATCATCATCCAACTGTTTATTTTAACCGATGGCTCAATCCAGTTTGCGATAAGCGACGAAGGCCCCGGCGTCCCCAACGCAGAACTTGAAAGTATTTTTCTGCCGTTTGAACAAGGCAGCCATACCCGCTCCGGCGCCGGTGGCACCGGGTTGGGTTTGCCGATCTGCCGCGAGATCATACAAACGGGGCACGGCGGGCGTATCTGGGCGGAGAACCGGCCCACTGGTGGCGCCCGTTTCATCGTGACATTACCAATGGCACAACCTTTATCACAGGCACAAGGCACATGACACAGGGAACACGCTTTAATACACTGGCCAAAGCGAAAATCACGCCCTTCATTCTACTGGGCATATCGGTAATATTACCGCTGCTGCTGTTGCTGAACATCAACAACATGTCCAGCGGGATAGCGCTGTACACAAATATCCTCGGTCGGCAACGGTTGCTGAGCGAACAACTTTATTCTGCTGGCCTGGAGAAAAGCAACAGTCGAAAACACCCTGCCGTGCGCGAGGCGTTAAACCGTTTTGATGAAAATCTTAATGCGCTGCGATTAAACGGCACGGTAAACGATCAAGTCCTGGCCGTACCCTCGACTAAGGTGGCAACCATGATCGATGATCTGCACCGGGAGTGGTTAAGCGTGCGTCCGCATTTTGCGGCGCTGGCAGGCACTGCACCCCACACCGGTAATATCACGCCGGAACAGCTGCGCAGAATAACCGCTAAATTAATCGCGCGTATTGAAAACACCCTGACCGCCATTGAACACTGGGAAGACAGCCAGCGCAGCAATAACGCCTGGATCATTTTTATAGCCAGCATCATCAGTATCACGTTAATTGGCTTTGCGGTATTTTTGTTGTCGGTTTATCGCAAGTGGATTGCCCACGTCGACCACGCCCTGCAGGAAAGCGAGGCGCGCCTGCTTCTTGGTTTACACACCGCCAACATCGGCAGCTGGCAATGGGACATTCAAACCGGCAAACTGAGTTGCTCGGACAATACCGCCGCATTATTCGGCGTGGCCAAGGAAAACTTCAGCACCAATGTGCATTTTTTTCAGAGCGTGCATCCGCAAGATCGGTTACAGGTCATTGACGCGGTAAACGCCTGTATCAAACACCATACACCCTATACCATTGAGCATCGCTGCATCTGGCAAAATGGCACTATACGCTGGCTGCTTGGGCGAGGCTATGTGACACACGATGTGCTGGGAAATCCTAAATTTATGCGCGGTGTGGTGCAGGATATCACGGCGCGTAAAACTGCTGAGCAGGCATTGGCCACGCAACTGCGCCATAACCAGTTGATCCTTGCAACAACCCAGGAAGGTTTTATCATCGTAGACGCGCAGGGCCGGTTACGTGAGGTCAATCAAAGTTATGTCAAACTGTCTGGTTACAGCCGCGAAGAATTGATCGGCATGCACGTCCTCGATCTTGATGCGGTCGAAGATCGGAAATCACTGGTAAGGCACATAGAACAGGTGTTGGCACATGGCTATGATCGTTTTGAAGCACGCCACCGGCGCAAGGATGGCAGCCTGATTGATTTGGAGGTGTGCGCCAACGTAGTCGAAGACTCGGCCAACGAACGGTTTTTTTGCGCATTCTTACGCGACATTACCGCGCGCAAATCCACCGAGCAATCGATTCAAATACACCAACAACATCTTGAAGAGATCGTCACGGAACGTACCGGCGAACTCATTGCAGCACGCGACGCCGCGCTCGCCGCTGAACGGGCAATGTCCACCTTTCTCGCCAACATGTCCCATGAACTGCGCACGCCGCTGCACGGTATTCTCAGCTACGCCAATTTTGGTGCAAAAAAACTGCACCAGGTGACCATAGAAAAATTAGGCGAGTATTTTCACGAAATTAATGACAGCGGCACGCTGCTCCTGAGCCTCGTTAATAACCTGTTGGATCTGTCCAAATTACGCGCCGGCAAGATGGTGTATGACTACAACGAACATGATTTAAGTATCATGGTTAAATTACTGGAGCTGGAGTTTGGAACGCGCCTGGATGAATGCAAGCAACTATTTCAACTCACCGGCGCGGAACAACCGCTGTTATTGCAAATAGATCGTGTTCGGATTAATCAAGTGTTGCGTAACCTGGTATCCAATGCGATGAAATTCAGCCCCATCGGCGGTACGGTTCACATCGTTATCACACAGAATGATCATGGCTGGGTACAAGTGAGTGTACAAGATGAAGGCCCCGGTGTACCCATGACAGAAGCCGAGGCGATTTTCCAGCCGTTTATTCAAGGCAGTCATACACACTCGGGCGCAGGCGGCACCGGCTTGGGTCTGTCGATCTGCCGTGAGATCGTGCAAGCCGGACATGGCGGTTGCATCTGGGTGGAAAATCGCGTTGCCGGTGGCGCCTGCTTCGTGTTTACACTACCGATTCAGGCTAACCGCCTCGAACAGATCGTTACACCATCCACGCTAAATGAAAGTAAACCTGCAATAAGATAACCAGGGAGAAAACAACCATGGAACAAGCAATAAAAGTATTAATCGTTGATGATGATGCACGCAATCGCCGCATTCTTCACGAAACGCTGCAAGATGAATTCTTCATGGAGGAGGCCGATAACGGTATTCAGGCGTTGGAGAAGATCGACACGTTTCGCCCGGACATTATCCTGCTGGACATCATGATGCCGGGAATGGATGGTCTGGAGGTGTGTCGCCGCTTACGCGCCAATCAGGAATTAAAACACATTAAGATCATTCTGGTGAGCGGCAAGGCGCGGATCGAGGAGCGACTGGAAGGTTATTCCTGCGGCGCTGACGATTACATCAGTAAGCCCTTCGACGGCGATGAGATGCTGGCCAAAATACGCGTCTTTGCACGGCTCAAGGCTGCCGAGGAACTGGATCAACTCAAAACGGATTTTTTGAATCTGATCACACATGAAACCTATGCGCCGCTGAATGCCGTCATCGCCCTCACGGAACTGCTGCAAAGCGACCCAGGCCTATCGGAAAAAACCCGTGGCCATTTGCTGGAGATACGTCGCGCTGGTGAGGTATTACATGAAAAAATCTGGCGTGTGTTGCTGTTGGGGGAATTGCGCCGCAATCCACCTTTACAGTTACATCCCGTGTATGGCCGTGATTGGATCAACAGCGTCTGTTCCCTGCTGTCGCTACAGGCCAGGCAACGCAGTATTTCCCTTGCCATAGATAATGCAGACGACTCGGTTGTGACCGGTCAATATGATCTGTTACAAAACGCTTTGCGTTTTGTGCTGGAAAACGCGATCCGCTTCTCACGCGAAGGTACGCGGGTATTTGTACGTGGCGCACACAGTGAAACGGAATATATCATCACTGTCACCGACAGCGGACCGGGGGTGGATAGCAACCGGATCAGCCAGTTACTTGAACCATTTCAAATACCACAGCGGTTATCGAACAGTCATGGGATGGGTATCAGCCTGGCGCTGGCCGGACTGATCCTGCATCTGCATCACGGCAGTTTAACCGCAGCGAGTCCGCCGGAGGGTGGCGCGGTGTTTACGCTGTATCTACCGCTGGCAATCGCCGTTTGATTTGACCATGACAGGTTTTTAGCGGGTTGTTGAAAAACTCGAAAAAAGCGACTGCTTGCGATTTAAATCTTGTGGTCGGGCTTGATGTACAGGAGGTACGAATGCCGCGAAGGCAGGGATGCCTTGGAGCGGCCAGCCCGACAAGCCAACCGCATAATGCAAACGGCGATGAATGAGACATCGGTTGATCGGACTCGATATACATAACTGTAGGGATTGCAGAAGCGATTGCCTTGGTAGGATCAGTCCAGCGATGTCTCTGCTTTCATCGGGTCGGGCTGGCCGCTCCTGGGCAGTCGCTCACGCCATCCATGGCTAACGCGACACTTGCACCTCCTTGTGCATCGTCCATGCCCTCGCGGCATTCGTATTTCCTCGGCAATTGCTCCCTGCATTGCTCTACCTCCGCCTTCCATGGCGTCGTGTACATCAAGCCCGACAATCGATTTACAAATTATTCCACCGCCGCCGTTTGCGGTTTCAGTAATTCCTGAACTATCCCGCGCATGCGCAGATGCGCCTGACTCAGGAGTTGGCTGATACGTGATTCACTCACGCCCAGCACACCGCCGATTTCCTTGAGATTGAGTTCTTCGTCGTAATACAGACTGACAATTAACTGCTCGCGTTCCGGAAGTTGCTTGATGGCCGCAGATAAATACCGGCGCATCTCTTCTCGTTGCAGTTTTTCCTGTGGACCCAGGATGTATTGATCTTCGACGGTATCGCCAAACGACTCGTCTTCCCTTTCGACATCGGTAAAATTCAGTACCCGACAGGTATTGGTTTCCAACACCAGCGCATGATATTCATCCAAGCTAATCCCCATGTGATCAGCGACATCCTGCGGTCTGGCCTCACAACCGGTGCGCGTCTCAATCTGATTGACGGCCTTGACCATGTCCCGCGCCCGGCGGTGAATGGATTTAGGTGCCCAATCATTGCGACGCAATTCGTCCAGCATTGAACCGCGGATACGAATGGAGGCATAGGTTTCAAAACTGGCGCCTTGGGTGGGATCGTAATGCGAGGAAGCATCGAGCAGGCCCATCAATCCCGCCTGGATCAGATCATCCACTTGTACGCTGGCGGGCAAACGCGCCATCAAGTGATAGGCAATCCGTTGCACCAGTGGGGCGTGTTGTTCCACCAGTGCATCCATGTTGGTCTGTTGAACGGCGGTATAGGGTTGCGCCTTGGTTGACATAATCGCTTATCCATAGTCTGGTTCCGCAATACATTATGCAAAAACCAGTCCTACTCTCAGGCAACGGACAGCGCCATGATTTTTCCGGCAATCTTATCCAACGACCACTGCTCATCCGCCGCACCTAATTTGACAGCTGCCCCGGGCATGCCCCATACCACGCTGGAGGCCTCGTCCTGCGCCATGGTGGGTGCGCCGACCTCTCTCATCTCCAGTAAACCGCGGGCGCCGTCGTCCCCCATGCCGGTCAGTATGACCCCAATGGCATTGAGACCCACGTTTTGCGCCACGGAACGAAATAACACATCCACGCTGGGACGATGACGGTTTACCGGCGGCCCGTCACTCAACCGGCAGACAAAGCGCGCTCCATCACGCTCGACCAACAGGTGTTGGCCGCCGGGTGCGATATAACAATAGCCACGAATAATTTGCTCGCCATCGCGCGCCTCCGACACATGCATCGCCGAGAGACTGTCCATGCGTTTCGCAAATGGCCCGCTAAATGCCGCCGGGATGTGTTGGGTGATCACAATACCCGGTGCATCTGCGGGCATACGCATCAATACTTCCTTAATGGCTTCGGTGCCGCCGGTGGAGGCACCAATGGCAATGATCTTATCCGTGGTTTTGAAGTGGCGCTGGCTTGCTGATTTCAGTAATACCGCATCGGCTGAGAGCTTGGGCACAATCGGCGCCATCGGTGACAAGGGTTCACGATCCAGCGCTCGCACCTTGACGCCAGCGGCGGTTTTTACCTTGCTGATAATTTCTTGCGCATAGTCCGCCAGACTGTGCGCCAGATCCACCTTGGGCTTGGAAACAAAATCCACCGCACCGGCTTCGAGTGCGCGCAGGGTAATCTCCGCGCCCTTCTCGGTCAGCGATGACACCATCACCACCGGCATCGGCCGCAACCGCATCAAATTAGTCAGAAAGGTCACGCCATCCATCTTGGGCATTTCAACATCCAACGTGAGTACATCGGGATTCAGCTGCTTGATCTTTTCGCGCGCTGAAAACGGATCGGTGGCGACCCCCACCACCTCGATCTCACGATCCGCACCCAGAATTTCGCTGAGGAGTTGCCGTACCAACGCGGAGTCATCGACAATTAATACACGAATCTTTTTTGTCATACTTCATCCCATCACGTTTTGCGTGACCACCGCTGTGCAATAACCAGGGTCATGCGTTTCAAAACAAGGTGACCTCGCTCGTCACCGGCTGCTCATGCAACTGTTTGGAATACTGGGTCTCGCGCTCAACAATGGTATTGTTGTGCATTGAGCGCAGTTTTTTTACATCCACCTTGCCGGTGATGGGTGTGTAGTAAACCTTGCGTGGATAGATGTCGCCCAGATCGCGCGCCAGCACCCGCAGATTTTCGGTTTGAATATATTTCTCAATAAAATCAATATTTTTTTTACCAATGTCGGTCATTTGCGCGAGGATACGCCCGCCACCGATGAGTTTAAGTTCGAGGTTCTTGCGGTTGCCGCCATTTTTGAGAATATCGTTGATCAGCTGTTCCATGGCGTGACTGCCGTAACGCGTCGATGCACTCACGTTACCTGCTTCCCAACTGCCGTTACCTTGATTTTCCGGCAGCATAAAGTGATTCATACCGCCGATACCAAACACCGGATCACGGATACACGCGGAAACACAGGACCCCAGCACGGTGACAATCGTTTCTTTCCCGCAGGTGACGTAGTACTCCCCCGGCAGCAATTTGGCGGCGAACATCGCGTGTTGTTCATCCCAATAACGGTTGATATGGGTAAACCCGGCCAGCATGCGCGGGGGCGAGGCTGTACCCATAGCGTGCAGCCCATCCGGCTTATTCATGTGACTCTCTTATATATAGTGCGGCCGATTAACTCAAACCGTTCGCTGGTACCATTGAGTGACTCGGAGTGACCCACGTAAAGATAGCCATCCGGTACCAGTAAATCGGCATAACGATCAAAGAGTTTGCGTTGGGTGGGTTTATCGAAATAGATCACCACGTTGCGGCAAAAGATCACATCGAACGGCCCGCGCATCGGCCAGTCGCCCATTAAATTCAACTGCTTGAACGCGATGAGTTCCTGTAAGCGTGGCGACACCCGTACCTTATTGGCATTGGCGTCTTTGCCGCGCAAAAACCAGCGCCGCACGCGTTCCGAGGACAGGTCTTTTATCCGATCCTCCGGATACACGCCGCCTTGTGCGCAGGCAATCACTTGTGAGTCAATATCCGTGGCAAGTATCCGCGTGTCCCAGCTGGCATGACCAGGAAACGCATCGGCTAGCGTCATCGCAATGGAATAAGGTTCCTCGCCGGTCGAGCAGCCCGCCGACCAAATCCGCAGACGCCGTGAGGTCGCGTTGCGCACCAGAATATCGGGCAAGGCCGCCGTCGCCAAATGTTCAAAGTGATGCTGCTCGCGAAAAAACGACGTGAGATTGGTGGTGATCGCATTGATCAACTCGGTTAATTCCGTGTCGGCATGCGCCTCGACATAATGGCAATACTCGCCGAAACTGCCCAGGCGCAATTCACGTAAGCGTCGCGACAACCGCCCATACACCAACTGACGTTTGTGATCCCCCAGGGTGATGCCGGTATGCTGTCCGACCAAATCACGAAAATAGGTGAAATCACGATCCGTCAATTCAAATTCACGTTCGCGCTGTGGTTCCGCTTGCATGGATGTTGGCCCTTCCTATTTGTCGAGCTAAGCAAGAAATCTTGATTTGGTCTAAATAACAATTAACCAGAGATACCCTAACAGCTTTTGAAAAACTCGACACGGAACCCCGATTCGTCGTTCCGGCCAAACGCCGTGCGAGCCGGAATCCATATATATCAATAGGCTTCTAGCTATCGACGGAGTCGGTTTAAAGAATCCCCAGTATGTACTGCGTTTTTCAACAAGCTACTAAAATACTCAGGCGAAATAGGTCGGCCTTCAGGCCGACCTACCTGCCGGAACGAGTATTAATTAAAACTGCTGCCATTGATCGTCATGGCCATTCGTACCATTGGACTTGGCGGCGACAGGCGTCGCTGATTTTGCAGCGTGCGTGTCGTGATGCCCGCTATCATGGCCGTTGCCTTTACTGGCGCGATTTGGTTTGGCCTTGATCATCTTGGTGGGTGTTGTGATCGGTGAAGCAGCTTTATACGACATGCCACCACTGCCCGCCGCTGACGCGCCGGTCTGGAAGAAACTCACCAGCTCGACCATGCGTTGCGCCTGTTCTTCCATGGATTTGCTGGCGGCGGCGGCTTCTTCCACTAAGGCCGCATTTTGTTGTGTCACTTCGTCCATCTGCATCACGGCCTTGTTCACCTGTTCGATACCGGTGGATTGTTCCTGACTGGCCGCCGCAATCTCAGCGACAATGTCGGTGACTTTTTTCACGCCGTCAACGATCTCAGTCAGCGTCTTACCGGATTCATCCACCAACGCCGAACCGTTCTTGACCTTCTCAACCGAGTCGCTGATCAAATCCTTGATCTCTTTTGCTGCACCCGCCGAGCGTTGTGCCAGGTTGCGTACTTCACTGGCCACCACCGCAAAACCGCGGCCCTGTTCACCGGCGCGTGCTGCTTCCACCGCGGCGTTTAATGCGAGCAGATTGGTCTGGAAGGCGATCTCATCGATCACGGAGATGATGTCAGCAATCTTCTTGCTTGATGAACTGATCTCGTTCATCGCGGTAATGGCCCTCGTCACCACCTCGCCCCCTTTGGACGCCTGATCGCGTGCGCCCACCGCCAGTTGATTGGCTTGACGAGCATTATCCGCGTTTTGTTTCACGGTACTGGTCATCTCTTCCATGCTCGACGCGGTTTCTTCCAACGCACTGGCTTGTTCCTGGGTACGTTGTGACAAATCGTTGTTACCCGCTGAAATTTGTTTGGCTGCGGAACCGACGGAATCCGAGGTCATGCGCACATCGCCGACGATCTGCCCGAGTTTCTCGGTCATGTTCTTCAGTGCCAACAGTAACTGGCCGGTTTCATCCTTGCTGCGCACCTCAATTGACATGGTTAAATCACCGTTCGCCACCGCACCGGCTACGATCACGGCTTCACTTAAGGGCCGTGTGATCGAGCGGGTGATGAACCAGGCAATCATGACACCCAATACTACTGCTAAACCTGCCAATCCCAACATCAACGTGCGGGCACTGGCATACGTCGCGTGCGCGTCTTCGACATCCCTGTTCATCTTGTCTTGTTGGAACTTCAATATCTCATCCAGGGTTTCACGCCAGTGCATCTGGATAGGGCGTACTTCTTTGAATAGTATTTTAGTGGCATCCGCCATTTTATGTGCTCGACCCAGTTCCACTATTTTGTCCAGCAATGGCCGTAGCGCGGCTTGACTCTCGGCGGCCTTGGCTAACATCGCCTTGCCTTGTTCGGATTTGACTATTTTCGTCAACGCCTCAACGTTAGTGCGGTAAGCTTCACGGGCTTTTTCCAATCGTTTGGTTTCTTTTTCTATCGTCTCTTTATCTTCCGCCAACACGATATTGCGCATGACGATTGCGCGTTCGAGCACAGATTCCTGCATCTTGTGCACGTAATTCACCTTCACGACGCTATCGCTTGTAATGAGGTCAAGGTCTTCCTGAATATGCTCCATGCGCGACAGGCCCAACACCGCCAGCGCGACCATCAACGCCAGCACCAGGGCAAAGCCCAGGCCCA
>JAYSTO010000286.1:0-10477 GCA_043719675.1 Gammaproteobacteria bacterium | reverse complement strand
GTTTCAAAAATCGGTAAACCCATCACCCCGGAATAGCTGCCGCTTAAGTGCTCGATAAAAATCGCTGCCCGGCCCTGGATGGCATAGGCACCCGCCTTATCCGCCGCTTCACCGATTGCCCAATATGCCTCACATTCCGGCAAACTCAAAGTACGAAACCGTACTTCACTCACATTAACTGCCACTGAACAGTGATCGGCAACCAGGGCAACGGCGGTCACTACCTGATGGCGGCGTCCTGACAGCCGTTGCAACATGCTGATGGCCTCTGCACGATCCCGTGGTTTACCCAGGATTAAGTCATCAATAATCACAATGGTATCCGCACCCAGGACCGGTTGCCGTTGAGCCAAGGCCAGCAGCTGCCAACCCGCTTGGGCCTTTTCCTGCGCCAATCGCTGTGCATACGCGCGGGGTAACTCGTTCACGCGTTGTGCCTCGTTGATAACCACCGGCAACACCTCAAAACGCACACCCATTTGTTGCAACAGTTCGCGTCGCCGTGGTGACGCAGAAGCAAGATACAGATCAACAGCCGTCATGGAAACACGTCTTCTATTATTTGTGATAAGGATGATTTTTCAGAATCGAACAGGCACGGTAGATCTGTTCCGCGACAATGACACGGACCAGCGCGTGCGGAAAGGTCAAGGGTGACAGCGACCACTGTTCATTGGCTCGCTGTAATACCTCCGGCGCCAGGCCCTCCGGCCCGCCCACCAGCAACACCACATCCTGGCCACTTTGCATCCAGCTTTGCAATCGATCCGCCAGCTCGCGCGTGCTCCAATCCTTACCTTGCCGTTCTAATGCAATCACCTGCGCACCGCGTGGCACCGCCGCCAATAACCGTTGCGCCTCTTTGGCTAATACCCGTTGGGTATTCGTCGCACTGCCGCGCTTTTCCGCGGCGATCTCGACAAGTTGCAGCGAACACTCCACGCCCAGGCGTTTCCGGTATTCCTCAAAACCCGTGACCACCCAGGCAGGCATTTTTTCACCCACGGCTATTAAATGGATACGCATGGATTTATTTCAAAATGTTATTTTAACCGCGCACATCTTTATTGACTAAAGAGGGACTTTGTTCGCCCCACAGTTTATCGAGGTTATAAAAATCGCGCACCGCAGGTAACATCACATGCACAATGACATCGCCCAAGTCTGCCAATGCCCATTCGGCATTTTGTGTACCCTCAACACCAATTGGCCTCACCCCCGCGTTAAGACAATCTTCACACACCCCGTCAATCAGTGCTTTCACATGCCGCGTACTGGTACCACTGGCAATGATCATATAATCAGTAATGCTGGTTTTTCCACGAACATCTAAGACGTGGATATCCCGTGCCTTTAACTCATCCAGAGTCTTCAGTATCATCTTTTGTAATTGGTCAGTTTGCAAATGTAACCTCACTATAAATAAAGCCCTTGTTGTTGAATCAGAGTAATGACCTTGTCCGGTACTAAATAACGAACCGCCCCGCCCCGCGCCAGCAGCGCACGGATCGCCGTGGAGGAGATGGCCAGTTGTGTTACCGGTTGCATCCAGATAAGGCCTGCTGCTTGTTGCCGCAATAATTGCTGGTCTTTAATTCCCCGTGTATTAAGCAATGCAGCAACGGCAGGCCGGGTTTGTAATTGTGCCAGATCACCGCCGGGGCGCTGCATCACCACCACGTGTGCCACATCCAATATCTGCATATAGGCCTGCCACGTATCAAAATAATAAAAGGCATCCATGCCGATGATCAGACACAAGGTCTGTTGTGGATACTCAGCGTGCAGGCTTTGCAAGGTATCAATCATGTACGACGGGCCACCACGCTGGATTTCGCGGGTGTCGACCACAAAATCATCCTGTTGTTCCAGCGCTGCCCTCAGCAGTGCCAGACGTTGTTGGGCATCCGCCTGCGGCGTGGCACGATGAGGGGGACTAAAACAGGGAATAAAACGCACGTGCTCTAACTGTAACGCCTGTTTGACTTCCAACGCGGTGCGCAAATGTCCAAGATGAATAGGATCAAACGTGCCACCGAAAATGCCGATCATGGATGAAAGTAACAAGAAAAATAAAATAGCATATTTATGGGTACCCCATACATTCCATGCTAAATCCCATCCGTATTGTCACACGTACCTCGCCACTTATTTTCTGACATGGCCATCACCGATCACAATATATTTTTGTGAAGTCAGGCCTTCCAGTCCCACCGGGCCACGGGCGTGAATCTTGTCGGTACTGATACCAATCTCGGCGCCCAGACCATATTCAAAACCATCGGCAAAGCGTGTGGAGGCATTGAGCATGACGGAGCTGGAATCCACTTCGCGTAAAAAACGTTGCGCCCGGCCAATATCTTCGGTAACGATCGCGTCAGTGTGTTGTGAACCATGCCGATGAATATGTTCCATTGCATCGTCCACGCCATCCACCACCTTCACCGCCAGGATCGGCGCCAGGTATTCGGTATCCCAGTCTTCATCCGTCGCCGCCTTGATCCCTGACAGAATCGCCTGGGTTTTTGCACAACCGCGCAGTTCCACACCTTTTTCCTGATAAAGCTTGGCCAACTGCGGTAACACCATCTTGGCGATAACTTTATCCACCAATAACGTTTCCATCGTATTACAAGTGCCATAACGGTGGGTCTTGGCATTCATCGCGATCTTCACCGCCTTGTCCAAGTCCGCCTTGCCATCAATATAGACATGGCAAATCCCGTGCAGGTGTTTAATCACCGGCACGCGCGCCTCCGCGCTGATGCGCTCAATCAAGCCTTTGCCGCCGCGCGGTACGATCACATCGACGTATTGCGACATCGTAATCAAATGCCCGACCGCCTCGCGATCCGGCGTTTCCACCACTTGCACCGCGGTCTTAGGTAAACCTGCCGCGTGTAACCCCGCATGAATACACAAGCCCAGGGCTTGATTTGAATGTAAAGATTCAGAACCGCCACGCAGGATCGAGGCATTACCCGACTTCAAACACAGGGCCGCTGCATCCACCGTCACATTGGGCCGTGATTCATAAATAATCCCGATGACACCCAGTGGCACCCGCATGCGGCCGACCTGAATACCCGAGGGCTGATACTTGAGTTCGGCAATCTCACCGATGGGGTCCGGCAGCGTAGCCACTTGCCGTACACCCTCGGCCATGGCGGCAATACGTGCGTCGTTTAATTCCAGCCGATCCAGCATCGCGGCATCCAGGCCCTTGTCGCGACCGGCAGCCATATCGCGTTGATTGGCCGCCAGCAAGGCGGGTTTTTGATCCTCAATCGCCCGGGCCATGGCCAATAACGCCGCGTTTTTATCTTTGGTGGTGGCGCGCGCCAACACACGTGATGCCTCACGCGCCTGTTTGCCCAATTGGGTCATATACTGTTTTACATCGAATTTCATGTCCATCACAACACCGTTAGCCTGCGTTTCTAAGGGACGGCTTACCCGCCACCGCTACTGTTAATTCTAACAACTCATTCCAGATTTTGCCTGTGCCCATGCCCTTAATTAATCGATCAACCTGCGCACAGCGTGCCAACAGTCGCCGCCACACGATGAGTTTGCCACGTTGTAAGGCCTGGCGCACCAGCGGCTTGCGCTTGTCCCAGACCCAGTGCTTGGCCATTGCCTGATCAATATTGCTGCCCTGGTTAAGTATTTCCGTCATCTGTGCCAGCGCACGGATCTCGCGGGCCAGTGCCCAGAGGATTAACACGGGGTCCATGCCTTCGGCCTGCAAGCCGTACAGCATTCGCGTCGCCCGCGCAGGTTGGCCGCGCAGGGCTTCATCCACCAAACTGAATACATCAAAACGGGCGCTATCCGCCACTGCGCTTTGCATCTGCTCCAGGGTCAGTGTGCCACTACCGTATAATAGTGTGAGTTTTTCAATCTCTTGATCCGCCGCCAGCAGGTTGCCTTCCACTTGGTCCGCCAGAAATTGCACGGCATCGGCGCTGGCGTGCAAATCCCGCTGGCGTAAGCGCTGAGTAATCCACGCCGGCAGGCGTGCCGCTTCAATAGGCCACACCTGTAGAATCACACCCGTATTGTCGATGGCGCTGAACCATGCTGATTTTTGCTGCGCTGCCTCAACCTTGTCGCCGCTGATCAGTAACACCGTATCCGCCGGAGGACGCGCAAGATAACGCTGGAGTACGGTGCTTGCTTCGGCATTCGGCTTACTGGCAGCCAAACGCAGATCAATGACTTTACGTTCGGCAAATAATGACAGGTTATCACTCGCCTGGGTCAATCGTTGCCAGTCAAAACCGCGTTCCGCATGAAATACCTGCCGTTCGCTATAACCCTGCTGTTGCGCTGTGCGGCGAATCAGATCGCAGGCCTGCCCCAATTGAAATGGTTCATCGCCACTGATGTAATAGACAGGGGCAAGTGTCTTGCCCAGGTGTTCCGCCAGAGTCTCGTAACGTAACTTCATTTCACAACTGGCTTTGGTGGATCAATGGCGGACGGGTGTTTTAAGCCTGCGTCGATACGCCGCATCATTTGCTGTACCGCGGCGATCACCAAGGCCTTGCGTAATTGCACCTCTTCGGTGTCCTTGGCCAAGACATTGTCTGGATCAAATTTGTAATCACGTAACAGGTTGACGGGTTGCGTTGGCACCAGCACCTTATTGGTTTTATCATGTAGCTCGAACACAACCTCGTAGGTTAATTCATACTCTGAGGCACGACCTTTCGCATCCACGGATAACACACGGCGCTTGAGCTGTTCACTGGTAATAATTAACTGCGCAGTTGCCGCTTCCGGTCCGCTGACAATTTTGGCGCCTGCCCGCTCCAGGGCCTTTTTCAGTTCGATATTCAGTTCACTGAAGGCCGCCGCACCTGTTATATAGGTCTCTTGCATTTGTGGCGGCACATCAATATGACCACGCAAGCGAAAACCACACGCCGACAATCCCAGTAACAGCGTTAATATAAAAACAGTTTGATAGTGTTGCATGGTTATCCTCAGCACCTTTATGGCCCGGCCACAACGATATTAACAATCTTGCCGGGTACAACGATCACTTTAATGATCGCCTTGCCGTCGAGAAAACGTTTAACATTTTCTTCCGCCAGTGCCGCTGTTTCAGCCTGCTTGCGATCCGCATCGCTGGCGATCTGGATCCGGCCACGCAATTTGCCGTTGACCTGTACCGCGATCTCCACTGTGTCGCGCACCATCGCGGCATCATCGGCCAGCGGCCAGGCCGCTTGCAACACTGGTTGAACATGTCCCAAGGCCTGCCATAATTGATGCGCAATGTGCGGCACGATCGGCGCCAGGATTAACACTGTTGCCACCAATGTTTCGCGAACCACCGCACAACCCTGTTCACTGTCGTCGTCAAATTTGCTCACTGCATTCAACAACTCCATCACGGCGGCAATCGCGGTGTTAAAAGTAAAGCGACGCCCCATGTCATCGGTACATTTACGAATGGTTTCATGCGTTTGGCGGCGTAAAATACGTTGTTTATCCGTGAGTACTGCTGGTTGTATTGCTACAGTAGAGCCAGCCTCTACATGTTCATAGACAATACGCCATAACCGTTTCAAAAAGCGGAAGGCTCCTTCCACACCGGCATCGGACCATTCTAAACTTTGCTCGGGCGGCGCGGCGAACATGATAAACAGCCGTGCGGTATCCGCACCGTACTCATTGATTAATTGTTGCGGGTCCACGCCATTACTTTTTGATTTGGACATTTTCTCAATATTGCCCAGATACACGGCATCACCATCACGCTTGAGCACCGCACTCACCGCACGGCCACGTTCATCACAATTCACATGTACATCGGCTGGACCAAAATATGTTTTTTTGTTATCTCCTGTTTCACGATAAAATGTCGGCGCCACCACCATGCCTTGGGTTAATAAATGGGTAAACGGCTCCGCGCTGCGCACCAAGCCCACATCCCGCATCAGCTTGTGATAAAACCGCGCATACAATAAATGCAGGATCGCATGTTCGATACCACCAATATATTGATCTACCGGCAACCAATAATCGGCGCGCCTGTCCAGCATGCCGCGTTGATTGTCCGGGCCGGTGAAGCGCGCAAAATACCACGACGATTCCATGAAGGTATCAAAGGTGTCGGTCTCGCGCTGCGCTGCGCCACCACATTGCGGACAGGCGGTTTTATAAAATGTCGGCAACTTTTTGATCGGCGAGGCGACACCATCGAACTTCACATCCTCCGGCAACACCACCGGTAATTGCGCATCGGGCACCGGCACGACGCCGCATTTTTTGCAATTGATCATCGGGATCGGCGCACCCCAATAACGCTGCCGTGATACACCCCAATCACGCAGGCGATAGGTTGTGCGTTTGCTGCCTTTATGTTGTTTTTGCAAATGCGCAGCAATGGCCTCAAAGGCCTGCGCCGAGGTCATCCCAGTGAATGCGCCGGATTGAATCAACACCCCTTTGTCGGTGAAAGCCCGGACGCGCAGATCCACTTGCGTTGCATCTATCGGTGTAATCACTTGCCGCACCGGTAAACCGTATTGCCGTGCGAATTCCCAATCACGTTGGTCGTGGGCCGGTACCGACATTACCGCGCCTTCGCCATAGCCCATCAAGACAAAGTTGGCGATAAAAATCGGCAGGTGATCGCCGGTGATGGGGTGCACAGCCAACAGGCCGGTATCAATACCTTTCTTTTCCATGGTCTCCACCACGGCCTCGGCGGTGCCCACTTGCGCGCAGTCAAGAATAAAGGCCGCGACATTCGCATGTTGCTTGGCCGCGCGTTGTGCCACCGGGTGTTCTGGCGCAACCGCCAGATAGGTGACGCCCAGCAACGTATCAGGCCGGGTGGTAAAGACCTTGAGTGATTCACCGCTGTGCGCAATCGTGAACACCACGTCAACCCCGGCGGAACGACCAATCCAATTACGCTGCATGGTTCGCACTTGTTCCGGCCAGCCGGAGAGGTTATCCAACTCATCCAGTAATTCGTCGGCATAGGCCGTAATCTTCATGAACCACTGCGGGATGTCCTTGCGTTCCACCGTGGTGTCGCAACGCCAGCAGCGCCCGTCGACCACTTGTTCATTAGCCAACACCGTCATGTCATGCGGACACCAGTTCACTGGCGCGGTCTTTTTGTAGACCAGACCCTTCTTATATAAGCGTGTAAACAACCATTGTTCCCAGTGGTAATAGTCCGGGTTGCAGGTGGCAAGCTCACGCGACCAGTCATAACCCAGGCCCAAGCGTTTGAGTTGCGTACGCATATAATCGATATTGGCGCGGGTCCAGGTCGCCGGAGGCACGTTGTTTTGAATCGCGGCGTTTTCTGCGGGCAGACCAAACGCATCCCAGCCCATCGGCTGCAAGACATTCTTGCCCTGCATACGTTGATAACGGCTGATTACATCGCCGATGGTGTAATTACGCACATGGCCCATGTGCAGACGACCACTGGGATAGGGAAACATCGCCAGGCAATAAAACTTCTCTTTCTTGGCATCTTCCACCGCACGAAACGATTGGTGTTGTTCCCAATACGCCTGCGTGTCGCGTTCGACTTGTTCGGGTACATAAGACTCTTGCATGGTGTGTGGTTCTGCTAAATGGTTAATTTGTGCTGGCAAGCATACCGCAAGCCGAGGCAAAGGTCAGCAGGGGCTAAAACAGTTCGGGGTTGTAAAGTTAGGGATGGATGTTAACCATAGTGTATAACATCATAGTTCGGTCGATTTGGTCTTGGCTTGCCACTTGCTGCACGAACAGTAGGTATTGGATACATCCTACTGTAATGACCACCGGCGCGTTGGGTGACACATCTATGCCAAGTTTATGCAGCTGCTCCGCTGTCAATCACACCGCTTTACTGAGATATCTGGCTAGCTTATCTAAGGTGCCATTCCAACCCCAGTTGTGGCGGTCACGCAGTGCTGTCGTAGAGAATTTCTGATGGCACAAGGTCAGTTTGGTTCCTTTTTCTGTGGGTATAAAGTCGAGTGTCACCAACGTTTCCTCCGGCATGGCATCCGAGGGCACACCCATTACCCAAGTAAAAACAAGTTTGGTATATCGATCAATGATTTTATAAATGCCCGTTAAATTTTTTACCGCACCTGCAGAATCGTTGTACTGTAAATAATATTCCCCACCTACTACGGCATTGACCGAAATCTTGGTAACCGTGAAATCGTCCGTGGGCCCCCACCACTGACGGAGCTGTTCCGGTTGCAGCCAGGCTTCAAATATCGCCTTAGGCGTGCAGGAAAACTCCCTTTCTATTGTCAACTCAACGGTTCCGTCTTTTTTCAGCTCAGCCGTCATGTATTTTTCCTTATTTATTGCTACACATCACCGGCAGTAATAAAACCCAGCGACGAGGAACTTAGCGTGGCATCTGCATTAACTCCGAGACCTCAAGCGACCCGCCTATCTCAAGGAAAGGACAACTTTTCGCAATGAAAAGAGCCGATTCCATGGAATCAGCTTCTATTATTGTGAAGCCAGACATGGATGTTTTACCGCCGCCTGAAACAGAGCCATCTGAATTTACCGTGCTGGTATTCTTCAGCGGATTAGCGGGACTAACCGCCGACTTTCCCAATGAGGATAACCAATTTCGATATTTTGACATGTGTTGCTTACCTGCTTCTGGACTCGACGGCTTATCACCGCCGAGATACGTTATAAAATATTGAGGCATTTGTATCTCTCCTTTAACTAATCCAACCCTTGCTCTGTACCTGCTTTGAATACCAGATCAAAAATGCTGCTACTACCAACGGCATCAGAATAAACATCGATATCTCGGTGGGGCCAAACTTGATGGTCGAACCAGTCATACCAAGGTAAGGAATCATATGCACGATCATGCCGAGTAACGACGCGATAAATAAATAGGTCGCTGCTGACTTCTTGAGCAGTAACAGAAGACTGCCAAGTGCGCCGCCGAGAACAGCTATTGCAAAAGCGCCAGTGGCCCATACGGGTCGGCCTTCGATGATCGCACGCTGCGATTCGGGCATTGTAGCGAGCGTGCCTGCATTCATTTGCATGAAGAAATTTATGATACCCATTATATTCCAGAGAAGCGCAACAACGCCGATTACCCAGAAACTCCAGTGGACACTACCAACGGTCTTATCGTTCATTACATTCTCCTAATCAAGACAACTGACCTACTTACCATTACGATCTTTCGTACCACCTGCACTACTGTTAAGAAATCGCTCCAGTGCATCCAGGCGCGTATCCCAAAATTTCTGGTAACGCTGAACCCACGCCATGATTTCTTTCAATGCATCAGGATTAAGCGCCAGCTGATGTACTCTTCCGTGCCTCTCGCGATTCAATAAACCACCGCGTTCTAAAATCGCCAAATGCTTCGTCATTTGCGCGGGCGATAAGCCATGTGGTTTTGACACTTCCGCCACAGACAATTGACCCGCAGATAACTGCTCCAATACCGCCCTTCTTACAGGGTGGGACAAAGCAAAAAACGCATCATCCATTTGCTGCGATCTACTATACACCATAAGGTGTAATATAATGCGCCTCGGAACGTATTGTCAAATATTATTTTTGTGTAGCACCCCTACCGCCGGAATTGCGCTGCACTTACCTAAGCACTGCACCAAATAAACACAATATCAGTAACTGCTACTTATTAACAAACAACCAAAACTCTCTGACTTTGTTAGACACCCGCTAAAACCCGTAGCGCATCTCAGCAAACGTGCCCCGATTCGCTGTGAAGCTGCCTGGTAGTAATTCGCATCTAAATATTTACTTACGAGTCGATCTCTTCCGCTGTTTTTTTATTGCCGTGTTCTTGGCGGGAAGCGTTGAAACGAAAGCCACGCCACGCGCAACCCACTTGGCAAGCGCTGCATCGGTTTTATACCCAGCAGGATCGACATAGACCATACCCGTTAGCGGACGGCCCGTAAAATCCATTGGTCGTGCATGACGCTGGGCAAGTGCATCTTCGTAGTGGTCGGGGCCGACACGTACCATAAACGCTGTAGTCGTAATACCGCAACACATGCACCCCTTCACCATGAAACACAAGCCACCGAATATTTTCCTTTCGATAACATCAGTCCGATCAGAAAAAATTCGGCGCACTCGGTGAGCGGTTTTTTCGTCGTAGCTCATTGCCGTGATTAAACGATCTTCGCGCCTTCGGGCGGAATTACTTCGCCAACGGTTTGATAGAACCAAATTTCATAGCCGCACGGATCTAACACCTTGAAGGTTTTGTCGCCCCACCATTGCAGGGCTATCGGATCGGTAATCTTCACACCGGTCTTTTTTCTGAGTTGATCGTGGTACGCCACAACATCAGCAACCTCAAAGTAAATCTCGACGGGTTGTTTGGCGAGTCCGGTTTTGCCGCTAGGCATTTTTCCGGGCGCGCGCGCAAACATGATCCGTGCGCCGTCTTTGACTACCGTGCAGAAATCGAGCTTGC
>JAYSTO010000285.1:0-4211 GCA_043719675.1 Gammaproteobacteria bacterium | reverse complement strand
GTCAAGCGTATCGGCAGGATATAAGTTGTGCGATTTCGCGCCGGTGGTGTGCACGCCTGCGCCTTTGAGTTGTTTGATAATGAAGGCGGTGAGTTTGCCGTTCAGCGCGGATTTGGCTGCCTTATCGACACCGGTTAATATTGCCTTGGTAAAGGCAAGGCGTTGAGCAAAGGAGAAATGGGTGCTATCGACAAAATTTCCGGATTGATTGCTGTCATCAAACTCTTTGGCATCGATCAGGATCACGGTTTCAAAGCCGTGACCTTGCCAGTAATTCAACATTTGTTCGTTGCTGTGCAGTGACACCATGGAGTGATGTTCCTGTGAATAACCATTCCAGATCAGGGTCGGCAGAAAATTGGTGATGTCAGGGAAGGCCATATGGAAATGCATCATGGCATTCAAGACATACGGTTCACCCATGCCACCATCACCGATGGTCACCGGAAATAACTTGTCACGGTGTAAATACGCCCCCGCCATCGCGAAATGCTGGCCTTGGCCCAATGGACCGGCGGGTGCTAACAAACCAGGGATGGCTCCCGACAAATGACCCAACAGCCCATGTTTCTCACGAAACCGGGCCATCATGTCTTTCACAGTATGAATTCCCATTGCCTCAAGCGAGGAATCGAGGAACATCGATGAATAAAATCCCGGAGCATGATGCCCAACTTCAGTGACGATATTGGTATGACCCAGCATGATCAGCGCGGCATGGACCTCGGCGCTGGAGGCAAACCCGCCGGGGTGACCGGAGGCTTTGGCGCCGGTGACTTGTAGCGTCAGGTAACGCAGGGCGTCGGCACCTAATAGGGTTTGAAACACCGCCTTGTCATCATTGGCGTCGCCAATGGCGGACTGACCTTTGCCAATGATGGCACTACCGGCATAACGCTCGGCGTCAGGCCATGCTGCCGCAAAATGCTGGATACCTTCGCAAAAGGCGGGAATGGCAGGTGATTTTTCTAGGGCATTTGATTTCATGGTCTTTCATCCGTATTCAAAATATTTCATGATGTACGTGTTATTTCACATTGTGAAAAATAACCGTCAATAAAAAACGGTGTTGCTGGCTATCACACCGTTTTAGCGTCTTTTGGCTTGCTGAAAGCATACCGGCCGACCTATAATTTCGCAATACATAATCGTTTTCATAATGTGAAATGGAAAAATCGCAATCCTCTATTCAAGTCATTGATCGCGCCTCGCGGTTGCTGGATGTCGTGGCAAAGTATGACGACCCGGTCAGTCTGAAAATTTTGTCAGCAGAAACCGAACTACATCCGTCAACGGCCTTTCGGATTCTCGCTGCCTTAGCGGCTGTAGGTATGGTCGAACGCGATTCCGTGGGCCGTTACACCCTGGGCAGGCGATTGCTTAAATTGGCGGGCCGGGTTCGCCGTGGTATCGACATTCGGCAGGAGGCCATGACTGTAATGGCAGGGTTGCGTGACGCCATTGGTGAAACTGTTAATTTAACTGTGCGAGAAGGCGATGAAGTAGTTTATATCGAGCGGGTCGCCCCCAAACGCATGATGCGTGTCGAGCAGGTGATCGGTAGTCGTGCACCGTTACATGTCACGGCGGTCGGTAAATTGATGTTGGCCGAACTCGGTGAATCCTTTATTCGGGCCTATGCAGAACGCAGCCGATTACCCTCCTATACTTCACATACCATTACTGCTGTTGACAGGCTCATTGAGGTGGTTCAGCACGCAAGCAAAGACGGTTATGCGCTCGATAATGAGGAGGCTGAAGAAGGGGTGGGTTGCATCGGTGTGTTAATCCACGATAACGCGGGTGCCATCGTTGCCGGGCTTTCAATTTCCGCGCCTATAGAGCGTCGCCAAGATACCTGGGTACCCTTGGTCAAGGAAGCAGGAAGACAGATATCAGAACGTCTCGGGTATCTGTAGTATTTGATGTTAACGACAGTTCGTCGACTAAATACAAAAAGTGACAAAAATATACATGGAGTAATAAGCGGCCGTGCGCTTTTTTTTATTTAAGTTGCGTCGTATTTCCCCTGATCCACAGATTGACCAATCGTTACGCCATTCGGTTAAGGATGGTGTCGCCTATTCCGTCACGAGTGGTGCCGGCGAGAGTTATTTCTCGGTGTTCGCCTTATTTTTCAAAGCCAGTAACGCCCAGATTGGGGTGTTGGCCTCATTGCCCGCTTTGTTGGGTGCCTTTGCGCAACTCTTTTCTGCGTGGCTTGGTCGGCATGGCCGTTCACGACGCACGCTAATTTTGTTTGGCACGAGTTTACAGGCGATCACGATGATGCCGGTGTTGATCCTGCCCTTGTTGTTTCCGCAACAGGCGATCCCGCTTTTAATTGGCGGCGTCATTTTGTATTTTGTCAGTGTGAATATTGCTTCGCCGCAGTGGTGGAGTTTGATGGGTGATCTTGTCCCCGAACACCGGCGTGGTCGCTACTTTGCGATGCGCACGCGGCTGTGCAGTTTGATGGCCTTTTTTGCCTTCATTTTTGGCGGTTTGGTATTGCATACCTTTGATGCGTTGAAATTGACCGCATGGGGATTTGCGATCTTGTTTACCCTGGCGATGGTCGCGCGTCTTGTCTCGATATATCACATCTACATGATGTACTCTCCCCTCGAACACGTGGTTGCACTGGAGTCACCGTTTCAAAGAAATATTTTTCGTCGTATTCAAGGCTCGGCAATGGCGCGGTTTTCGTTGTTCTTTGCCGCGATGCAATTCTCCGTGGCGGTGGCTTCGCCGTTTTTCATTGTATATATGTTGCGCGATCTGCAATTGAGTTACCTGCAATATACCAGCATTATGGCGACGATGATCCTGAGTCAGTATTTGACTTTGCCGCGCTGGGGCAGGGTCTGTGATATTTTTGGTAATCGTGTTGTAATATTATTTTGCGGGTCACTTATTCCGCTGATGCCGTTGTTATGGATAATCTCAACGAATCTTTGGTATTTAATCTTTATACAAATTATCGGCGGGGTGATTTGGGCGGGGTTTTCTCTCAGTAGCGGTAATTTCATTTATGAATTGGTGCCCACAAAAAAACGTGTCACCTATATGGCCCTGCATAATGTGTTGACGGGTATTGCGGTATTCGCCGGCGCGTTGCTGGGCGGGTTGTTGAGTGAAAATCTGCCTAAGGCAATGACGCTCGGTTCCTGGCACTTGCAGTGGTTCAGCGTTTTTTACGGGGTGTTTATTCTATCGACTATTTTGCGCTTCAGTGTTTCGCTATTTTTTCTACCACACATTCATGAGACACGTCAGGTCAAATCTTTATCCTGGCAAAGCCTGGTTCGTCAGGTTTTGCGTCTACGTTCATATCGCCGCTTGGCAGTGACACTGAGTCGAATGCGCAAAAATCTCAATCTGCGCAGTCGCATTTAGCCTGTACCCCAACCCTGTTTATCGCCAAAATCAGCATTGTCTGACTTGACGGCGAGCCATCCCATCAGTAGTCTGGTATTGCTTTATACAACTTAAGTATTATGTTCATGAATTTATAGCCTAGCGGTACTGGTTATCAATACTAAGGGGATGAGAATGGCACAGACACAAGCATTGATCGCGACACTGAAGAAAAGCCTTAAGGCCCACGGCATGACTTATCGCACAGTGGCCGATGGCCTGGGCTTGAGTGAGGCCAGCGTTAAACGCCTGTTTGCCGACGAGAGTTTTTCGTTGGAACGGCTTGAGCAGATTTGCCAGTTGTTGGACATGGAGATCGCGGATCTGGTGAAAAAAATGGAGGCGGATCAACAACGTCTGGTTGAGTTGAGCGAAGAACAAGAGAGCGAGCTAATCTCAGATACGAAATTATTATTGGTTGCCTTTCTGGTGGTGAATGGTTGGACCTATGAGGAAATTTTGCAGCAACACCAGATAGCCGATACAGAGCTGATTCGTTACCTGGCGCGGTTGGATCGGCTCAAGGTGATCGACTTGTTACCAAAGAATCGCATCAAATTACGAATCGCGCCCAATTTCAGCTGGCGACGCCGGGGACCGATTCAGCGATTTTTTACCGCACATCTACAAGAAGAGTTTCTCAAGAGTCACTTTACCAATAAAGGTGAAAGTTTTACATTCCTGTCGGGGATGTTGACGTCGGGTTCCGCCGAGCAACTGCGCAAAAAACTCCAGCAACTCGCGCAGGAATTTCACAATCTCAATCAACATGATCTGGGTGAGCCGATCAC
>JAYSTO010000284.1:0-10501 GCA_043719675.1 Gammaproteobacteria bacterium | reverse complement strand
GTCTTGCAGATGGCGGTGTCTAAGGCGGAAAACACTGTACCGGGCTGCTCCTTACTTTAACAATGCAGGCGCCATTAAAAGTGTAGCTTTAAGTACATCACTTCCAACTTTATTTGTTTAACTTAATAGTATTTGGTTATTTTACCGTGATAGTATCACCCAACATTACCAGGAAAGGGGGAAAACCATCATGAGCGCAGAATTTATCTATTTACGAAAATTTACACCTGAAGAGCTAATATTTGATGAGGAAGAAACTAAAGAAATTCTTACCTTCATTTTTCCAAGTCGAGCTAGCTTAATCCAACCACTCGTCACCACGGATAAAATCCGGGAATTTGCGCAGGGTTTGCTCGTGGAAGCGGTGGATGCCTCTTACGCGCTGGGGTTCGTTGCCATTATTTTCCAATTCGCCTCGTTTAAACCGGGATTAAGTGCCTTCAAGTTTCTTGCAAAATTTATCGCAAAAGCCTCCGGCCTATGGTTTAAACATGCCAAAGTCACTGATTTGGCGACAGTAAAGATTTATGATCGAGTCCGTGATGCTTTGCGAGATGGGTTTGATACTGAGTTTGTTACGAAGTATGTAAACAATATTACCAAGAAAGAAAATACCAGTGCCTCCTTTGTTGATTATGCGTCGGTTTTTTATAAAAACAATAACCGCATCTGGACGTGACCATGATCAAAAAAATCTTGCTAACCTTGGTCATTATTATCCCGGTCTCTTGGATTGGCTTAACTATTTATGCCATGGCTACCGATGATCTTGAAGGACTGATGATATGTTCCACCAGTGACACCGCCTATCGCATCCCTAAAGGCGTGTGTGAATACTACATGCTGCATTTTCGCGGGACCAAGGAAGACCTTGCCAAATTAGAACAGCGCGCTGGATTGTCTTTTGTCTTTAGTGATCCTCAAAAACGCGCCAAATTCCTCCATTTTTTGGTTGAAAAAGGGATTAATGTCAATATAGTCAGCCCCATGACGGGGTTTGCACCCCTACATAATGCAGCAGGTGCCTATAATGATCCTGAGTTGGTTACGTTTCTATTGGCTCATGGCGCTGATCCAACAATAAAAACCAAAGATAATAGGGCGTTGGAGTTCGACAACCTGACGCCGTTAGAGCTGGTTGAAGGGATGAGCCGCAGTAAGCCAGAGATTGACCGAAGCAAGGTCAAACAGATTTTAGAAGCACACAGCAAAAAATTAACAGCAACTCCCAAGTAACTGAACTAATGCCACGGAAGGCAGATAAAACACATCAACCTTTCCACCTGATCATGATCAAAAAAATCTTATTAGCCTTGGTTATTATTCTCCCGATTTCTTGGGTTGGTTTCACCATTTATGCACTGACAACCTTCGACCTTGAAACATTAATGATATATTCTACTAGTGGCGACACCTGTCGCATACCCAATTGTGATAGCGTGGTGGAGTACTATACACTCCATTTTCGCGGGACAAAGGAAGACATTGCTGATTTAGAAGAGGGGCCCGGGCTGTCTTTTGTATTAGGCAACAGTGAGACAAGTGCCAAATTTCTAAATTTCTTGCTAGAGAAAGGAATTAACGTTAACAAGATCAGCCCTATCGATGGAGCAACACCTTTGTATGGGGCTGTACTTCTTAATGACCCCGAGTTGGTAAAATTTTTGCTGGATCGCGGTGCCGATCCAACCATACGAAAGGAAAAAGGGGGCGGTCCTGCGCCGTTCACCGAGTTTGACAATCTGACCCCATTAGAACTCGCACACGCGTTGAGCCGGAACAGACCGGAAATTGACAGAAGTAAAGTCAAACAAATTTTAGAAGCACATGGCAAAGTAAAAACGAAAGACAGCCCCAAGTAACCATGCGAACGCCACGGAAGGCAGATAAAACACATCAACCTTTCGACCTGACCATGATCAAAAAAATCTTGTTAGCCTTGGTCATTATTATCCCGGCCTCCTGGATTGGCCTAACCATCTATGTAATGGCTACCGATGATCTTGAAGGACTGATGATATGCTCCACCAGCGACACCGCCTATCGCATTCCTAAAAGCGTGTGTGAATATTATATGCTGCATCTTCGCGGCACAAAGGAAGACCTCGCCAAATTAGAACAGCGGGCTGGATTGTCTTTTGTCTTTAGTGATCCTCAAAAACGCGCCAAATTCCTCCATTTTTTGGTTGAAAAAGGGATTAATGTCAATAAAGTCAGTCCCATGACGGGGTATGCACCCCTGCATATAGCAGTGGCTAGTAACGAGCCTGAGTTAGTTACGTTTCTATTAGCACATGGGGCTGATCCAACAATAAAAACCAAAAATAATAGAGTGCCGGAACACGACAACCTGACGGCGTTAGAGCTGGTTGAAGGGATGAGCCGCAGTAAACCAGAGATTGACCGAAGCAAGGTCAAACAGATTTTAGAAGCACACAGCAAAAAAATAACAGCAGCCCCAAAGTAACTGAACTAATGCCACGGAAGGCAAATCAATGTATGCATTCCCGAACTAAAAATATTTTCGTTTTTTGCACCATCAACAACATTGTTATCAGTATTGTTTATTTGCGATTCCTGTTTAATAACGATTCATACGTCATTTTTTATTAAATATAGCCAGTAATGCCTCCGCTGGCATCGGCATAGCATAAAGGTATCCCTGCCCTTCATCACAATCATGGCTGCGCATAAAATCCTCCTGGACTTGCGTCGCTATTCCCTCTGCAGTTACCTTCAGCTGCATACTCTTTGATAAGGCAATGATCGCCGTGGTGATGGCACAGGCGTCTTTATCATCGGGAATACCGGCAATAAATGAACGGTCGATCTTGATGATATCAATCGGGAATTTCAGCAGGTAACTCAATGACGAATAGCCGGTGCCAAAATCATCAATGGCTATTGATATACCCATTGCGTGGAACTCATTCAGCATCGGTAAGGCCGTATCCTGATTATCCATCAGCAGACTTTCGGTAATCTCCAACTCAATCAAAAACGGCGACACGCCCGTTTCCTCGATAATCCGTCGCACGTTATTGACCAAACCCTTATCCTGGAATTGCCGGGCGGAAACATTGACGGCCATCTGTATCGCGGAGAAGCCCGCGTCCTGCCAGTGTTTTAATTGCGTACAGGCCGTGCGCAACACCCATTCACCCATGGGAATAATCATGGCGGTATCTTCCATGATCGAAATAAACTGGCCCGGCGGGATCATCCCCAGTTGCGGGTGTTGCCAGCGAATTAATGCCTCAACACCGACAAGCGTATTACTCTTGATATTCATGCGCGGTTGGTAATACAAAATAAATTCGTTATTTTGTAACGCCAGTCGTAATGCATGTTCCAATTCCAGGCGTTCCATTGCCTTGGCATTCATTTCCTCGGTGAAATATTGATAATTGTTACGACCCAGTTCCTTGGCGCGATACATCGCCGTATCCGCATTCTTGATCAAGCGATCCGAATCTTCGCCATCCATGGGATAAAGCGTAATGCCCATGCTGGTTGACACCGACACCACCCTTCCCTCCAGCTGCATCGCGGCAGAGACATTTTCCAATAAGTGCGTGGCAATTTCCGATAACTTGTCAATATCCACGACATTTTCAATGATGATGGTGAATTCATCCCCGCCCAACCGCGCCACCGTGTCGCTGTCACGCACGGTGCGGATTAATCGCTCCGCAATCTGCTTTAATAACGCATCACCCAGTTGGTGGCCAAGCGTATCATTGATATTTTTAAACCGATCCAGATCGAGAAAAATCAATCCAATCATAGTGTGATTACGCCTGGCGCGCTGTATTGCATGCATCAACCTGTCACGCATCAGCGTTCGATTCGGCAAGCCGGTCAGCGGATCATAATTAGCCAATTGCACCAGTCTGGCTTCACTGTTTTTGCGTTCGGTAATATCCCGAACAATGATAATGCGCGTGTTCGCCGCATCATACCGATCACTGAATGTGGTCTCCGCCGGAAACCGGCTGCCATCAGCACGAATGCCAGCAATCTCCGGACTCTCACCCTCGCTGATGTCCAGTAAATCAATAAATAACCGCGATACCAGCGCATCCGCGGGCAGGCCAAAAAGTTTACAAGCCGCCGGGTTACAGGAAAGAATCCTGCTGTCATTGTCAATGGACAACACACCATCGGGTACGTTATCCAGAATCGTACGCAGGCGCGTTTCACTCTGTCGGAGAGCATCGTTGCCCTGCGCCAACTGTGCATGATAGACATACAGGGACTGGTAGGTCTTTTCAATCTCTGTCACTGCCAACCCGGATCTGACCGTCGGCTCACTGTGCCCCTCGTTTTGGCGCAAATCATCGACATACACCGATAACCGCTGTAATGGCCGGACAAACAGCGACACTACTACAAGTAAAATTAAGACCGACAATACCGCGCCAGCCGCCAAAAAATCCTGCAATGCGCGCGTCACAAGATTGCTCAAGGCAGTGGCAGCTGGCGTGTCAGTTGTCGGCGGAGTCAAATAATTAATGAGTTCATCAACACTGACACTCTCGCCCTCCGCCAATTTATCGGCGATAAACAATGGATCGATACTGTGCAGCGCACCGGTATTTTTAAGGGCGGACTGTAAAGCTGTCGATAACAGTACATAGCCTAATACTTCCGATGATCCTTCAGGTGTGACACTAAACCCATAGAGCACAACAATTGCGCCACGTTGTTTTTTCGCCAGCGGTCCTGTTATATCCCGTGGAAACCTCAGCGGCAACATCGTATCTTGGGCGATTGCCTGCAGCCTCATACCCTGTCGATCATAAATATCACCACCATCAATCGTCTTGGGTAAAAGGCTCGATGTACGCAACCGATTTCTGCGCCAATAGTCATAATAACTGGGGTTCGCCAATTGCTGCCGAACCTCATCCCAATTCAGCAATGCGGTTTTAGCACGCATCAGGTCATCAACTACCAGTTTAATTGCTGTCGCCAATTCCTGCTGCGCGGCATTGCGTTTCATTTGTAGAATTTCCTGATTCAGCGCACTGCCTTTTTCTTTTACCACCGTACTTAATCCAAAAAATAACACCATGCCCAAACCCAGTATGACACCAAGATAGGCCATGACAGGTAATTGCAACCTTACTTTGAATTTAGTAAAGAGCATAAACGGAATTATTCACGAATGGCCTGAGTAACCTGATCATACAGGTCGAATTCATGAGTATCACTGAAGAAGTGATTGGCACCTTGCACAGATTTAACAACAACCGACGCCTTAATCAGGCGACTGCGCCAGACAGGGCGCATACGCGCATCCGCCTCGCCAACCAGAACAATCACCGGAAATTTTATTGCCTGGAGGGTGCTGACAATCTTATCTTCATTCCAGCTGGCATAGGACAAGAACGCCGCCGCGGGCGCCACATAGTTATTGCAATAGGAGAGTTTATACTTGCCAAGTGAGTTATCACCTTTTTGCGCACGCCGCTGGGCCTGTTTGTATTGGGTTTGATTATGCTTGCCGCCAAACTCACGTTCATATTCGACCAGACTGATGGCAATGATCTTTTTAATCAATCCGGCGCGGTGTTCGCTGGCATAGGCTAACAACTGTGCGTTGCCCGTGCTATGCCCAATGAGGATAATTGATGTTGCATTGTGCCTGGTTGCCAACCAATCCACCCAAAAGCCCACTTCCGTTACGTCGTCAGAAAACGTGTGTGGATGCGGAGTTTCACAAGGAAGACTTTGTTTACGTCGACTCACACCCAACGACAATGCCGGGGCAAGCAGGGTATAACCATCACTGCTCAAATTATTGACCAGGTTACTCACTGTGGCGGTATTACGCATTTGTAAAAAACCGTGCAGGATGAGCACGGCGGGTTTGTCACGCTGGCCCTGGATAAATTCCGCACTGGCCTCCAGTCCGTTGGGCAAACGCTCCATCACCTCCACAGCAGCGGCGATGCTCGACCACAACAGCAACAGGCTCGCCACCAACACAGAATACTGTCGCAACATACTGTACTCTCTCCAATGCCCTGATAGAAAAAACACCTTATCAGTACTGCCTGCGATCACAAACTGAATTCCCTGCTCCTGACTCGTATAGCCCGCCCGCATCCGCACCTGTGCAGGCTACGTAGTGTAGCGAAAATTGTAATCCATTTTGAAGGCGGCCACTTCAACAATTTATAAGATAAGAAATAAATTAAATTGTTCAACTGGCCTTGCTGGCGGTGTGTAACATGTGGATAAGATTAGCTTCGTGCTGGCTGACGCCGGACTGATACATAATGTCATTCACCGATGACCCATGGCGTGCGAGTTGAATGGCATAGTCGTACGGGTGGCTTGAATAGTCTTCAACAGCGGGACGCATAACCACTACATTCTGTTGTTTTTTTTCAGCTGGTTTTTCTTTTTGCAACTTTGCGGCGGGCGCGGTTTGATTTTTTACATTCCGTTGGTGCCGTTCTAATTCACGCACCCGGCCACCAACACCCATCGCTGCGGTGGTCATCGCACGCAGTTCATTGCGGACGCGCTCAAGTTCACTGTGCAAACGTCGCATGCGCACGCGGCTACGCGAGGTTAGCCAGGCAATGACACACACTGCCAGCACGCCGATCCAAGCCCAAACCGGTACAAGGCTAACCCAGGGTTGTAGCGACATTACCATGTTGTTGAGTGTTTGCATTCAGGCGTACTCGTCAAGGTGCTTATCACTATCGGTGGCTTTCTCGTCTTGCGATTCATTACGCGGACTGCGATACGCCCGATCCTTGGATTTGTTGTAGCCTTTGTTGTTATTGGCGTTGATTGCCGGATGCGGCGCCGCAGGCCAGAGCAGTGGCGCAAGGCGTATGTGATTAATATCGGCCATAGTGTTTATTACCTATGCTGCGTTATAACGATGCCATGTCTTGCCATTCATCGGTCGACAATAATTTGTCAACGTCCACCAGGATCAATAAACCGTCACCCTGGCTAGACACCCCTTGAATGAATTTGGAACTTTCATCACTACCCACATTCGGCGCAGATTCCATTTCCGAGGCACGCAAATCTGCCACCTCGGCGACGCTATCAACCAGAATACCTACTACCTGATTGGCGGCTTCGATAATCACGATTCGCGTTGCATCTTCCGGTTGTTTTTCCTGTAGTCCAAAACGCTTGCGGGTATCAACCACCGTGACAACATTGCCACGCAGATTGATAATACCCAGGACATACTCGGGGGCGCCAGGCACCGGGGCAATCTCGGTCAAACGCAGGACTTCCTGCACTTGCATCACCTTTATCCCGTATTTTTCATTATCCAGATAAAACGTGACCCACTGCGTAATCGGGTCGTTCATGCTTTGTGCCGCTTGGGCCATGGTGTAATCTCCTTTGCCGGTGTTATTGCGGACAACTCCACAATGTCAAAAATAAGTCGTTGGCACTATGCTGACTAGGAATTTGCATATCCCATGCCAATTTATCAGCATTGCGTTTATTCACGAAAGGCCTTGACTGGCATGCGGCTGGTGAGCATCTGGGCGAAGGCGCTTGCATCAATCAAAGCACACATATGCTCAATAACCGTCCCGGCCAGCCAACGGCGTTGGGTTCTTGACGTACGCCAGCGCACATCTGCCGGTTTTAAGCTAATCACCTCCGCTACGTCATCACAGGCCAGACCGTATTTGCTGTCATTGATCAGGACGATACGCTTAATCCGTGCCCGTGGATCATCCCCTGCCAGCGCACGTAATTTATCTGGCGGTAACACCAAGCGTGCTGTGTCAATTAACGCGACCTTTTGTCCCAGGTGCGGCATCAGACCCAGATAAAAATCTGCATGACCGGGCATTTCCGTCACCGCATCCTCGCGCCACTCCACCACGCCATTGAGTTCAACCAAGGGCACCGCCAGGGTTAAACCCGCTACTTTAAATAACATGGCCTGAAAGGGTCCTTGCGCCCATAGCGGTTGCTGCGTTTCAGTTGGTTCGGTGGCGGAAAGAGTAACGGCAGGTATTAATCCAGGCTCACTTACGCCGGTTTCGCGAGCGACGGGAATAATGACATCGACCGCTTTTAATGGCGGCGGTACGGCGATAGATGGCAATGGCGCAAACAGCTTGAGTGACGATGAAGGTTCTGCAACTAATGTGCTGGGCGCGATCACAGGGGTAGCGGCGGGTAGCGTGGTGGGGTTTCTGATGGCAGGCATGTTTGCCTCAGGCAGATCAACAACAACGGGAGTGGCCGCCCTATCCTGGTTTGCATACGCTTGCACGTCTAACATCAATGCATCAAAAAAATTAGCCAACGCGAGCTGCTGTTCTACGAGTTTTTTTGACGCATCACTCATGTCACCGGCACCCCGGGTTTCTCGGTCGCCTCGCCGGTAAGCGTTTGGATGAGTGCAGCATAGGCCAAGGCACCACGACTTGCTGGTGCGACATAGGCAATTGGCAGACCCTTGCTGCTTGCCTCACGAAACCGGGTATCCAGTGGGATGACCGACTCCCATAACTTATCACCGTAGCGTTCGCGCAAAACTTGCAAACTATCAATTGCTGCACGCGTGCGGCGATCAAACATTGTGCCAATCACCGTGTACGCAAGTGGATGCTGACGTGACTTCGTGATCATTTGTAACGTACGCATCATGCGTTCCAGTCCCTTGATGGCGAGAAATTCCGTTTGTACAGGAATTAGTAAATGCTCTGCCGCCGCTAAAGCATTCACCATCAGCACCCCCAGGATGGGCGGACAATCAATCAGGCAATAATCATAGTCATCAAAACACGAAACTAACGCACGCCGAATTACCAGGCCCTTGCCTTCCTGAGTACCTAATTGCCGATCCAATGTCGCAATCGCGGTTGAAGCAGGAATGAGTTTGATGGAATCAAGCTTGGTATTAAGAATAATACGTTTTACATCCAGCGGCGGATTCTGAAATAAATGATAGAGACTCGGCTCCTGGGTGTCTGGATCAAAACCAAAATACGCAGTTAATGAGCCATGCGGATCCAGATCAATCAGCAACACACGTTTACCCTGACGACTCAGTAAGCCCGCCAGGGAAACGATGGTGGTGGTTTTACCGACGCCACCTTTCTGATTTGCTGCCGCCCACACGCGCAATTCGTTATGCTCCTAGTTTGTCATGATGTGTTTGTGTCTATATTTGGTTCCGAAGTCCTGGTATACAAATCCCCCTTTTTCAAAGGGGGAGATGGTTCGTTGCTGTCGCATCCTGCACATTTCTGAAATTTCTATCCACCTTGTTGTGTAACGCTTCATATAGTCAGCGTGTTATTCCCCCCTTAGTAAAAGGGGGGTAGGGGGGATTTGGTTTGCGGCCGGTGGCGACACGCTGACGCCTTCGATCTCGGTCATGCGCCGTGCATTCTTATCGGCCAGGATCACAATCTTCACCCTGCGGTTTTGCCGACGACTATCGCTTGTCGCATTGTCACTCACGGGCCTAAACTCACCATACCCAATGGCCGACAAACGCACAGGCTCAACACCTTGCTTGGTAAACAAATGCACCACACTTGCCGCACGTGACGCGGACAACTCCCAGTTAGAAGGAAACACTGGCGTCTTAATCGTTAAATTATCGGTATGCCCTTCAACATCAATATGGTTAGGCAGATTTTTTAATACCTGCGCCAGATTGTTTAACGGCAATGTACCTTCCGTTTCCAACTGCGCACTGCCGCTGGAAAATAAAATGCTGGCATTAATCTCCACTTCAACCCACAGGTTGTTTTTTGTGACTTTAATCAGATTTTTGTCGATGAGCGGTTTGAGACTGGCCTCTACATCTTCAGCAATCTTTGCCATTTGCAATTGCTGGGTTTCAACCGGTTTGATCGGCTCGACCTTAATCGGTTTTGCAACGCCGATAGTGTTTTGCTGTTCTGCGATCTTCTCTATATCTTTGCCGATTTGAATGGGCTTGCTTGATTTCGGCGGCGTATTAAATGCCGCTTCCATTGTGTCGGCCAGGACACGGTATTTTCCTTCATTTATGGAGGAAATCGCATACATCACTACAAAAAAGGCAAACAGCAAGGTGACAAAATCCGCATAAGAAACCAACCACCGATCCGCGTTATCATTGTGTTCGATCGTGCGGCGCTGATGTTTATCGCGACGGGCACGCATTAGCGTAAGAATCCAAGCAATTTTGTTTCTATATTGCGCGGATTCTCGCCTTCAGCAATCGACACCATGCCCTCGACGATCATCTCGCGATGCCTGACTTGTGCATAAATAATATTTTTCAATTTATTGGCCACCGGAATAAATACCAGGTTAGCCGCCCCCACGCCGTAAATAGTGGCAACAAAAGCAACGGCGATACCACCACCGAGCTTACTGGGATCGGTCAGGTTGCCCATCACCTGAATCAGGCCGATAACCGCACCGATAATGCCAATGGTCGGACTATAACCACCCATGCTTTCATAAATACGCGCTGAACTGAGTTCATACT
>JAYSTO010000283.1:0-10505 GCA_043719675.1 Gammaproteobacteria bacterium | reverse complement strand
GTGAATTCCATTATCAAGTTACCAATATCCACCGCTCTATCGGTGCGCGCTTGTCAGGTGAAATTGCCGAACGGCACGACAACCTGGGAATGGAAGACAAACCAATCGTGTTGCGCCTGCAAGGCACCGCAGGTCAAAGTTTTGGGGTGTGGAATGCCGGTGGCCTGCACATGATCCTCGAGGGTGATGCCAACGATTATGTGGGTAAAGGTATGGCAGGGGGCAAGCTGGTACTGTATCCACCACGCGACAGTCACTTCGCCGCACACGAAACCACGATCATCGGTAATACCTGTTTGTACGGCGCCACAGGCGGCAAATTGTTTGCGGCGGGGTTGGCCGGTGAACGTTTTGCCGTGCGCAACTCCGGTGCGATCTCAGTGGTGGAAGGCATTGGTGATCACGGTTGCGAATACATGACAGGTGGCGTTGTTGCCGTGTTGGGTAATGCCGGGGTGAATTTTGGTGCCGGGATGACGGGGGGCTTTGCCTACGTCTATGATGAGTTGCATAACTTTTCGGATAATTACAATCGCTACGACGCAGATGCCTTGCGGGTTGCCCCACAAAACATGGAAGAGCATCGCGTTTATTTACGTGAGCTGATCCAGGAATTTGTGCGTGAAACGGCGAGTGAGCGTGGGCAATATATATTGGATCACTTCGCCGATGAGATTGGTAAATTCTGGTTGATTAAACCCAAGGCCGCTTCCATGGAATCCATCCTGGAAGACATGCGCCGCGCTGCGGCTTAAAGTACGTAATTTTTATGGCCAAGAAAAATAATTTTGAATTTATCCAACTGCCGCGCACCGATCCGCAAAAGCAATCGGTGACGGTGCGGATCAAGGAATACCGCGAGATCTATGGTCAATACAACGGCCAGGCGGCGGCACAACAATCGACCCGTTGTTTGGAATGCGGTAATCCCTACTGCGAATGGAAGTGTCCGGTACACAACTACATCCCCAATTGGTTGAAGTTGGTTGCCGAAGGTAATTTATTTGCCGCCGCAGAGTTGTCGCATCGTACCAATTCCTTGCCGGAAATTTGCGGGCGGGTCTGTCCGCAGGATCGCCTGTGTGAAGGCGCCTGCACCTTAAACGACGGCTTTGGCGCGGTGACCATCGGCGCGGTCGAACGTTATATTTCGGATACCGCGTTTGCGCAAGGCTGGCGCCCGGATCTATCACAGGTGAAAGATACCGGCAAAAAAGTCGCGATCATCGGTGCCGGTCCCGCCGGTTTGGCGTGTGCGGATGTATTGACGCGTAACGGGGTCAAGGCCGTGGTTTATGATCGTTACGAGGAAATTGGCGGCCTGCTGACCTTTGGTATTCCTGAATTCAAATTAGAAAAAGAAATCGTCAAACACCGGCGCAAGATCCTCGAAGAGATGGGTGTGGAATTTATTTTAAATACCGATGTGGGCAAGGACATCGCGTTCGACACGGTGGCGGCGCAATACGATGCGGTATTCCTCGGCATGGGTGCCTATACCTACATGAAAGGGGATTTTCCCGGTGAGGATTTGCCTGGCGTGCATGAGGCATTGCCGTATTTAATCTCCAATGTGCGGCAATGTTATGAGACACATAAGTGCGAATCTGATTTTGTCAGCATGCAGAATCAGCGTGTGGTCGTGCTTGGCGGCGGTGATACCGCCATGGATTGTAATCGCACGGCGATTCGTCAGTCGGCCAAGAGCGTGACCTGTGCCTACCGCCGTGATGAGGCGAATATGCCCGGCTCCAAACGTGAAGTTAGTAACGCCAAGGAAGAAGGTGTGCAGTTTTTATGGAACCGCCAACCGATTGCGATTGTTGGTAAGGGTAAAGTCGAAGGTGTGAAGATGGTCACCACGCAGTTAGGTGCGGCGGATGCACGCGGGCGCCGTGCACCCGAAGTCGTGCCGGGTTCGGAAGAAATCATCGCGGCGGATAAGGTAATCATAGCCTTTGGTTTTCGCCCCAGCCCCGCCCCGTGGTTTACCGCGGCCAATGTACAACTGGACGAGCGTGGTCGCGTCAAGGCGTCCGCCACGCAACAATATAAAATGCAAACCAGCAATCCCAAGATATTCGCCGGGGGCGACATGGTGCGTGGTGCCGACTTGGTTGTCACTGCGGTCTTTGAAGGCCGCGAGGCGGCGGACGGGATTTTGGATTATCTGCGCGTTTAGCGCCGGGCTCAATTGTTATGGCGCAGAGAATTATTTTTTAATCTGTGAACCCAGTTGCGTGTTGGTGTGAGGATTTAACTTACCGCGATGGTATGATCAACTGCATGAATAAACATCTCTTCTCTGCGCTTTTTGCGCCTCTGTGTTGGATCTAATATGACTGCCTTAAAAAACGATCGTTTTCTACGCGCCTTGTTACGTCAACCGGTGGATGTCACGCCGGTATGGATGATGCGTCAGGCGGGTCGTTATTTGCCTGAGTATAAGGAAACAAGGAAAAAGGCCGGAGATTTTCTCACGCTGTGCAAAACACCGGAACTGGCTTGTGAAGTCACCTTACAACCATTGGCGCGATTTGATCTTGACGCCGCAATTTTATTTTCCGATATCCTGACCATTCCTGATGCAATGGGGTTGGGTTTGTATTTTGCGGAAGGGGAAGGCCCGCATTTTGAACGGCCGGTACGCAGCGCGGCGGATGTTAAAAAACTTTCGGTTCCCGATATGCACGACAAACTGGGTTATGTCATGGACGCAGTGAGTGTGATCCGCCGTGAACTAAATGGTCGTGTACCACTGATCGGTTTTTCCGGCAGCCCTTGGACCCTGGCCACTTACATGGTTGAGGGCAGTGGCAGTAAAGAATTCGCCAAGGTCAAGGGCATGTTGTATGACGATCCGAAAAGCATGCATCAATTGCTCGATGTGATCGCCCGTACCGTGATCGCCTATCTTAATGCACAGATTGAAGCAGGCGCTCAGGCGCTGATGATATTCGATACCTGGGGCGGCACCTTGACCACGCGTGATTACAAAACCTTTTCGCTGGATTACATGCAACAGATCATTGCCGGATTAAAGCGCGAACAGGATGGTCAGCGCGTGCCGATAGTATTGTTTAGCAAGGGGGGGTGTCAGTGGTTGGAAACACAAGCGCAAACCGGCGCGGATTGTTTGGGGATTGACTGGACTATCGACATTGGTCAGGCACGACAACGTGTCGGTAATAAGGTCGCCCTGCAAGGCAACATGGATCCCACCGTACTGTACGCCTCACCACAACGCATTCGTGACGAAGTCGCCTTTATCCTGCAAAGTTTTGGCAAGGGTAGCGGTCATGTCTTTAATTTAGGTCACGGCATCCAGCAAAACGTCAATCCCGACCACGCCCGCGCATTCATCGACGCGGTGCATGAATTGAGCAAACCGTATCACCTGTAAATTTTTTTGATTTTTTCAGGGGTTAAATAAACAAGCCCTTCGTCCATGTTCGGAAGAAGGGCTTGCGGTATAAATGACGCGATTACTTGCGCAGGTTATCGGCGGTCAGGCTCAACAGCAATACACCAATGGTGTTACTGCCGTCTTTCACCGGAACGGTGATCTGCACGGTTTCAATCTTGGTGCTGGGATCGGGTTGGGTTTCCTTCATTTGCCAGTTTTTGCCGGCGAACGACTCACTAAAATGCGCCTTGTCCTTGGACATATAAGATGCAGGTTTGGAAGTGAACGCGAAGCGATTGCCCTGTTTACCGGTTAATACCAGCTTATTGAGCGACTTGGTATCTTCATTCATCCATTTGGTCAGTAACTTGCCCGTGGCGTTGTTCACCATCTCAGAGGCCTCTGGGCTGTTGTCGGCTAATTTTTCCCACTTGGCATTATCCAATCCGGCAATCGGTCCTTTGGTATTGGCTTCTTTTACCGCTTGGATCAACGCCGGGTCCGCCGCCATGGTAGCAGCCTTGGCTTTGTAAGCATCGATCTTTTGTTGCATCTCCGGGGTAATGGCGCCTGCCCAGGCAGTACCGAAACAAAATAATGTTGCCGTACCGATTGCAAGCAGTGTCTTTGCCGAATTTAATTTCATTGAAACTCCAAACATGATGATCTCCTTATTTTATAAAATGATTAATAATATAGTGCTGCCATGATTTGTTAATCAACGAGCGGGCTAATGTTAACAGTATTTTGATAATTCGCTACAGGAATTAATAATTATTGCGATCATCGACACATAGCATCGGACATCCGTACTAAGAACAGGGGCACCGCCCGTTGAATATATATTATTTTTTAACAAATTTGTGTCGTAACTGTAAAATGTGCGAGTAATTATATTTGCTGCATTAAATGCACACTGTATTGATTGGTTAGATTTGTAGCACAGCCGCCACTGTATACATTACTATTTTTATAGAAATTAAGTTTTAGTTTTGCTATGTAAACGAGGGTGTTGGTTGTAACACGCCATTTTTTGCAAACATTAACAAGAGTCGGTTGATATTGTGTTCAATGGCAACACGGGTAAGACGGGGATTGTCTTTCTTCATTTCGGTAAAGAGTTGTGTGGTGATCTGTGTTTTAGTACGGCTGCCGTCGAGCAGTTGAATTAATTGTGCGGAAAACGCGTCCAGTGAGAGGGTTTCTGACCAGGTGGTGCTGACAAAGCCGTCACTACGCCGGGCTTGCAGGTGGGCAAATGCCGTGGCGGCGGTGCTGCCCAGTGTTGCGGGGAAATGACGTGGCTCAGTGCTTAAGCCAATTAAACTATTAGCAAACAGATTAAACATTTCACCGCGCCAGGTATTGACCTCGCCCGCCAGTTTGCCGGCATGGTTTTTTTTGAGGGCATCCTGGGCAACCACGAGCAAGTCGGGCAAGGTAATGGCATCAGGATACACGGCATCAAGATACAGCAGGCTTGCCTTGGTCAAGGGATGATTAACCGGAAATGTTTTACCCAACACCGTGCTAAAGTTATCGGCACACACCTGACGCAGGTCCGGCGGTTTTTGCGCGGATAAATTCGAATAAGCGGCAAGCTGATCCAGGGAATTTAAATCAATTTCATATTCCGGCTTCTGCCTGGCGTGACAAATGACCGATTGGCGGAAGGTGCGCATCTGTAAAAAATCAGCATATTGTTCAATGGATTCCATGTCGGCAAACTGTTCCAGCATGGCCTCACCAGTGGATCCATAGCTGGATGCAAACAGGGTGAATAATTCCGTGTCGCAGACATAACGCAAAGCATGTTGTTCGAGCCGGGTGACAAATTCCGTAAACAGTATGGGTTCGTTCACCGTCTCAAGGTATTCATGATACAGATACGCGGCACGTGCCTTGCGCAGATGGACTAACTCCTGGCGCAGATAGTTAGCCATCAGCGTTGGTGATTGACCCAGACCTTTTTCCAGCAACTCGATAAATTGATAAGCGCCGGTGAGTTTTTTTTGTGGTGAGGTTTCATTGCGCAGGTGATAGGCAAACATGTCGCGTAGTGCCCCACGCAAACGCCAGCCGGGATTAACGTTGTAACTGATATAGGCCAGTCCTTGCGGGCTAAGCAAGTCGCGGCACAAGGCTAGCATTTTGGTTTGTACCGCCGCCGGCACCCAGGAGTAAACACCGTGGGCAATAATGTAATCGAATTGACCAAGCTCATCACCGATATCCAGGATGTTGGCGCATTGGATACGGACATTGCACAGGCCCAAGGCGTTGATCAAGGTATTACCGGTGTCGGTTTGTACCGCCGATAATTCCAGTCCCAGTAATTGTGCATCAGGAAATAATCGCGCCAGTGGGATCAGCGTGCCGCCTTCGGCACAACCTAATTCGAGGATGCGGCTGTTGGCGGGTGGTGGTGGTGTCAGACCAAGTAATTGGCCAAGCGCTGCGAGTTTATAGGGATGCGCATCAGCAATCGGTGTGCTTTCGTAGGGGATGGCGTCGTAATCTTGCATAGGTAAAAAGGGTTGGATAATCAATTAATTAATGGTTGCCAAGTAATATTACGTCGGCTTTGATTTAGTTTTAGCTCGCGGGTGCGCTTGATCGTAGACTTTGGCGAGGTGTTGAAAATCCAAATGCGTGTAAATCTGTGTGGTGGAGATATCACTATGGCCCAGCAGCTCCTGTACGGCGCGTAGATCACCGCTGGATTCAAGCAGATGACTGGCAAATGAATGGCGCAGCATGTGGGGATGGATATGCACGCCGAGGCCTTGTTTTTGCGCCCAACTGCGCAGGCGGTGTTGAATATTACGCGTTGACACGCGCAGACCCTGTTGACTAAGAAAGAGTGCGGGGGTCTGGGCTTGATTAGTAAATTGTGCGCGTATTGTCAGCCAGACACGGATCGCTTGTTGCGCATACTTACCCACCGGTACACGCCGTGTCTTGCGACCTTTGCCGGTGACCGTCACCATGCCATCGTGCAGATCCACATCCACTAAATTCAATTGGGTCAACTCAGATAAACGCAAACCGGAGGAATAAAAGAGTTCCAGGATGGCCTTGTCACGGATCGCCAGCGGATCATCCGCGTTGATCTGTAAAAACTGTTGCATTTGATCTACATCCAAAGTGGTCGGCAAGCTACGCTCGGCCTTGGGGGCTTGCAGGTGTTTGGCGGGATTATTGGTCAACACTTGCTCCTGGATCAGGAAATTAAAAAAACTGCGCAGCGTGGAGAGTTCGCGTTGCAGACTGCGCGCCGCCATGTGTTGTTGATGACGCGTGGCGAGATAATCACGAATGAGTTTTTCATCGATCAGCGGCCAGTCACGAATTGAACGCGTGTTGAGAAAGGCGGTAAAGCGCGTCAGGTCACGTGCATAATTATTTAAGGTATGGGGGGAGTAGTGCTTTTCATGCTGCAGTTTTTGCAGAAATTGATCGGTCTTGGCAAATTCCAACGCGATCATCGCACTAGGTTTTGAGGTAACGGATCAAGACTCGGGTAAGAATTTTTCCCAACTGTGCCAGAAATACTGTCCCCATATCAGCACGGAAACGATTCCGCTCATGACTGCCGATTGCCAGCATGCCATAACAGGTGTGACTGTTTTCACTCTCCACCAGGGGCATCAAGGCACAGGAGGCAATGTGACCGGCCTCATCATTGAACAACGACTCCAGCTGGCCAGGCTGAAGTCGGCCGCAGACAGGGCGGCGTTCGCGAATGATTTTTTCAAACGCGCCTAAGGCGGGCTCACTCCAATCAACAAGCTCGGGGCGTGCTGCCAACACCGGATGACCGGTATTAAATAAACGAATTACCACGGCATCAGCAGCAAAATCCTTGCTGAGGCGTGTATGCACGATATGTAATACTTCGTCCAAACTGGTGGCATCCAGTAACGCCAGGGTCAATTGATTGATGTGTTCATTCAGACGTTCATTGAATTGGGCATTTTTAATCAGAGTTTGCAGCTTCTGTTTGTGCTCGTCTTTTTGTTCGCGCAGGATCGTTACTTGTTTCTCAATCAGTGAAATGGCGCCACCGGTACTGTGCGGCAGGTATAGATCGGCGAGCAATTCAGGGTGGCGGGAAAAAAAATCAGGGGTGTCACGCAGGAATTTGCTGACTTGACGCTCGTGCTCGGCATCGTCGGTTGGATTGGGTTTGTACGGGCTGCTCATAACTCGATGGAACCCTCGTATACGGTTTGTGCCGGTCCCGTCATCATCACCGGCGTTCCGGGACCTTGCCACTTGATAATAAGTGTACCACCGTGCAAGCGTGCTTGCGCGGTTTCGTTTAATAAATTCCAGGTGCGACCGATGACCATTGCCGCACAGGCGCCTGAACCACATGCCAGCGTTTCACCAACACCACGCTCATAAACACGCAATTTGAACTCATCACGCGAGACGATCTGTAAAAAACCAACATTCACACGTTGCGGAAAACGCGTATGCTGTTCAATCGCCGGGCCTAATTGCGTGATCGGTGCCAGTTCGACATCATCGACTTGCAACACCGCGTGCGGATTACCAATGGCTACTGCGCCAATGTTAAAGTTGTGCCCATTGACCGCTAAGGAATAATGGCTGGCGGGTTGTTCGGCGACAAAGGGGATTTTCGCCGGGATGAATTCAGGGATACCCATGTTTACCGTTACCTGGCCATCGGTCTGGACATGTAATATGAGTATTCCCGCGTTGGTCTCAACTGTGATGACCTCTTTGCTGGTCAAACCCTTATCGCGGACAAAACGGGCAAAGCAGCGCACCCCGTTACCGCACTGTTCTACTTCACCACCATTGGCATTAAAAATACGATAACGAAAATCCACGCCTGGCCGATCCGTGGCTTCAACCAACAGGATTTGATCACAGCCGATGCCAAAATGCCGGTTAGCAATAAAGCGTAATTGCTCGGGGGAAAATGCCACGTGTTGTTTGATGGCATTAATGACCACAAAGTCATTGCCGATGCCGTGCATCTTTGTAAAGGGGAGGTGCATGTATTAGGCGCTCATGATGGAAGATAGGTATTTATATACCATATTTTCCTTCATTATAGTAAGCGCACGCGTTGGAAGCTTATCGGGGTAAACGGCGAGGTAATCACCGGGCCGAATCACTGCCCGGGAAAAACGGTTTATTCCGGCAGACAGTGTTCACCGGCAAACAATTCAGCGATGGTTTCGCGTTGGCGCACCAGGTGCGCCGTGTTGCCGTCGACCATGACCTCGGCGGCACGCGGACGGGTATTATAATTGGAACTCATACTCGAACCATAAGCACCGGCGGAACGCACCGCCAGTAAGTCACCGGCCTGGATTGCCAACGGGCGATCTTTGCCAAGAAAATCGCCGGATTCGCATACCGGACCGACCACGTCATAATGGATGGTGGGGATATCACGACGTGGTTGCACCGCAACGATCTCATGCCAGGCATCGTATAACGCCGGACGCATCAGATCATTCATTGCCGCATCGATGATTGCAAAGTGTTTACTGTCGTTGTGCTTGAGCTGTTCAACCTTGGTCAGCAGGATCCCGGCATTACCGACGATCGCGCGGCCCGGTTCCAGTAAAATTTGATAGTGATGTTGACCCAGGGCGCTGCTCAGCGCTGCCGCATATTCCGCAGGTGTCGGCGGGGATTCATCGCGATAGCGAATACCCAGGCCGCCACCGAGATCCAGGTGGTGCAATTGAATACCCGCCTGTTTTAATGAAGCGAGTAACAGCAACAGCCGTTTGATTGCGTCCACAAACGGTGTGACCTCGGTGAGTTGTGAGCCGATGTGACAGTCGATACCGATAATGTCCAGATGTGGCATGCTCGCCGCCAGGCGATAGACGCGGTGGGCTTCCGTAATCGGGATACCAAATTTATTGTCTTTGAGGCCGGTGGAAATATACGGATGGGTCTTGGCGTCCACGTCCGGATTGACACGTAATGAAACTGGGGCTTTGCGCTGCATGGCGCGGGCGGTGTCATTGAGACAATGCAGTTCCGCTTCGGATTCGACATTGAAACAGTAAATCCCCACTTGTAATGCGCGCTGCATTTCGTCAGTACGTTTGCTCACGCCAGAGAACACGATCTTGCGCGGGTCACCACCGGCGGCAAGCACACGTTCCAATTCGCCAAGTGAAACAATGTCAAAGCCTGAACCCAGCCGGGCGAGGATATTCAGCACCGCCAAATTGGAATTCGCCTTGACCGAGTAGCAAATCAGGTGATCAATGGCGGCCAAGGCGTTATCGAAGGCATGCCAACGTTGTTCGATGGCGGCGCGCGAGTACACATAACACGGCGTACCGAAGCGCTGCGCCAGTTGCGTGACGGGCACGTCCTCGGCACAGAGCTGGTCATGACGATAGACAAAGGCATCCATAGGTGTGTGCGCCAGGGATTATTATTTTGTTTGCTGCGGGTTGTCGGTGGGGGGCAAATATAACGGACCTTTTTTGCCACAGCCGGTCAAGACGGCACTCATGCTTAATAGTATGAGCAACAGGAGGGATAGCCACTGTGTTTTCGGTTGACGCATGCTAAGCTCTGGGGGCTATATGTATGGCTAGGATTATACGCGGGCGGCACGCAAAAATCCTCCGCCGCTTTACATTGTTAACCGTTTTTATTCTAAGAGGAATGTCAGTATGACTATTGCTTATGTGATCACCTTTGTTTTGGCCTTGACCGGGTTGTTGCTGTTTATCGGCGGGGTGGGTGGCATCTGGAATCGTCGCCCGGTGATGGGTAGCATCAAGGGGTTAACCGGGCTACTGTTGATGACAGCGGGGGCATTGGTATTGCTGATCGGTATGAATCTGTACACCTATCATCGCCTGACCACGGAGGTGCCGGTGGCGGAGATCCGTTTTGAGCAAATAACACCACAGCATTTTCGCGTCAACCTCCTGCCACAGGGCGAGGTGCCGCAGTGGTATGAATTGCGTGGTGATGAATGGCAGTTGGATGTCCGCATGATCAAATGGCAGGGGTTTATCACCATGCTCAATGTGGATGCCGTGTATCGCTTTGATCGCTTAAGCGGACGATATCGCGTTGT
>JAYSTO010000282.1:0-2014 GCA_043719675.1 Gammaproteobacteria bacterium | reverse complement strand
TGCCTTCCTTGGCGGCTTCATAAGGTTGCATGCCGTGTTCAATGCGGCGATGAATATTTTCCAGCATGACAATCGCGTCATCGACCACCAAACCGATTGCTAATACCAAGCCGAGCAAGGTCAGAATGTTGATCGAAAAATTCATTGCATACAAAAACACAAACGCGCCGATCAGTGACACCGGGATCGTCACAAACGGAATCAACGTGGCGCGCCAGGAACGTAGAAATACAAAGATCACCAACACCACCAGCACCAGCGCCTCAACAATGGCGCTGTACACCGAGTTAATCGATTCCTCAATAAACAGCGAGGAATCAAACGCCACTTGCAGTTTCATGCCCGCAGGCATGCTGCTGTTGATCCTGGGTAACTCCGCCTTCACCGCACGGCCAACTTCGAGGGTGTTGGCAGTGGATTGTTTGACTACACCCAGACCCACTGCGGGATTACCATTGACGCGCACCGCATTACGTTCATCCGCCGCGCCCAATTCGGCGTGGCCAACATCACGCAGACGAATGGGATAACCATTGATATTGCGAATGATGATGTTGTTAAACTGTTCCGGTTTTTGTAAATCGGTTTGCATCAGCATGTTGAATTCGCGCATGCTGCTTTCAATACGCCCGGAGGGGATCTCGACGTTTTGCGACCGCAACGCGTTTTCTACATCCAGCGGTGTTAAATTATAGGCGGCCAGGCGTTGGCGGTTTAACCAGATGCGCATCGCATAGCGGCGTTCACCGCCGATGATCACACTGGCGACGCCGGGCAGGACCTTGAGCCGATCCACAACATGGCGGCTGGCGTAATCGGTAATTTCCAAGGCACTGTGTTTTTCGCTGAAGAAGGCAATCCAGATGATCGCTTGCGCATCTGAATCAACCTTGGCCACGACGGGATCATCGACACCATCGGGTAATACACCGCGCACCCGCGCGACACGATCACGCACGTCGTTGGCGGCTTCGTCCTGGCTGCGTTCCAGAATAAATTCCACCGTGATTTGACTGACCTCTTCGCGACTGACCGATTTGATATTACGAATGCCTTCGATCCCCGCCAGTGAATCCTCCAAGGGTTTGGTGATCTGGCTTTCTATGATCTCCGCACTCGCACCTTTATAGACAGTCCGTACCGAAACCACCGGCGTGTCAATTTTCGGATATTCACGCACCGACAGGCGCTGATAAGCGATGATGCCGATCAATACCAGCATCAAGCTCATCACCGTTGCCAACACCGGCCGTTCAATGGAAATACGCGGTAGAAACATCAGTGCGCTCCGGGCGGGGTTGCGCCGGGTGGCGGCAACACCATCACCGGCATGCCGGGCTGGATTTTCATCTGGCCGTTGGTAATGATCTGATCACCGCTTGCCAGCCCTTCGGTAATTTCCACCTGGCCGTTTTGCCGCAGGCCGATTTTTACCGGCGTCAGCATGGCCTTACCCGTCACCACCTTATACACATTTTGTTGATCACCAATCGGCCAGAGGGCCTCTTCGGGGATCATCACCGCATTGTCGCGTTGCGCCAGATGCAAGGTGACCTGGGCAAATAAGCCAGCACGTAACAAACCATCCGGGTTTTGCACGCGGGCACGTACCGCAATGCTGCGATTGGCAACACTGACATTGGGCGCAAGGGCATACACTTCGCCGTCGAACAGCCGGTTCGGATATGCGTCCGTGCTGACTTGAACAAGCAAGCCATTACGCAAACGTGACACATAGATTTCGGGAACGCGAAATTCCAATTTCAAAATATGTTGATCGACAATTTCCACCAACGCCTGACCCGGTTGCACAAAATCACCCGGACTCACCAGCCGCAAACCCACCACGCCATCAAACGGTGTGTGCAACGCGGTTTTGTTCAGGCGTTCCTGTTCAACGGCGGCACGGGCCTTGGCCGCAAGATATTGTGCCTCGGCCTCATCGTGTTGTTGGCGGCTGATAAGATTATTCTTTAATAATTCACGGGCACGTTCAACACTCAAGCGCGTGACC
>JAYSTO010000281.1:0-4230 GCA_043719675.1 Gammaproteobacteria bacterium | reverse complement strand
GCGCGGCAACGGCGCCGTTGGTATCCAACAAGACCGGAAATTCCACGTTGACGTCTTGCAGAAACCGATGGACCCGCGCCGGGTGTTCGGCATAGTTGATGGAAATCAATTCCACATTGTCGTTTTTCATCTGCATGCGCAGCCGATTCAGTGAGGGGATCTCTTCCACACACGGCGGACACCAGGTTGTCCAGAAGTTCACGATCGTGACTTTACCGGTGTAATTGTTGCGAAGGTAGTGTTGCTGGTTGCTATCATACAAGTCGATGGCTGGTGGAATCGGGTTGCCTTTGAAGGGGATTAACTTGCTGTCCAGACCGTTATCGGTGGCAGCCAGTGTTTTCTGGTAGGGTAGTGCGGCCAGCGGTGTGGGGGTGTGTGCCAAGAGCGGAATGATCGCGGGAATTTGTTTGGGGAGATGCTGTAAGGTTTGCATGGTTTGTTGGGCGTCATCACCTTTATAAAATAATCCGGTGACGGCGGGTAGCATTTTTACATACAAGGAAACATTGTTTTGTCGCAGCGCGGCAATAACGCGTGGTAATTGCCCGGTGGTGTTGCGCTTCTGATCCTGATACAAAAAGATCGGGATGGAGGTGGCGTACAACACCGGGACATATTCTACCTCCAGACCCAAGGCGGGGACGCGCGCGTAGAGATCGGGTGAAAACAGGATAGCACCCAGTAGATACGGTGTGGTTTGCTTGCGTGATTGCCATTGATATGCGCCATGCAACACGGGAATGGCGCCGTAGGAATGGCTGGCGAGGATTATCTGTTTGCCGGTTTGCTGATGCGCGGCACGAATTATATCAGCAACATAGTTACCGTCTAAGTTACGCAGCAATTGATTGTCCGGTGGCTGGTATAACGCATCGGCAAAATCGATTTGCCATACCTCAATGCCTTGTTTTGCCAAGTCTGCGGCAAAGACCTGTTCGCGTTCATCAAGCCCGGAACCCGCGGCAATCCAGATGAGCAAATATTTTCCTGTGGCGGGATAGTGTTGCAGGGTGAGTTCGGTATTGTCTTGGGTATGCATGCGCAGTTCTTTGGTACGTTCTTGCGCGTGTGACAGCGGTGCGTAACAGTAAAGCGCTAACATGACAATGAGTAATAACGCGAAGAAATTATGTTTCATTGTGTGACGCTCTGGCTGGGATTACTTGGGGCACCAAAGCAGACAGTAAAACTAAGGTAAGTAGTGACATGCCGTGATTTTACGCATCGTTATATCTGGGCGCCAGTGGGGAGACACGAATGACAGTTGCCGATCTGTTAGGGGACCGTGATTGTGCTTGCAAGCCATGCCTTCTTAATTTAATAATCGGCCTGGTAAACGGTAAAGGAGCGCGTGATGAAAAGAATGCTGTCGGTATTGGCCCTGGTGGGCGTGGTGGGTGTGGCGCAGGCCGCCATTAAAGGCGAGGAAGTTACTTATAAAGCTGGTGACACTCAGCTCAACGGCTATTTGGTTTATGACGACAGTTCCAGTAAAGTACGTCCCGGCATCGTGGTAATACATGAGTGGTGGGGACATAACGACTATACCCGCAGGCGTGCGCGGATGCTGGCTGAAGCCGGTTATATCGCCTTGGCGGTGGACATGTACGGCGACGGTAAACAAGCCGATCATCCCAAAGATGCTGGCGCGTTTGCTGGCGCAGTGCGTGGCAATCTGCCGATTGCCAAGCAACGGTTTGATGCCGCCGTGGAGCTATTGCAGAAACACGCCTTGACGGATAAAACCAAGTTAGCGGCCGTCGGTTATTGCTTTGGTGGTGGTATTGCGCTCGAAATGGCGCGCATGGGCGCTGACCTCAAAGGGGTAGTGAGCCTTCACGGCAGCCTGGGAACGGAACAACCCGCGAAAAAAGACACGGTGAAGGCACGCGTGTTGGTGTTGACGGGTGCGGCAGACCCGATGATAAAACCCGAGGCGGTTGATAAATTTAAAGCAGAAATGGATGCGGCAGGTGTTAAGTATAAGGTCGTCAGTTATAAAGGTGCCAAACACGCCTTTACCAACCCTGCGGCGACGGAGCTGGGTAAGAAATTCGATATGCCGATTGCGTATAACCAGAAAGCAGACAGGGCTTCATGGAAAGAAATGCTAGGGTTTCTGCAAGAGGTATTTAAATAAAGGTTAAAATTACACGACACAATCAGGTTCTGGCCCACACCCTGTTCAGCAGTGCGGGCTCAAAAATTATGAAGAAAATGGCATTTTAAGTAACACAGGTATATCTGTATATACTAATATAAGGTTGTGCTTTTGTGATTAGTTACACTTTTTTACAACTACAATTAGGTCTATTCTTAGAGTGTTGCAACGGTCGCGGTAGTGCGCTGATAGATTTTCACGGTTAGGGTGATAACATGGCTGCTCTTATTCAATTCGCAAGTGGTGCCCCAGGTATCAAATACAGTCTGGATAAAATCCAGTTTTCGATTGGGCGTAGTAGCGCGGATAACGACGTCTGTGTGCCGTGTGCCTTTGTCAGTAAGCAGCATGCCATTATCGAAGCGGTGATAAATAGCAGGGGCGATGGCCACGATTTTTACCTTATCGACCTGCATAGTACCAACCATACCTATGTCAACGAGGACCCCGTCACCCACGTAAAGCTGGAAGACGGCGATATTATTCGCATCGGCAAAACAACGTTTAAATTTGATGTGACACATCACTCCAGCACATTAATTCCAGTGGAGGTTGATGTGTCGAGTGCAGACACGCCTAGTCAGGCAAATACCTGCAAACTCAGTCGACGCTTGCGTATATTCGGTATCGATGCCTAAGCTGCTTGGCAGATAGTGTGTGATGCGCCATTGCAACTTCCCCTGACATGCATTGTGTTTTGAGCGGCATGCACTTGTCATGACTGCGCATTTCCAGATTTGCCCCGCCCTGACCGTACCTGAAGGCGACGGCGTTGAGGTGAAACGCCTGTTTCCCGTGCTACGGCAGCGCATGAATTACGATCCCTTTGTATTATTCGATCATTTTGCACTGGAGGGTGGCGGCGGTTTTCCCTCACATCCCCATCGTGGTTTTGAGGCAATCACCTATCTCTTTTCCGGCGCTATGCATCACCAGGATAACCTGGGAAACGATGCAGTGGTCCACGGTGGCGGTGCGCAGTGTTTTACTGCCGGACGTGGCCTGATCCATTCGGAAATGCCGGACAGCAACGGTCACACCAGCGGCATCCAGTTATGGATCAACCTACCCAAACGACTAAAAACAATGCCACCGGCCTATCAACAGCGGGAGGGAAATGCCCTGCCGGAAACACAGGAGGGCGGGGTGACGGTGCGAACCATCGTGGGTCCCGGTTCACCGATGACATTGCATACCCCCGTCGTTTACCGAGAAATACGTTTACCTGCCGGAACACGATTTGTGCAGCCCGTGGATGTCCAGTGGCAGGGAATTGTTTATGTGGTTAACGGCGACATCAAGGTTGCTGGGAACACCGTGGTCATGGGTAACGCCCTCTTGTTTGCGCAACAGCAGCAGCTGGAAATAACGGCCAACTCGGTTGCGCAGGTCATGTTAGTGGCAGGCCTGCCCCATGGTGAACCTATCCATCAGCATGGACCTTATGTGGATTGAAATATACTGGCGCCGATTCTCGTCAGTTTGTTTCTAAAACGATATACTTGAGCAACATTACCTATTACCCAAGACACTATGGCTATTCTCATCCAGTTACAAGAAGGCGAGTCCGGGATCAAGACTCAGATCGACAAGCAACGCTTTTCCATTGGGCGCGGCACTGAAAACGATTTGTGTCTTAACGACGAACTGGTCAGCAAACGCCACGCGATAATAGAAGTGGTGGTCAAAGAAGCCAACAAAAAAAATGAACCGCCCATCGTCGAGTTTTATTTGCACGATCAAGGCAGTACCAATCACTCCTTTGTCAATGATCAACCTGTGGAAGTATGTAAACTCAAACACAACGACATCCTCCGCTTTGGTGTGAATAATTTTATGTTTATGCACGACGCCAGTGATACCTTGCATGAAACCACGCAACTACGTAAAACCTGGATTCCCGGGGTTTTCTTTACTAAAAAGAAAAAATGAGTTGAGCCGCTTTCGCGGGGTGATTCCCTTTCTCGCCGTAGGCGAGTTACTTTTTCTTGCATGCCCAAGAAAAAGTAACCAAAAAGAAGGGCACCCGACGCGGACGCAAGCAGTGAGGGGCGGGGCTTTTCTGG
>JAYSTO010000029.1:0-7906 GCA_043719675.1 Gammaproteobacteria bacterium | reverse complement strand
TCGGTTCGTATGAGCGCCTAACGAGCTTGCAGAAAAAATCTACAAATAATCATACTTGGCTACCTTCATAAAACAAAGTGATGTCTTCACGCCCACTCTACACAATATAAAGGCCAATGAGAACCTACAAAAGACAAAAAATCATATTAACTGACAATTTCATCTTCGTTACCTTTTTTCCAGTCTATTAGCGCGTTAACTATTTGGCTCTGCTAAAAATTGAGTTTTTCTACGGCCTCAAGCACAATCTGTTGCAACCCGCTTTTCGTCTATCTCAGGAAGGATAAAGTAACCAACTGTAACACACGCCACCGTAATGCACAGTAAAACGATTACGCCCATGGAAGATTTTTCAGTCCATTCCGCACATTTCAACAGGCGGTTAATGAATGTTATCGCGATATTTAAGCTGCAAACCGTTTAGAAAATTACGCAAGATCTGATCTTTACAGTCCCGGTAGTGTTTATGATCCGTGCTACGAAAAAATGCGCTTAATTCGTGTTTACTTATGTGCATATCCGCCTTGCCCAGGATTTCCAATATTTCATCGGCTTGCATATCTAAGGCGATTTTTAATTTCCTGAAAATAATATTGTTATTTAAGCGCTGCTCTGGCTTGGGTAGTGGCCCCTCTTTTTTTCCTCGTCGATCTATAATTAAACCATTGAGAAAAATTGCCAGCTGCGTGTCATCACACTCCTTAAATGCAGGATCCTCATCTTTTTTCAGCCACTCACTGATTTGCCCCCGCGTTACCTGATGATCAGCCAGGCCAAATATGTCAATCATTTTTGAGTCGTCAAAGTCGAAGATGTAGCGGATACGGCGTAAGACATCGTTATTGGTCACACATATTTCCTGTTCAAAAATTTAGATGTAGTATAGCGACTTGTTGTCTGTTTATCATTGTTTTATGGTAAGCACACGTACACGCTGTTTATCCCTGCCAAACAAGTTGAATCTTTCTTTTGACGCCAATCATAACGGTGCCGTTGGCAAACACGGCCACGGCTTAGGGCACTTCATTTCCTCGCGAGCCACCAACATCCCGTGCTTCATCCAACTTTCGGATCCGCGCCACCAACGCAACGACTTCACGGCCAAATACGGTCAGTTCATATTCCGTACGGGGCGGCGATTCGGCATAGCGGTGCTGCACAAGCAAACCGTACTTGCTGAGTTTGCGTAAGCGTTCGCTAAGCACTTTGGTGGAGATACCGGGAATATGTTTCTCCATGGCGCCAGGACGAGTGACCCCGTCACCGGCGGCCAGCAGCACGCTGACCGACCATTTGCAGCCGATCACGTCTTCCAGGCAGCGATAAGCAGACTCTCGACGTGCTTCGCTCGCAGATTTTTTTATCTTAGTTTTCATTAATAACTACCAAAAGGTTTGTAGCTCACCAAATTGTGCCCGCTATCGTGGCGTGACGATCACAACTATTGTAACGACATCGCCTAGCCATGGAATACTTATTTTTTTGTAGTTTAACCAACGTTCATTTTTACTTAAAGAGGAAACACGCCGATGAAAACAATGAAACCCACCGCTCGATTCACGATGCTATCGACCATGCTGATCTTAACCGGCACCCTGCACGCCCATGGCCTGGATGCCAAACAAGGCAATGCCAAACCGGCGTTCGATATTGTCAAAACCGACATTAAAGTAGACTCGGTGAAAAACTGGCTGACTTTTTCAATGCAAGTCAGTGGTAAGGCCGGTTCAGTAAAACCGACCAAAACAGGGAAATTTGCGGGCAGCCGGGTTTTTTCCTATGTCTGGCCAACCAAGATCGATCCTTCCGAAGTGGGGTTCGATCAAGGCGCCGGGATACTCGCACTGGCAGTCACCTCGCACCCGGATTTTGACGACGTCCCCGTTTTCAACATCAAAGGTGCGGATTGGCATAGCCACTGGGTTGTACTGGTAACGGATGCGGTCTGTGGCAAAGACGCGTTAAAAGTGAAAGACATACCGGAGGGTACCAAGCCCAAGCTCCCTAAAACCTGGCCGGGCGCACCCATACTTATCGACAGCCCAGGCTACCCACCGACCTTCAACGGCAGCACGGTCAGCATCCGCGTTCCTTTTAACGATGTCAGCCTGCTTACGGGAGTAGCGTTTGACGGTGTAACCGCAGGCCTGCAGGTGAATGCCAGCGCGCATCAACCGCTGTTGTGCGTGGTGAATGTGTTCGACGTGGCATCAGGTGATTTAAGCCTGCCAGGTAAAGCAGAATAAAGCGAAGGGCGCCATTTACTTGTCAACATTATCTCTTTGCCTTTTGCGTTCATACATCACTGCGTCCGCATCTGCCAGCAGTGTTTCGATTGTGCTGTGCTTTTTAGGATTGAATTCCACGACACCATACGAAAACGAAATATCGTATCCACGATTGGCCTCTTGATTGTGCTTTTCCAGTGACTTGCGGAATCTTGCAGTAATATCTTCTGCGAATTCCTTTGACGTATCGATGAACAAAACGACGAACTCATCGCCCCCCAGTCGCGCTAAGATATCCGAATCCCGACACGTGTCTTCCAGCTGCTTGGCAAAGGCAGTTAATACCCGATCACCTTCTGCGTGTCCAAACGTATCATTGATTGGTTTAAAGTTATCCAGGTCCAAAAAAACCAGCGTCGCAGGAATTTTCTGTCGAGCACAGAGGTGTAGATTTTGTTGGGCGAGCATCTTAAAACCGCGCCGGTTTGATATATTGGTAAGCTCGTCTACTATCGCCATGTGCAGTGCCGCAAGTTCACGTTCCACCATTGACGCAAGATCTTTCAATGCGACGAGATCTTCCTTGTCAAGATTTCTTGGCTGCTGGTCAATAATACATAAAGTCCCCAGCTTGCGCCCATTTGGGGCACTTAGTGGGCATCCGGCATAAAAACGAATATTAGGGTCACCCACAACCAATGGGTTGTCGGCAAAGCGCTCGTCCTCTTTTGTGTTGGGAATAATGAATATCTCACTACCAAGAATCGCATGACCACAAAATGAAATATCGCGAGATGTTTCACTTGCGCTGAGGCCGACACAGGACTTGAACCACTGACGGTTCTCATCGACAAGGCTGACAAGCGCAATCGGCACACCGAACAACCGTTTTGCCATGCGTGTCAGGCGATCAAAACGTTCCTCCGGTGGAGTATCCAGGACATTGAGCGACCGAAGTGTTTCGAGGCGGGCTGGCTCGTCTTGAGGAATGTCAGGTTTTTTCAATGAAGCCTCCTCTCTCGTCGTTGCGTATATCAAATTCTATTCTAATGAAATGCATGCCTTATTTCTTAGTCCGATTGAACTTAGTGCGAGTAATGAGATATTGATCCTATTTTTTGTGCGGTAATAAAAAAGGGAGCAACGCTCCCTTTTTTAGTTAACTCTACAGTGAATATACAGCTTAGCCGGTTTCACCTTTGTAATCCACCATACCAGCATTGTCTTTGGCGCCGATGATCTTAGGTGTGTTGAATTTTTTAATCTTGGCTACCTTGGCATCACGCAAATATTTCGCCACGGTATCCCAAACTGGTTCACCCGGTGATTTGTCACCGACAGTGGCCCAGCCTGCAACTTTGTATTTTTTATTCTGCTCGATCCGCGTGCCATTATCCAGGCGCATGTCCTTAATCCGGTTGCCGATCTTGGCATTGACCTCAATGGTGTAATCCATACCGGCAAGTCGCACCATGTCACCACCCTGTTGTTTGTAAGGGTCGTCGTTGAACAGGTTATCGGCCACATCTTCTAAAATGATCTGAATATCTGCACCGCTCATTTCCCGTGCGTAGGTTTCAGGGTAGGTCATCGCGGTTTGATCCATGACATGTTCCATGGTGATGGTCTGGCCAGCCAGTACCGTGGTGCCCCAACGAAATCCCGGTGACAGGGAAATTTGCGCATCATTGACCACGCGCAAGGCATCACAGATGATTTGATCAAACGTGCCGTTGAAATTACCGCGCCGATACAACGCACCGCCTTCTGGATCGGCAATGGCCAGCTGCTCTGACAATTTAGCCGCATACGGTTTACGGGCGGTCTCAATGTACGCTTGCATTTCTTTGTCGGCCTCCAGTAATTTGGAAAATACCGGCAACAAGCGATAACGGAAATCCTGGACCTTGCCATTGCGCACATCCAATTGCATAAAACCCAGGAATTTGCCGTTGGAACCGGCATTGGTCACGAGGGTTTCGCCGGACGCATTTTTCACAATGCTGGGTGCAGGTACGCCGTCGTGGGTATGACCGCCAAAAATGACATCAATGCCGGTCACAACTTCCGCCATCTTTAAATCCACATCCATGCCATTATGAGAAATCACCACCACCACATCGGGTTTCTCATTGGCGCGGACATCATTGACCATCTTTTGCATTTCCTGATCACGAATACCAAAGGTCCAATGCGGAATAAAACGGGAAGGGTTGGCAATCGGCGTATAGGGGAACGCCTGGCCGATGACCGCAACGCGTACATCGCCCATTTGTTTAATGGTATAGGGTTTAAATGCACGCTGGCTGCTTTCGTTAAATCCCGCAAAATCCGTAAATGGATAACCGGTCAGCATCGATTCGTCATTGATAAACACGTTTTGACAAACAAAATCACCTTTGAAAGCCTTGACGTTTTCGATCACTTCTTTATCTAAATAGGTAAATTCCCAGTGACCGGTCATGGCATCCACGCCCAGCAGGTTACAGGCACCGACCATGTCTTTACCCCGGGTCCAATAGGCTTGACCTGAACCCTGCCAGGTATCACCGCCATCCAGTAATAAGGTCTTGTTGGCGCCGTGTTCAGCACGCAGTTTCTTCACCAGGGTACGTAAATGAGAAAACCCGCCGACCATACCGAAGGTCTTGGCCGCTTCATCGAAATTCAAATAGGAAAACGCGTGCGCCTCGATACTGCCGGGTTGTATACCGTATTTTTTCAGCAGTTTGTCGCCGACGATATGTGGAGGTTTGTCCTGCATACTCACAAGACCCAGATTCACATTGGGCTCGCGATAATAAATCGGTTGTAATTGCGCGTGGCTATCGGTGAAATGCATCAGCGACACATTGCCAAAGGGTGCGATATTATAGAGATCCTCAGGCTTGCGTGCTTGTAACGCCGCGCCAGGGCCCTGGCCCATACCTTTTTTCTGATTATTATCACCACAGCCTGGGACAATCCCGGCGGCAGCAGCGATGCCCATAATCTGGATAAACTCACGACGGCTAAGAGACATTAATCCCCTCCTCTATAATTTTTGAAAACGCCAAGTAAAAAGTTTGATCTATGCACGAATGGCCCATCCGCTGATGGTAGCCAACGCTCAGTCCCATTATGCCATGTCCTGGAATTATTTTAAATTTTGATAGTGTGATCCGACTATGCACGTACAAAAAGCACACAAACAGGCTTATTCCTCTGAAATAACCCGACTGTTCATGGCCCGAAGATGCATTATGCAACCTGTGAGCTGGACGGGGGATACTAGGTGTTATGACGTGGCGGTAACAGCGGCGGCATCATGGCCCGTTTGCGATAAACCCGGTAAAGCAATAACACCCCGGCAGCAATCGCAAGATATAACGGCCGGGTGATGTCGGCTTTGACCAACCAAAAGAAATGCAGCACGGCCAATACGGCGATGCCATATACCAACTTATGTAACCTGAGCCAGTTTTTGCCGAGGTAACGTTGCATCCGCCGGGTTGAGGTAACCGCCAATGGCACTAGTAAGAGAAAGGCCAACATGCCCACGGTGATAAAAGGACGCTTGAGGATATCGTGGCCGATTTCATCCCAATCAAAAAACTGGTCTAACCACAGATACGTCGACAGGTGCAAACTTACATAAAAAAAACTGAACAATCCCAACATCCGGCGATATTGGATTGGCCAGGACTTGCCGATGGCATCGCGTAAGGGCGTCATTGTCAGGGTAATTAATAATAGCAGCAGCCCCCACTCCCCCAGGCTGCGTGTGATCAACTCAATGGGATTAGCACCGAGTTGATGTTGCTGCCAGCGCCAGACTAATGCCAGCAAGGGTAACAAACACACAAAAAAGACCAGCGGCTTATACACCGTCATTGCACGTAGTTGCATGAGTTATATAAAATCGCCGAGTCGATGTTAAAAGTGTTTTTTCAGATCCATATTGGTGTACAGCGAGGCAACCTGCTGCGCATAACCATTAAATGGCAAGGTTTCGCGCTTACCGAACTCACCGATACGCCGCTCACGTTTCTGACTCCAGCGTGGGTGATCCACCGCAGGGTTCACATTGGAATAAAATCCGTATTCACCTGGAATTGACTTCATCCAGGAGGAAACCGGTTGCTGCTCGACCAAGCGTATTTTGACAATGGATTTGATGCTCTTAAAGCCGTATTTCCAGGGGACCACCAGACGAATCGGTGCGCCGTTTTGTTTGGGCATCACCTCACCGTATAAACCCACCGCCAGCAGTGCAAGTGGATGCATCGCCTCATCAATGCGCAGGCCTTCCACATACGGCCAATCCAGCACCCGGCTTTTTTGTCCCGGCATTTGCGTTGGCCGTTGCAAGGTGGTGAATTCAACATATTTAGCCCGCGAAGTGGGCTCAACACGTTTGAGCAGATCCCCTAACGAAAATCCAATCCAAGGGATCACCATCGACCAGCCCTCCACGCAGCGCAAACGGTAAATCCGCTCCTCCAGTGCATGCGGTTTGAGAATATCTTCCAGGGTAAACACCCCCGGTTTTTTTACTTCACCTTCAATGGCGAGCGACCAGGGGCTCACCTCAAGTTGTTGAGCCTGATGCGCTGGTGTGTACTTGTCGGTGCCGAACTCGTAAAAATTATTGTAATGGGTGATGTCGTCTAATGAAGTCTTGGTTTCCTCCGGCAACTGGTAGGCCGAGGATACAAAGGGTAGCGGTTTGCCCTTGCTGGCCGCCTGTGCAAACACCGGCAACAGCGCCAACCCGGCGGCGGCGCGGATGAAGTCGCGGCGGCTGGCATAGGCCTGTGGGGTGGTGATTTCGGAAGGTAAAATGTCAGTGGGTCGTTTAATTAGCATGAGTGAGATATCCACGGGTTGGGTTAAATCAGCATAGGCATTTTTTGCCGCTTGTGCACAGAGAGACACCCAGCACGGTTAAAAACTTACCGGACCCCCGCACCGAACTTGATAATTTTTGGCTATCCTTCTAGGATACAGCAGAGTTTATACGACTGTTCAGACCAATCATTATAACAACTTGGCCCTACCCACATGACCACCATTGATAAACAACGCACCATCAAACAACCCCCGGTTCTTTACGCACAAACCCAGGCCATTATCCAGCAGGTAGAGGCGCAACTCGGCTATCCCTTGCTGACTTATTGGAACTCAAGCCGTGGCAGCGTCTGCAATAACGACATTATCGCGCTGTATGAAATTTTCAAGCGCGTTGGTTCAGCGAAAAAGATCGCGCTGTTTATTAAATCCGACGGCGGCAATGTCGAGGCCGCATTACGCATCGTGAATTTATTTCGTAACTATGCCCAAGAGGTGATAGCCCTGGTGCCACTGGAATGTGCGTCAGCAGCGACAATGATGGCGCTGGGCGCCGATGAAATACAAATGGGTCCCCTGGCACAATTATCGGCGGTGGATTCTTCTTTACGCCATGATTTGTCGCCGATTGATGAAACAGACAACCGTCGGGTCAGTGTCAGTCAGGACGAATTAGCACGCATCGTCAAGCTGTGGAATGCCAATGCCAAGGATCACCATGGCAACCCCTATTCCGATATTTTCAAATATATCCACCCCCTCGTTGTTGGTGCGATTGACCGATCAAGCTCCCTGTCCTACCGCATTTGCAAAGAGATCCTGTCTTACCATATTAATGATGAGGCCGA
>JAYSTO010000280.1:0-2018 GCA_043719675.1 Gammaproteobacteria bacterium | reverse complement strand
AAAGCAACCCCGGCCACACCGTTTTTTCAATTTTTTTACCCATTAATTTAACGCAGTAAAGGGAGTAATCAGCATGGAAACAGTTTGGGTAGTGGATGACGATCGGTCGATCCGCTGGGTATTGGAAAAGGCACTCAAGCAGGCAATGATTGACGTCAAGACATTTGAAAACGGCGACAGCGCCTTACGTGCGCTGGATCGTCAAACCCCCACAGTTATTATCACCGACATTCGTATGCCGGGCATGAATGGCTTACAACTGCTGGAACATATCCATGCCCGCGATCCGCATTTACCGGTGATCATCACCACTGCACACTCGGATCTCGACAGCGCGGTATCGGCCTATCAAGGCGGCGCGTTTGAATATTTACCCAAACCATTTGACGTGGATGAAGCCGTGGCGTTAACGCGTCGCGCACTGGATCTGGCGCAGCAACGGACCCACGTACGCAGCAACGACAGCACCGCGACACCGGAAATCATCGGTGAGGCTCCCTCCATGCAGGAAGTATTTCGTGCCATTGGCCGGTTGTCACGCTCCAATATCACGGTACTGATCAATGGTGAATCCGGTACCGGCAAGGAATTGGTTGCCCAGGCGCTGCATAAACACAGCCCGCGTAGCAACCAACCGTTTATAGCGCTTAACATGGCGGCGATTCCCAAAGACCTGCTCGAATCCGAATTGTTTGGCCATGAAAAAGGCGCCTTCACCGGCGCACAAAACGCCCGGCAAGGCCGTTTTGAACAAGCCGATGGTGGCACTCTGTTCCTGGACGAAATCGGCGACATGCCGCCGGAATTACAAACACGGCTGTTGCGGGTGTTGCAAGACGGTACATTTTATCGTGTCGGTGGTCACAGCCCGATTAAAGTCGATGTCCGTATCATTGCCGCCACGCATCAGAATTTGGAAAAATGTGTTAACGATGGATTATTCCGCGAGGATTTGTTTCATCGACTCAATGTCATCCGTATCCACATCCCGCCGCTGCGCGAACGCCAGGAAGACATTGCCGTGCTGGCAAAATATTTCTTAAACCGTGCGGGTAAAGAATTGAATGTCGAAACCAAGGCCCTCGACAAAGAAAGCGAACAGTATTTAAGCCGCCTGCCATGGCCGGGTAACGTACGGCAACTGGAAAACACCTGTCGCTGGCTCACCGTGATGTCGCCCGGACAGGTTATCCATAGCGCCGACTTGCCAATGGAACTGCAAGTAGACAGGGTTGAACAAAACAAAACCGGTGATTGGATTGAAGTGTTACGCCGTTGGGTTGAGCGCCAGCTGGCGCAAGGGGATATCGGTATCTTAGAGCGTGCCACCCCGCAATTTGAACGCGTAATGATCGAAACCGCCTTGCGTAAATCCGGTGGCCGCCGTCAAGACGCTGCAAAATTACTCGGCTGGGGGCGCAACACCCTCACCCGCAAGATCAAAGAGCTGGGCATGGAAGAGCAGGTGTAAATAATGCAGTTAAAGCGGTTGTGCTTTTTGCATCCAGGCAAGGTACGCGGGCGCTTCGGGGGTATTTTCTGCGGGCGACCAAGGCGCAAAGTCCGCTGCCGGGGTTGGAAGGTAGGGGCCTTCTTTGATTTCCAACGCCACGGTGGCAGATTGCTTGCAGACATATGCATGCCAGGTATTGGGTGGAATCTCCACCGCACGTGTGGTGGTCGGCGACATCACCACTCGTTGCTGCACTTCTCCGGTGTCATTAAAAATAAGTAAATCTATTTCGCCTGCTAAAACCATAAAAAATTCCCATTTATGCGCCTCCACATGCCGGTGCGGGCGCATATAGGTGCTGGGTTCCGTGGCAATGAATAAGCGTTGCACTGAAGCGTCCAGAGTGTCATGTACATTCAGGTGGGTGCGCTGCCGGTCAACGCTGGCTGCCTTGAGTGTTAATTGATGGAGGGCAGTGGCAGTGATTATTTTTGTCATGGTTATCCTTCAAAGACAAGTGTGTGGTTAGGGTGTGTTTGTCCAATGTTTCACGCGCTCCATCACG
>JAYSTO010000279.1:0-2019 GCA_043719675.1 Gammaproteobacteria bacterium | reverse complement strand
AAGGTGGATGCCAGTGATATTTCAGCCGACGCCTTGGCAGTGGCACAGCTGAATATAGAAAAACACGCAGTGGGTGACCGGGTACGCTTGATCCAATCCGATCTGTTTGAGCAACTGCCGAAGAAATTTTATGACATTATCATCAGTAATCCGCCCTATGTCGATGCACACGACATGTCGATGTTACCCAATGAGTTTCAACATGAACCCGCGCTGGGCCTCACCGCTGGCGATGATGGTTTGGATTGTGTGCGGCGCATCCTGCATAACGCCCTGGATTATTTACAACCCCATGGAATTTTAGTCGTCGAGGTCGGTAACTCCGTAGAAGCATTGGAAATGGCGTTTCCGGAAGTAGCGTTCACCTGGCTTGAGTTTGAACACGGCGAAGACGGGGTGTTTTTGCTCGATGCGCAACAACTCAAAAAATACCGGCACTTGTTTTAGCGGTAGCGAACACGGGGTGCTATCTGGATACAGTGGCTAAATATAACCGCGCCCCGTCGTTCCGGCCAAACGCCGTACGAGCCGGAATCCACTCTAAATAACTGTTCCTAAATGGTATTCACTAACCGAAGCTGCTAATTGTGATGTAGGTGAGTTTTGATGCAGAGGAAATACCATCATGCCTTAAAACAATTCGCAAGATAGCGGCATCAACGAATCATCTCCCCCTTTGAAAAAGGGGGATGGAGGGGGATTTTTATATTCGGCGCGTTTTAAATCCCCCCTCGCCCCCCTTTTTCAAAGGGGCGGGCAACACATCGACCGCTTGCAGTGATATTAAACAAGGTGGATAGGAATTCGGAACAGTTATTTAGCTATAGCCATTTATAACCAGAAGAATTAATATAACCCGATGGAAAATTATTATCTGGCCGCCATTTTTTCATTCGTCCATCTAATGACGTTTGCACTTTATTCATTAAATTACGCCAACATTCGCAAACAGAAGCATTATGCTGACAATAAAGAATTGTTTGAAGCAATGCCGCTCTCGCGAAAACTTACCAAGTTTTCATTCACCTTCGGCACGATAATGGTGTTGATCAGTTTTTGGATTCAAACGCCGTGGCTACTTAGTTTTCATCATCAGCTTGGCTTACGGATTTTTGGCGTATTGCTCACCTTCAGCGCATTTGTGTTTTTAAAAAAATCACTGCAAAATCTGGGAAAAAACTATTCCCCGCTTTTTGATTCACATCGGCCGGGTCAGATTGTACGAACAGGTCCATATCGGTTTATAAGACACCCGGTATATCTTGCAAACATGCTCATTTTATTAGGCTACGTTTTTTCCAGTGGCTCTGTTTGGGTAATTGTTTCGACCGCCTGGGGTTGGGGTTATATGTTGCGATCAATCATTAAAGAAGACGCGTTTTTAAGTAAAGAATTTCCAGAATATATCGACTATAAGAAAAAAACCTGGCGGATTATCCCGTTTGTGTTTTGATTTTATGTAAGGCGTTGTGGCAATGATTTATAAAGGCGGTTGTCATTGTGGTGCGATACGGTTTGAGGTGGAGGCACCCGAGGTGGTGACATGCCAGGACTGTAACTGTTCGATATGCAGTAAGTCTGGTTTCTTGCATCTGATCGTGCCAAAGTCAAAGTTCAATCTTTTACAAGGTCACAATAATCTAACGACCTATACCTTCGACACGGGTGAAGCAAAACACCTGTTTTGTAAGACATGTGGCATCAAGTCGTTTTATGTGCCGCGTTCCAATCCTGACGGGTATGATATCAATGTGCGGTGCCTGGACACTCAGCCAAAAGAAATAATCATAGAACCGTTTGACGGTAAGAACTGGGAATTAAATGCCCATGTGCTGGCGCATCTCAGTCAAGAAACATAACAAGGCGAGTCAACAAGGGCTGGTTTTTAGTAGTCTTTACGTACTGACTGGATAGGTTGATTCCTTAAATTATGCGAATCAGTATTATCATGGGTTGGATTCTTGTCGTGACTGCACTGATTGTAATGGTGGCCGGACATTTTGGTGATCACACCTTAAG
>JAYSTO010000278.1:0-4235 GCA_043719675.1 Gammaproteobacteria bacterium | reverse complement strand
CCAGGGGTAGGATTCGTTTGCGATGTATTACCAACACTGACGCTGACATCACCGGCCTGCACCTGTACCTGACTTTGTTCGGCTTGTTGCAGTTGTTCCACTTGATGCGACAGTGCCACGGTGATCAGCACTTGTTTGAGGGAGGTATCAATATCGACCAGCAGGCGTTTTATTTCCTCGATATTTTCCGGCGTGCTTTTGATTATTAATTTATAGCCGGTCCCCGTGAGCATCCCGCCTTGGGCGATAAAGGGTTGCAGAACTGGGATGACTTCGGTGCTGGTGCGGTTGTGCAGTTGAATGGTTTCAATCTCAAGCTCTGCGTGCGCTGCAGGCAGCCACAGTGTGGTCAAAATAAAAATAAGTCGAGTAAAAGTATGTTTCATATTAAATGTACAGGCGTCGGAATTCAGTGTATTGGCGGCTATGATTCCATGCCTCATCAAAGAATTGCAAGTGTTCAGCGACGTTTAATGGCGCATTAAAATTGGCAATCCCTGCGTAGTGGCTGGCCATGGTGCGGTACACCATACCGCGGCGATCCGCCAGCAGAAATGCCGCGGGGTTTTTACTATAATCCTCGTGGGTTTTACGCAACTCCATGTAACTGGTTAGGTGACGTGATAACTGAATCAACCGATGGCCATTTTTATTCACATAATCCGGTTCCGTAACCAGGATACGCACGCGAGTGTGATTGCCTTTTAACACAAAGGCTTTGATGGCATCGGCAAAATCGGCATTGTCGTAGAGGCGTGGCTCCAAGTCGTAGCTGAAGATGTCGATGTGCAGGTGCACTTGTTGTACCATTGCCAGTGCCACCTGCTGATTGTCTTGCGAGCTTTGCAAGACGATATCCTCGCTTGACTCACCGAGGCGATATTGTGCCAGTTCCAGCATTGCTTACTACTCCTTGCAACTTCTAGCCCACGTTCATCTCAGTATAGATAAAGAATTTACTTCAAGCGATAGATCATTTTCTGATGGAGAATCCCGGCCTCTTGATACACCTGACCTTTGGGTTTAAAGCCATGCCGTTGATAAAACAGCATGGCTTGGGCTTGTGCAGCCAAATAAACATGTTTATGACTGTGGGCGCGGGCCAAGTCAATTAACTGTTGCAACAGGGCGGCGCCGACGCCTTGTCGCCGCCACGCCGGTAATACTGCCATGCGGCCAATACGGCCATTGGCCAGGATCCGGCCTGTGCCAATCGGATTGTTGTGTTGATCGTAGGCCAAGACGTGCTGGGCAATGCTGTCCTGTTCATCCCATTCCAACTCAGCGGGGATGCCTTGCTCAATCACAAAGACTGCTTCACGCACGGCGCGAATGGATGCTTCATGATCACGAAAGCGTACCGCTTGTACATGAAAGGCGTGAGGTGTTTCGGTGTTCACGATCATGGGTGCTTTTTTGTAAGTTCCTTGGCTAAGCCGATATAACTGGCAGGACTGAGTGCTAACAGGCGTTGTTTGGCCGTCGCCGGTAGTGACAATGATTCGATGAAGGTGCGCATCGCCTTGGCATCCAGGCGTTGGCCGCGGGTAAGCGCCTTGAGTTTTTCATAGGGGTTGTCGATGGCATAACGCCGCATCACGGTTTGAATCGGTTCGGCCAGGACTTCCCAGTTGTCATTGAGGTCTTCGTCGAGTCGTGCCGTGTTAACTTCCAATTTATCCAGGCCCTTGAGCGTGGCTTGCCAGGCGATCAGACAATGGCCCATCGCGACACCTACATTGCGCAGCACGGTGGAGTCGGTGAGGTCGCGTTGCAGGCGTGACACCGGTAACTTCTCGGCAAAATGGCTGAGCAGGGCATTGGCCAAGCCAATGTTGCCTTCGGAGTTTTCAAAATCAATCGGGTTGACCTTGTGCGGCATAGTGGATGAACCGACTTCACCGGCCACGGTTTTTTGTTTGAAATAACCAAAGGCAATATAGGTCCAGGCATCGCGATCCAAATCCAGCAGGATCGTGTTGATCCGGATCAGCACATGAAAAAGTTCGGCGATGTAATCATGCGGTTCGATCTGGATGGTCATCGGATTAAAGCCCAGCCCCAGTTGCGTAACAAACTGTTCGGCACAGACGGGCCAATTGACTTCCGGATAGGCAACAATGTGTGCGTTGTAATTGCCGACCGCGCCATTGATCTTGCCGAGCATTTCCACCGCCAGCAGTTGCGTGCGTTGCCGTTGCAGGCGATGCACGACGTTGGCAAATTCTTTGCCCACCGTGGTCGGTGATGCCGGTTGGCCATGGGTGTGCGCCAGCATCGGTATTGCCGCATTGGTTTGTGCGAGTTGTTGCAAGCGGGTGATTAATGTATCGAGCAATGGCAGCAACACCGTTTGGCGTGCCTGTTGCAGTGTCAACGCATGCGCGAGATTGTTGATGTCTTCAGAGGTGCAGGCGAAATGGATAAATTCGGCGATGGTATTTAATTCAGCGTTGTCGGCAATCTTTTCCTTGAGGAAATATTCCACGGCTTTTACATCGTGATTGGTGGTGCGTTCGATCACCTTGACGCGTTCGGCATCGGCCGGAGAAAACTGGGTGATGAGGTCATTGAGCCGTTGCGTGGCTTGCTGACTCAGCGGCGGTACTTCGCTGATGTCCGCTTGCGCAGCCAGGTGTTGCAGCCAACGCACCTCGACCAGGACCCGGTGTTTGATTAAACCGAACTCACTGCACAGGTCTTGCAGCGGCTCGGTTTGTTTACCATAACGGCCATCGATTGGGGAGATAGCGGTAAGACGAGTGAGTTCCATGGATATCCTTCGCGCGTTCAGAAGGACGCTATCCTACACGATTTAGCCGGGTGGTGGGCAGGGGTAAAATAGCTCCGGCTGTGCAACCAAAATGGTGCTGCCGGAGTAACAAGTCTTGTATCAGGACGTTAAAAACCGCCGGTTAGGCGGCGCGGTAGATCAGGCCAGGTTGAAACAGCAGTTCATTTTTGCGCAGTTGTGATAAGGGACAACCATCCGGATCACATTCCGCAAGGCGGTCGAAGACATATTTATGGCCTTCGGTTTCGATAGCTGAATAAATCGGTAATCCCAGGTGGGAGCCGATTTGTGGACCACAGTAGCGTTGACTCACAGGTAAACCCTCCGTTGGATGCTGACCTACGTATCGGCAGGGACGAAGGGCAGCTTGATGGCAAAACTGTGATCTGTTCCGTGAAATCCGTTATAACTTCAATTCGGCCTGTTTAAGGGAATAAAGGACATCGTCCTTGATCCGATCATGACCCTTGATTTTTTCCACCTTGTGAATGAGGGCGTTGATATCCACATCGTTGTGCAGCGGCGATTCCAGCTCGACTAAAATCGCCCGGCGCTTGCCATTGGGAATGGCAGCCAGGTGTTGAATAAATAAAGCTGGTTTGCGCTGTAACACGCGAAATAACAAGTGATTACCCAAGTCGTGGAAATCGTCATGATGGTAACAGGTGCTGGCAAAGGTCAGCAGAAAGTTTTTTATGTCTTTGGATTTTAACTTATCCAGATTGCGCTGGGTTTTCAGCAGCACCTTGCGGTCACAGTCCTGGATTATTTCGGCACGGGATTTTGCGGTCACCGGCGCGGCATGCAACAACAACGCGGTGGCCAGACAAGTAATAATACTCCGCCTGCTAACACGATCAAGATTCATTTTCAGTACCGCCTATCCTTGCGAGTTCTAAAGCAGCGATCGTAATACATAGTGCAGAATGCCGCCGTGCCGATAATATTCAATTTCTTGTGGTGTATCGATACGGACCAGCACTTCAAAAAATTTCTGTGTGCCATCGTCCCGCATCGCAGTAACCTGCAAGGTCTTCGCGCCACTACTGTCCAAATCAGCGACATCATAAACTTCATGACCCGTAAGTCCCAATACGGCGGCACTGTGTCCTGCTTTAAACTGTAATGGCAAGATGCCCATGCAGACCAGATTGGTACGGTGAATACGTTCATAACTTTCGGCAATCACCGCACGCACACCCAGCAGTCGTGGTCCTTTCGCGGCCCAATCACGTGATGAACCGGAGCCGTATTCCTTGCCGGCCAGAATAATCAGCGGGGTGTTTTCTTTTTTGTACTGCATCGCGGCATCATAGATCGACATCGGTGCCGCATCGGGCAGGTGCACGGTGACGCCGCCTTCCGTGCCGGGTGCCAGCAGATTGCGCAAACGTATATTGGCAAAGGTGCCGCGCATCATCACTTCATGATTGCCACGGCG
>JAYSTO010000277.1:0-4259 GCA_043719675.1 Gammaproteobacteria bacterium | reverse complement strand
GGCAGAATCGGCTCCGCATCTGAAAAACTGATGGCCGCCTTATGCAACCTGACATGATTTGCATCCTGATTATCCAGGATCACACTGGCACGCAGTTTATTGCCCAGACCGACAGTTAATAAAAAATGATTGTCCTTGGGAAACTCGACCTGAACATAAGAATGATTGGACTCATTCGCCGTCTTACCAAAGGGTGGCGGCAAATCAATGGCCACGCCCGACAATTCCGAACCAAAGGTAAAACTGCCGGGGATATGGCTGCCATTTAACTGATAACCAAAACTAAGTAGCCCTTGCCACGCCGTCTTGCCTTTTATCAGATCAGCACCGGGAACACTAAAATGCTGCAGGGCATCGGCAAGATCAATCATTCCGTCCATGCCAATCTTAATTTGTTGACTGCCACCTTCTTCATAGGTAAAAACGTTAACATTGGCGCGACCGCCGAATATATCGGCGGAAATATCCTTGGCAAACACGCCTGCCGTGGAATACTCCAGTTCACCTTGCATTTTTTTAATATCGAGCATGCCTTGCCAGCTGCTCATGGCACTGTTGTTGAATGTCACTTTACCGTTATAGCGCAGGGGATATTGATGACTGATTCGATCTGCCAAAGGAATTTGCAGATTGATGGTTGCCTCACTCTGTCCGGCAAACGTGGTTTTTGTGTAAAAGTCTTTGGCATCCGGCGCAATCGGACTGTCAACAAGAAATCGAATCACATCTTGTGTGGAACCGCTATAACGCCCGGTGGCACGCAGCACTGAATTGGAAAAATCCTCTATCGTGATATCCAAATCACGCAGTTGGCTATCAAACAAAGCAGCCTGTGACGACGTTAAATGCATTCCTGTCCCGGAAAAATTTCCCACCAATTGCATCTTGGTGAACCCCGGCCAGTTTTTTTGATAATCCAATTCAACATCCTTGGCAGAAAAAACCACCTGAAAAGTGCCAGTGGGTTTATGGAAGGGAAAATCCTTCAGCCTGCCGTGCAGCACCACGCCGCCGTTCTCAATCTTACCGGCGACCAATCCTGTCTTAAGCCAATTCACCAGGTTTTTTTCCATGATCCCTGTAGGGTAGAATTGCGCAACGCCTTTGACATTACCATCAGAAAATTTTGTTTGTAGATCGAGAAATGGCGATAGCTTGTTTTCCGGAACAGCCAAATATAAAGAACTATCCGTTTTTAAATCTGCATTGTCAGCCAACAGCTGGGGCACATTGATATGCCACACGTGATCCGCATACCACCATTGCGCTGCCGCCTGTAATTGAGTCAGGGAAATGGGTGCACGATATAACCCGGGAAACGTCAGGGCGGCACCCGTACTGGCCAGCTTAACCTCGCCGTGTAGCGCATCAAACAAGATTGAACCGTTTAGCCCTTCAATCCCGGGCACGCCTTGCCATGCTGTTGTCGACAGGTTTTTAAAATTCGCACCGATGAGCATTTCCTGGTTTTTCGGTGAATCCAGCCGATATTTTACAAATAGATCTGCCAGCTGACCTTTAGGTTTTAAATCATTCAACAAGGCATGCGCCTTTTTGTCGAGCAAACCATTCTCGGTTAAAAAACCATTGATATCTTCCAGTCCAACCGAACTTGCATGCAAAAACAGTAATGGAGTGAACGGTTCTTCTTTCTGATATTTAACCGTTATCTGCGTTGCAGGCCATACTGCGTTTGACTGTTGATAGCGAAAATCTTCCACCCGCAGGCTCCAACTTTTATCGCCACGCCGCCAGTCAAAGCTGCCATGGATTGATTTTATTCTAAACGGCTCGCTTGACTGCTTCATCGTAAAGGCAAGATCGCTGGCAGCCAGGGTGCCACTGAGGTCATATAACCCCAATGTCGTCCACTCGCCCCACACCTGCATATCCATGTGACCGTGCTGCAACCCGGCATCCATGTACGTAGGTTTCATGTCCCAATTCTTCGCCTGGATATTTTTACCCCGCGCATAAAACCGTCCATTCCACTCCTCCGGCACCAGAATATTTCCGGTAAAGTCAACCGACGCCTCAAGATTTTCCCCCAGATCCGAAGGCAACGTCACTCGCCCCGTCAATTGGTGTCGATCCGCATCATTGCGCAATTCAAAATTTACATTCTCAAATCGGATTGTTTTGCCGCTGTGTTGCTCATCGCGCCACAACACGGTGCTGTTCTCAATGGATAAACGGCTGCGTTTAAAAAACCACTCGCCCAGCTCATTGGTATCGACATCCGATTGCTCTTGTTTGTTTGCAATCGTCTCGCCCAATTTATTGACATCAATCCCTTGTATGCGCAAGGTGCCATTGGTACGGCGGACAATACCAAGATTAACACCGCTGATGGTCAAACTCTTAGGCAGCAGCCTGCCACGCCGAATCGATTGGATCAGATCAAACCCCAGACGAACCTGTTCAAAACGGATTAATACGCGTTTTTTATCCTGGTCGAGCAGATGTACCCCGCCAAATATAAATGCAGGAGTAAAGCCATCCAGGCGCGCGTCCACGGACTCTATCTGTACCGCCTGATCGAGAAACTGACTGGCGAATAGTTCCAGTTCACCGCGATAGGCTTTAATATCCGGCAAGAAAACCCGTAATAGAGATATGCCGATGGCAACCAGAATAATTACCGTGATCATGCCGTACCATAACCATCGATACAGGCGTCGTGCAATTCGCCAGGGTAAACTTGATTTCGTTACTGTATTCATGGCTACATTAAGACGACATCAAATTGTTCTTGGGTATATTCGGACTCAATTTGTAATTTTATCGGCTTGCCGATAAATTCCTCCAACTCAGCCAGGCTATGGGATTCTTCATCAATCAACAAATCCACCACTGGTTGTGAAGCCAGCACCAACAACTGTTGCGCGTCAAACTGTCTGGCCTCGCGCAGGATTTCACGAAAGATGTCATAACACACCGTTTCCGCTGTAAGTAATGTTCCACGGCCGTTACACGTTGGACATGGCCCACACATAATATGCAGCAGTGACTCCCGGGTGCGTTTACGCGTCATCTCAACCAAACCCAATGATGACACCTCGCTGATCCGTGAACGTGCCAGATCCCGCTCCAGATTTTTTTCCAAGGCGCGCAATACCAGGCGGCGATGTTCCGGATCTTTCATATCAATAAAATCAATAATGATAATGCCACCAAGGTTACGTAGGCGCAGTTGCCGGGCAATGGCCTGCGTGGCTTCCAGGTTGGTTTTAAATATGGTTTCTTCCAGGTTGCGATGACCGACAAAAGCGCCGGTATTGACATCAATCGTCGTCATCGCCTCGGTTTGATCAATAATCAAATAACCACCGGACTTCAGCTGGACTTTACGTTCCAACGCCTTATGTATTTCATCTTCTACTCCATAGAGATCAAATATCGGCCGTTCACCCGGATAGTGTTCAATACAGCCCACCAATTCCGGCAGGAATTTACCGGCAAACTTTTTTACCTTGTCATAGGTTTCACGCGAATCAATACGGATGGTTTCGATCTGCCTGCCGCGCAGATCGCGCATGGTGCGCATGACCAGTGGCATATCCTCATGCAGCAAAACACCGATTGCCTCCTGCGTGAGTTTTTCTGTCAGGGTGCGCCACAGTTTCTGTAAAAACTGCATGTCATTAAGCAGCGCTTCCTCACTGATACCATCGGCGACAGTCCGTATAATGTAACCACCCGGTTCAAATTGTCCGGCATGGTGCGCAATAATATCGCGCAGGCGTTGCCGCTCCTCGGCGCTGTCGATCTTCTGTGAAACACCAATGTGTGCCCCACCCGGGACATACACTAAATAACGGGCCGGGATGGAAAGCTGGGTGGTGAGCCGTGCGCCTTTACTACCGAGTGGATCCTTAATTACCTGAACTACAATCTCCTGACCATCGCGCAATAAATGCATGATCTCTTCTTTTTTTTGCGCTGAAGTGGCGGCCTGTTCTTCTTCAAATGATTGCACGATGTCGGAGGCATGTAAAAAGGCAGTGCGCTCCAAGCCAATCTCAATAAATGCCGCCTGCATGCCGGGCAGGATGCGACTCACCTTACCCTTATATATATTCCCAACCAGACCACGCTTACTGGCACGTTCAACATGCACCTCTTGCAGTGCGCCATTTTCAACATAGGCGACGCGTGTTTCACGCGGCGTGACATTGATGAGTAATTCTTCACGTGTACCTGGATTCATACATTACCTTAGCACCATACCGGCACATTGGCCTGCTGCAATAATTGGG
>JAYSTO010000276.1:0-4271 GCA_043719675.1 Gammaproteobacteria bacterium | reverse complement strand
AAGCCGGTTTTGATCCGGTGTATGGGGCGCGGCCGCTCAAACGGGCGATTCAGCAGCAGGTTGAAAATCCCTTGGCGCAAGATATCTTATCAGGCAAGTTTATGCCTGGGGACGTGATAAATGTCGATGTCGAAAAAGATCATCTTGTGTTCAAGAAGAGTAGCAAGAAGGCCGTCGCCGCGTAATCACAACGGGTTGAGCGTAGTTACTCCCATGAACCCCGCCATCGGCGGGGTTTATGTTTTATTTCCACATGTACGAGGGCGACTGCTCCCGATCATATCGCTATTCCATCAAAGATCACTAGGTCAACAGCCCATGTTGCGCTGGCCGCAAAACCTTAATATATATGTGATCCAAGATGGAAAGGTGGCGAGTTAACGGTACGAGATATACTTATCACTCTGATAAAAATGGATATTTTGTGATAGGTATCGTGTTTTTATTAATCACAATTGATAACAACTGAGAATTGATTTAGCATCGTCAGCAATAGGACTGTTTTCAAGGTACGGGCACTAATACTAAGATAGTTAGTCATAACTAAATCACGGGGAGTAATGAATATGGGGTTATCGATCAGGCAATCAGTGGGTGAAGGTGGAGTGAATCAGCGGATGACGTCAAGCTTATTCAGGTATTGTTAAACACCTATACAGCGTGGAAGACGCCATTTACCCGTCTTAAAATAGACGGTGATGCAGGTAAAAACACCAAAGACGCTATCAAACAGTTTCAGCGCGAGATGATGAACCGTAAAAATCCGGATGGGCGTGTTGATCCTGCGGGATCGAATGGCCGCCAAGGCCCGACGTTCCATTTCTTGACCTCGTATATCAAACCAGCCCAAGAACCGATTATTCAGAAGCAAGTGCGCGAAGGGCAAATGGTGGGCGGTGCGCCGGTGATTAGCCAAAAGACTATAGCAACGGCGGCGGGACTGACAGGGTTGACGGTTATTTATCAGGATGTTGATACCGAAAGACAAATCGTCGACGAGTACAGCATACGAGTGATCAAAATGGCGCTGAAAGAAGCCGGACTGAAGACGGGTGTGATTACCAGCACGATAAGGACGCCTGCAAGACAGGCGGAAGCCATGTTGCCGAATGCGAAGAAAGATTTGCCAGCACAAAGAGACCTCTACGGCAACAAAGATCCAGGCAAAAGTATCTTGAATGTTTATGTAGCCAATCAATCAAAAAAGGATGGCGAGATTATTCCGCTGATGGCTGCGGAGATTGAAAAATGGCAAAAAGAAGGTAAAAGTGTTTCGCGGCATTGTGTCACAAAAGAGGTCTATGCGAAGCACAACGCGATTGACTTTGGATTAAACGCCATGACTCAGCATAATCCTGGGTTTGATGCGAATAAATTCATTGCTGTACTGAAAAAACTCAAGAAAGAAGGGTATTTAGAGAAATTTAAAGATGAGACCAAGATATCCAACGGCTGTTTTCATATTGAGATTATACCGAACAAGATGGCATTGGCGAAATATGAAGAAAACACGATCCTGAATACTGTCGTCTATTGTTAATCCGGAATACCTAATGACACACGAAGTGAGGAGTGAAGATGAATAAATTACTGATGGTTATCCTGGTTTTATTGGCGCCGTTGAGCGCTATTGCAGACAAAACGGAATGTATTTTTCCTAACACAGTTAAACAGATCCCGCCACCGAACCCCACCACCGTGGTGGCTTATCAGTGGGACTCTGGGCGGGACAAAAAAGGGGGTAGTGGCTATATCCAGACCCTGCGCATTCTTTATAAGAACGGGGATCACGCGGTGATACAACACACCAATTATTGTCTGGTGTATAGCCTTAAGATTAACTATTTTCGAAATCGGCAGGCCGATGATCTGGATGCAAAAGCCATCGCCACACTAATCGCGGGTTTGTATTCACAGTATTACGCAGCGCCTGAGAAAGTAACATTTACAAAGCCGCTAGCGGAGATCATCGCCACCACCTTCAAGCAGCAGAAATTCGACAGTAAAAAAGATTTTACTTATGGATTGCCTGAGGAAGATGCTGATTACCCTGCATTATCATCAAACTATTCGATCAGTTACAAACCTCAGGACGAGTACGATGCAGGAGGTGTCTATTCCAGTGTGACCCGATTTGATATGGGCATAGGTGCTGGAGCAGACTGATACGGTTCCACCTTTGCGGCGTTCCCACGCGTCTGCGTGGGAACATTTGTGCTGCTCCTGCACCAGGCGAGTTATCAGTCAGGACTCTTTTGCCCATTTAATACCGAAAAGTTGCTACGATGCAGGATTGATATGCTCCGATTTTACCAGTTTTAACAGGCTATACCCGAGCAGTAGAGAGTGAATATGAACAATTTTTTTGCCATCTTGGTTTTGTCGGTGCCGTTGACCGCTGTTGCAGGCAAGACAGAATGTCGGTTTTTCGCCGAGATGGTTAATCAGCGTCCCCCATCGAATGTCGCCACCGTGGCAGCATATCATTGGAATTCCAGGCCGCACATAGAAGGTAATGACTATAATCGCGAGCTGCACATTCTTTACAAGAACGGTGATTACGCGGTGATACAGCACAGCTACTGTAAAACGTATAGTTTCCATGTTATTTATTTTCGTAGCAATCAACTCGCCGATCTGGACGCGGCAAGTATTGCCAAGATAGTTGCGGGGCATTTTACACAGTATGAGGCTGCACCAGTGACGTTTGCAAAACCGTTGGAGGAAGCCATTTTCACGGTACTCAAGCCACGTGATTTCAAAACAGATAAAGATTTCAGCGATGGATTGGCAGGCGTGGTGTATTTAATTGCTCCCGAGATAAATAATCAGTTTTCGCTCTATTACAAATCGCTGGACCAATCCAGTAGCATTTATTCCAGTGTGATCGCCTTCGATATGATTATAGATATAGAGTACTGATGCGATTGTTCGTGCCGCGTTGGATTTAAATGACAGGTTTAACCGGGTGAATGAGTAATGCAAAATGTTGGAGTACACATGAATAAATTGCTGATGGCTTTCCTGGTTTTACTCGTTCCATTAACCGCTGCCGCAGGAAAATCGGATTGTGCTTTTCCAGCGGGCATGGTCAAACAGAACCCGCCACCGGATGCATCCCATGTTGCAAAGTTTCAGTGGGACGCCGGGCAGGACAAAAAAGGCAGCAGTGACCATATCCAGACCCTGCGCATCCTCTACAAGAACGGGGATCACGCAGTGATACAACATAAGTACTGTAACGGGTACCGATTCGAGATTAATTATGTGAGACAAACCCGTTCCAAAGACTTGGATGCGGGCGCCATTGCTGAAATCATTGCGAGGTTGCATTCCCAGTATTATTCTGCCCCGCAGAAAGTAACCTTCTCGATGCCACTGGGGGGGATCATTACGCGGGCACTCAACCCGCGTAATTTCGACAAACTGGAAGATATTATTACGACATCACTTGAGCCGCGTAATTTCGACAGACATAGAAACGTCCACGTCAACTTACCTGAAGGTGATGCCCACTACCCTAATGAAAGAGTTAGATATGCGGTTGATTACAAAGTGATTGAGTTCCACAGTGTCTTCTCTAGTGTGACAACATTTTACATGAGCATTGGTGGAACAACCTGATAACATTCTCTTTACTGTACTACCACGCGTCTGCGTAACATATCTATGAAAAAACAGGGTGGCTTTATCTGAATATTTAGCTGGTTCTAGATCCGCATATTCGGCACACGCCGCGAGGCATTGATGTACTCGCGTTCGCTGATCACGCCATCATTACGTAACTTGCGCAGTTTGGTGATTTCATTGATCAGCATGCGGTGTTTGTCGATACGTACGGTTTGGCTGGCATAGAGAATGCGTTGTTTGAGTTCGTCAATAAACTGATCAAAGAGTTCTTTGTTCGGATTGCTATATAACAAACTGACCAGGACGCAGCCGCAATAACGGCTGCGGAATTCCGTGACGTTGGGCGAGCGGTACAAAAACATCAGCAGCGAGCCCAACAGTAACAGGATAAAGATCACCACCAGCGGGATTAAGCGGCTGAGGGTCTCGCCGCTGGCATTATTGAATATATAGGCACCATAGGCGAGGGCTGCAATCCCAAAATAAATCATGCTCAGCAGCCAGCGCCAGGAGACATTGCGGTGGCGTACCGGCCAGGGCTCGAGCATACACAGATTCAGATTATAGATTTTCTGGCCAAACAGATTGTCGATCGTGACGTTAATGAATTTGTCGTCATAGATCTGAAAGGTGCGTGTTTC
>JAYSTO010000275.1:0-2045 GCA_043719675.1 Gammaproteobacteria bacterium | reverse complement strand
CATAGCGACCAACCCCAACGATCACCAAGCCCGTCAGCAACTCAGTACACTCTATATTGCCCAGGCCGACTACGAAGCCGCCATGGAGCAATTGCTCGAGATCATGCGCCGTGATCGCAAATTTGATGAAGATGCGGGTCGCAAAGGTTTGCTCAAGGTATTTGAGTTACTCGGTGGTGCCGGCGAGCTGGTGACCCGCTACCGGCAACAAATGTCGCGCCTGCTTTATTAGCTACTTGTTGAAAAATATTCAAACCCACAAGAAAACTCCGCCCTCAGGCGGAGTTTTTTGCATAACTTGTCCGGTAAAACATCTATCATTACTTGTCTTTTTTATCATCCTTGGCGGGTTTGACCTTCTCAAGAATGTCGAATAATTGTTTGGCGGGGGCATAACCCGGATAGATCTTGCCATTTTCCAATACCAGCGCGGGGGTGCCATTCACACCGAGCTCCTGGCCCAAGGCATATTCTGCTGCAACTGGGTTCTCACAGGTTTTAGCGGGTAAATTACCGCCCTGTTTCGCCGTGGTCATCGCCTTTGCTCTGTCATCCGCACACCACACGGATACCGCTTTGTTATAGGACTCCGAACCGATACCCGCGCGTGGAAAAGCCAGATAACGTACTTTAATACCCAGTTTGTTATATTCGGCCATTTCGTTGTGCATCTTGCGGCAGTAGCCGCAATCAATATCAGTGAACACCGTGATGGTATGTTTGGGGACTTTGGGTCCAAAAACGATCATATTTTTTTCACCAAACGCATCCAATGCTGCCAGCCGTACGAGATCGCGCTTTTCGTCGGTAATATTTTGCTTGGTGTCCAAATCAATGATGTCGCCGGAAAAAACATATTTGCCATCGACCGTCATGTAGAAAATCTGTGGCCCGACGGTAACTTCATATAAGTCCTTAATCGGGCTGGGCTTGATGGACGTGGGTTCCTTACCCATTTGCTCAACTGCGCGTGCCTTGATCTTGTCATAGGACTCCGCTGCTGTAGCGAAACTGCCGCTTAAAAAAAGTCCTGCCAGAGATATATGTAACAACCACGTACGCATAAGCTGATTCCTTGAAGTTGAAGTCGGGTTATTGTAGCGGAAAAGCACAATGACAACCGCGATTTATCCGGTAAAAGTTCACATTATTTCAACCACGCGGATGGTGTTCCGCGTGCAGGCTCTTAAGGCGGGCTTGGGCCACATGGGTATAAATCTGGGTGGTCGAGACATTACTGTGGCCTAACAGCATCTGCACCACGCGTAAATCCGCACCGTGATTTAACAAATGCGTCGCGAAGGCATGTCGCAAGGTATGCGGCGAGAGCGGCACCTTGATCCCGCTCTGCTTGGCATAACGTTTGATCAGATACCAAAACGCCTGCCGTGTCATGGCCGCGTGACGTTGGGTCAAAAACAACGCCTCACACAATTGGCCATGTGCCAACGCCGATCGTGCATCGCGTAAATAAGTTTGTAACCAATTGATCGCCTCCTCCCCCATCGGCACCAAACGTTCTTTTTGCCCTTTACCGGTAACACGAATCACACCTTGACGTATGTTCACTTGCTGGTGTTGCAGACTTACTAATTCAGACACCCGCAATCCCGTTGCATATAACAATTCCAACATGGCACGATCACGCAGGCCAAGTAATGTCGTCAGCACCGGTGCCGCTAATAATTTTTCGACATCATGCTCTGTTAACGCAGCGGGTAATGGTCGGCCTATTTTTGGCGCCGCCACTAATCGTGTTGGATCATCGGTAATCCATTTTTCACGCAGACAATAGCCGTAGAATCGCCGTAGCGTTGACAACAGGCGTGCCGTACTGCGTGGGCTGTATTGTTGTGTGCTGCGATAAACCAGATACTCTTGCAATTGTTCGCGAGTGATATTTAATAAATCAGCGGTATCTTGCGTACCAAGCCAGTGGCGAAATTGCAGTAGATCATTGCGGTAAGCGACACGGGTGTTTTCACTGAGGCCCCGCTCTATCCATAAGGTATTAAGAAACCGATCAACATCGTGTTCACCAGCAA
>JAYSTO010000274.1:0-4292 GCA_043719675.1 Gammaproteobacteria bacterium | reverse complement strand
GCAGTTTTGATGTGGTCACCTGCATGGAAATGCTCGAACACGTTCCCGATCCGTCGTTGGTCGGGCCGGCAACAAACGCGGCGCCCATTTGTTGTTATCCCTGGAACGTTTAAGCGCCTTGTGTGAAGCCAGCTCGGGTAATAGCCCCACCCGCATCGGCATCTCCGCCACACAAAAACCCATCGCCTTGATGGCGAACTTTTTACAAGGCGCACGCGACACCGCCGTTAACATCATTGACATCGGCCATAGCCGCGAACGCGACTTGCGCATTGAATTACCACGTTCGCCGCTGCAGGCGGTGATGGCTAATGAGGTCTGGGAAGAAATGTATGATCGGCTCGCCGAGTTGATCGCCTCACATCGCACCACCTTGATCTTTGTCAACACCCGGCGCCTTGCCGAACGCGCCGCGCATCACCTGGCACAACGCCTGGGTGAACACGCCGTCACCGCGCACCATGGCAGTCTGGCACGTAAACATCGCTTACACGCCGAACAACGTTTGAAGGCAGGCGAATTACGCGGCTTGGTCTGCACCGCCTCGCTGGAATTGGGCATAGATATTGGCGAGATAGATTTGGTTTGTCAGCTGGGTTCACCGCGTGCCATCGCCACCTTTTTGCAACGCGTTGGCCGTTCCGGTCATTCCATTCACGGCACCCCCAAGGGCCTGTTGTTCCCACTCAGTCGCGATGACCTGGTTGAATGCACCGCGATGTTCGCCGCGATCCAACGCGCTGAACTCGATGCCATCCAGGTACCGGAACAACCACTGGATGTGTTAGCACAACAGATTGTCGCCGAAGTCGCAGCGCAACACTGGAATGCAACGGCCTTGTATGAACAATTCCGCCGTGCCTGGTCGTATCGGGATTTAACCCGCGCCAGTTATGACGCCGTGCTACGCATGTTAGTGGAAGGCTACAGCACGCGGCGTGGTCGCCGCGGTGCTTATTTGTTTCATGATCGGGTACAGGACGAATTACGCACGCGTCCCGGCGCACGCCTTATTGCCATCTTAAACGGCGGCGCGATCCCGGATCAATTCGATTACGATGTCATCCTGCAACCCGAGGCGATCTTTGTCGGTTCCCTCAATGAAGACTTTGCCTTTGAAAGTATTCCCGGCGATATCTTTCAATTGGGTAACACCTCGTATCGCATCCTCAAGATCGAACAAGGCCGCGTGCTGGTCGAAGACGCCCATGGCCAACCACCGAATATTCCATTCTGGTTTGGTGAGTCACCGGGCCGTACCATTGAATTATCACAAGCGGTATCGCAATTGCGTAGCGAGATCTCACCCTATTTGGATAACGGTCTCGACACCACATTAAACTGGTTACAGACAAGTTATGCCTTAACACCGGCGGTGGCGCAACAACTCGCGGAATATTTAGGTTGTGCCAAGGCCGCCTTGGGTGTGTTACCGACGCTGCACGATATTATTTTTGAACGTTTCTTTGATGACACCGGCGATATGCATTTGGTCATTCATAGCACTTACGGTACCAGAGTGAACCGCGCCTGGGGGTTGGCATTACGCAAACGTTTCTGCCGTAAATTTAATTTTGAATTACAGGCCTCCGCCACCGACAACCACATTATTTTATCGTTGGGCCCCACCCACAGTTTTCCTTTAGAAGAAGTGGTGAATTATCTGCATGCCAACAGTGTACGCACGGTATTGATCCAAGCCCTGCTCGCCGCACCGATGTTCGCCACCCGCTGGCGCTGGAACACCAACATCAGCCTGGCGGTATTACGCCTGCGCAATGGCAAACGTGTCCCGGCCCAATTTCAACGCAGCGATGCCGAAGATCTGATCGCCTTGGTCTTCCCCGATCAACTGGCGTGTTTAGAAAATATCGCCGGTGATCGTGAAGTACCGGATCACCCGCTGGTACAACAAACCCTGCACGATTGTTTGCATGACACCATGGACATCACCGCGCTGGAACAACTCTATCAACGGATTGCCAGCGGTGAGGTACGCATTCATTGTCGTGATCTGACCGGACCCTCACCGTTAACCGCCGAGATATTAACGGCACGGCCGTATGCCTTTTTGGATGACGGTGCCGCCGAAGAACGCCGTACTCATAATGTCAAACAATCACCGCAATTGGATCTGGCCACCGCACGGCAACTGGGCCGACTCAATCCCGAGGCCGTCGCGCAGATTCAACAAGATGCCTGGCCACAAGCCAGTAGTAGCGATGAATTACACGACGCCATTGTGATGATGGGATTCATTACCGAACAAGAAATTACACAGGCGACGCATTTCCCCACGGCGCCCGCGAATCCACGCAACTGGTCAGCATTGATCGACGACTTGTTACAACAAGGTCGTATCACGCAGGTCACGCAGAACAATCAAGCACCCATTTATGTCGCCGCTGAACGCCTGGCCGATCTGGTTGCCTGTCTGCCACAAGTGATCTGTACACCTGTGATCATACCGCTGACAATCACGCCCGATCAGAATACCGGCTTGCTTGCCTTGTTGCGCAGCCGTTTGGAATATCTCGGTCCTGTTACTGCTGCGCAACTTGCACAACCGCTGGGTATATCGATCAGTGAAATGGAATCGGCCTTGTTGCAACTCGAACAACAAGGTTTTGTAATCCAGGGAAAATTTAATTCTCACAGTGATCAACCACACTGGTGCGAGCGGCGTTTGCTAGCACGGATTCACCGCGCACATCAACAACAACGCCGCCGTGAGATCGAGCCGGTCAGCCCTCAGGACTTCATGCGCTTCTTGTTTGACTGGCAACACGTCTCCGATCCGCGCCAAGGTGCAGACGCCTTGCTCGCCGCTATTGAACAACTCGAAGGTTTGCCGCTGCCTGCTGCAACCTGGGAAAATGATATGTTGCCCCTGCGTGTTCAGCCTTATCAGAGTACAGATTTAGATCAACTCTGCAACAGTGGCCGGTTATATTGGCAACGGGTATTAAACAGCAATACGACGACGCGCAAGAGCACCGTGTTGCGCACTACACCGATAGCCTTTTTTATTCGCCGCCATTTATCGCAGTGGCAGGCCTGGATGCCGAGCGCTACACCCGAGATCAGCGGCACAGCGCAAAACGTGATGACGCTGTTACAACGCGGTGGCGCCATGTTTTTCGATGAACTGTTAGCAGAAAGCAAATTGTTGCGTACTCAATTGGAAGACATCTTGGCGGAATTGGTCGCCAATGCACACGTCACAGCGGATAATTTTATTGGGTTACGCGCCTTATTCACTCGCAATCATCCGCGTTGGCGTAAATTTGCGAATGCAGGCACACGTCGTATTGGTGTTGGACAAATGGATGATGCTGGTCGCTGGTCGTTATTAAAACGCGGCGCTACGGAACCAACCTCTGCCGTCGCACACATTGCACAGGTATTGTTGCAACGTTATGGCGTGGTGTTCCGTAAAGTATTGGAACGTGAAACCAATTTACCACCCTGGCGTGACCTGCTGTATGAGTTCCGGCGTATGGAAGCCCGCGATGAAATCCACGGTGGCCGTTTTGTCAGTGGCATGAGTGGTGAACAATTTGCCCTGCCTGCGGTGGTAAATGCCTTGCGCCAATTACGCCTGCGCCCGCACAACCAACAACTCATCATCATCAGCGCCGTGGACCCCTTAAACCTCACCGGCATCCTCACCCCCAGCGCCCGTATTGCCGCCAAAGCCTCCACCCGCATTATCTATCGCGACGGCATTGCGGTGGCGATCAGCGAACACACCCAACTCACCCCATTACAAACCCTCAGCGACGCTGAACTGTGGGAAGCCCGCAACCGCATCATGCGCAAACACCAAAACGTCAATTACCAAACCACCGACAATACGCAACCAATGTAGCTCTGATGTACATATGGCAGATCGGGCTTGATCTATTAGAAATTTCCTAGCTTCCCACAAAAAAACTTTGCCGCAGCCCATCAATTATATATTGCACGGCCAGTGCAGCCAGGATAACGCCCAGAATACGGCTTATCACATTGGCGCCGGTTTCGCCTAAGGCGCGGACGATATAGGTGGCCAGTAATAATATGAGAAAGGTTGCCACTAACACGGTCAGCAAAATCAACAATAATCCCCACGATGACACACTCGGGCTTTGGGAGCTGGCCATTAATAACACGGTGGTCAATGCGCCAGGGCCGGCAATTAAGGGAAAAGCCAGCGGGAAAACCGAGATGTCTTGTTTGTTTTCCGCCTCGTGTTGTTCTTGTGCCGTGGTGGAACGCAGGCCGGAGTGTCGCGCAAACACCATATCGAT
>JAYSTO010000273.1:0-2049 GCA_043719675.1 Gammaproteobacteria bacterium | reverse complement strand
CAGAATTAAAGAGTTAAAAAAAGAGGAGCTTAAGTCTGAAATTAAAGAAACTCCTCAAAATGAACACTACATCAATAAATTCATGCTTAACTATTTTTTAGGTGCTCAACTCGATTATAAGGATAGAAAACCCAAATATTATTAGAGTGAGATCGATAAGATACGAATGGCACCAGCACTCCGCATCATGTCATTCCCGCTTTCGCGGGAATGACGAAAAATCGGGATAATTGCCTTAACTAAGTGCCATTCGTGTACCCTTTATTTGTTTTATCGCTACAGATACATGACAATCATCTATTGTAGACATCATCGCCCAGATCATGGTCCAGACTGATCTCAGTAACCTGCCCTGTTATTAACAGCCCAATGGCTTCTTCTGGCCATGGGACTAACATCCAGCCGTTTGGTACAGGTCTTTCGTCGTCGAGGTAGACTTTCATATTGCACTACTGTGTATTGCAAATTTGTCTGCCTACTCTGCTAGCGCTTGTTTCCATATTGTTCCTTGAGTTCAGCAACCTCCGCTTCTAATCTGCTAACCCGTTCTGCCAGCTCAGACATGCTGATCTGTTCCGATGTCTCGGTAGCCATCGCAACCTGCGTTTGGCTTTCGAGTGCGGCAATATCGATGGGGCCGGAGAACAGGTGCATGTACTCGGCGTCTTTGCGTCCGAGGGTGCGCGGCAGTTTCACTACCAGCGGATTATCATCGCGCTCGATCAATCCGCTAAGCGCATCCACGACAGCAACGTTGTCGGCAAAGGTATGCAGGCGCCCGCTGTGCGCCTTTAGTTCTCCCGGTGTCTGTGGGCCGCGCAGCAACAGCAAGCAGACGATGGCGAACTGAGCGGGATCAAACTTAAATTCGCCGAGGGGCTCGTTGCAAAAGCGATGTGAGTATTTTTCCACGCCGTTCTTGAAATTCTCGTCGATACGCACGAGATGTTTGGCATGCAGGTCGCGGGCGGTACGTTGCACGACGCCCTGCACCAGCGACATGACGGGATGGCGGCTGGACTTCTGATTACAGGCGTTGGTCAGTGCATTGAGTGTCAGTGGATACAGTTCCGGCGTGACGACGGATTTCTCCATCAGGCAGCCGATAACACGGGCTTCGTTGGCGGTTAAATTGGGTAGCACGGTGGGGTCCTCATTTACGTCTCGGCTTGTGTGGCCGCGCCATAAACACGCCGCCTCTCGCAAACCGTTGTCAGGTGAAGAAATAGTCTAAAGTATTTCCAATGCATTGACATTAATTAAATAGTTACTTGGTGGTTTTTATTGGCACTGTACCTTATTGTGACTTTGTCATTCTGGTACTTCCCTTCATGCCCATGGTATAGTCAGCGGCGAAAGCCATTTATTACGAGGAGAAAATTACATGCGATTTACCCACTATTTATTTATCATCATTTCACTTGTGTTAACGAGTTCTGCTTTCGCCGAGGAATTGCCTGACGATACTAATATTAGCGAACAAGTGCAGGCCTTTTTCAAACAGTTTGAAGAGAGCGAAGCGGCTAAAACAATGACGAAAGAGGATTGGGCTGCCTTTGAAAAAGATAAGGCAGAACTGGCCGCAAAAATGCCGGACCCCGGTTTGCATGTGGGTGATAAAGCGCCGGACTTTAAACTGAAAAATGCGTTTGGTAAGGACGTCAGCCTGTCAGCAATGACAAAAAAAGGCCCCGTCATCCTGGTGTTTTATCGTGGCGGCTGGTGTGCCATCTGTAATATTCAATTGCACTCACTAAACGCCAGTTTGCCGACGTTTAAAAAATACGGTGCGCAACTGGTGGCGGTGACCCCGCAAAAACCAGACCGTTCGCAAGATCAAATCATGAAAGAGGATTACCCGTTTGAAATTCTGAGTGATTTAAACTATTCGGTAGTTAAAAAGTATAAATTATATTTTGACTTGCCCGAATACATCATCGCCTTAGAGAAAAATAAATTCGGTCTTGATTTGGCCGATTACAATGGCAAAGGGCGTTATGGCTTGCCTGTTCCGGCGACGTATATCATCGATAAAAAAGGAATCATTCG
>JAYSTO010000272.1:0-4302 GCA_043719675.1 Gammaproteobacteria bacterium | reverse complement strand
TTATCGGATTAACCGCCACACCATGTCGTGGTGATGGACGAGGACTTGGTGGCATCTTCAATTCTATTGTGCAAGTAGCTCAGACCCATGAACTTATTTCACAAGGATACCTAGTACCAACAATCTGCTATGCCCCCAGTAAACCAGACCTTGGAGGTGTCAACATAAAGCGCGGTGATTATGACGCTGCTGCACTAGAAAAGGCAGTCGATAAACCGAAGCTAGTAGGCGATATTGTTGATCATTGGCACGCCTTAGCGGCTGGCAGGCAAACCATCGTATTTGCAACTGGCATATCCCATTCACTCCATCTAGTGGAGGCATTCAGAAATAGTGGTGTGACTTGTGAGCATATAGACGGTGAAACACCAAAAAAACATAGGGAGGAAATACTTGGCCGTCTGGCCAGTAAAGAAACACGCGTAGTGTGTAATGTAGGTGTCCTAACGGAAGGTTTTGACGCACCAACTGTTTCCTGCATCGTCCTGGCAAAACCCACAAAATCATTCGGGCTTTATCTTCAGATGGCCGGACGTGGCCTAAGACCTTTCCCAGGTAAAGAGAACTTATTGCTGTTGGACCATGCCGGTGCCGTTTACGAACACGGCTTAGTAGACCAGCACATAGACTGGGTTTTGGGTGAGAAAGAAAAAGCTTATCGCAAGACAGAGTACGAAAAGAAAACCTTAATGCCGTGGACCTGCGGGCATTGTTACAAGATTAACGAACCATCTAAAGATAAACATTGTTCAGGATGCGGATTGAAGCCCGAAAGAATGAATAAATCACCCGCCATAGGCGAAGGCAGCCTAAAGAGAGTAGAGAAGGCAGTAAGACGTTTCACAAGCATGCCTGATAAACAAAAGTTCTGGTTGGAATGCGCATACAAGGCAAAGAATCTGGGTCTTAAAATAGGGGCAGCTGCACACATGTACAAGAAAGTAACCGGCGTATGGCCTCGTAACCTGGATCGAGTCCCTCGTGGAGACCAATGGAAGATGAGCGCACAAGAGTTTATGAACATTCGATGATCCAAATGGAGAGTAATCATGAGTGACAACATTGTTGATTTACTAAACCAACATTCCAAAGAAATTAAAGAATCTGGCAGTGTTCTAGGTGCAAGCAATGCCGTTCGTGGTTTGTTCGACGAATGGAGCGATACAATGTTAATTGCCGCAAAAGAAATTGAAAAGTTACGCGATGAATTGGATTTATTGGAGCAATGGTGACCAATGAACAAAAGCGCGAACAACTACGCGCCTCTCATCCAGACCTATACGATTTGATTATGTTGTTACGTGCAGTATTTGGACCAGTAAGTGTGAGAATTAAAACTAAATAACCAGGAGGGTAAAATGCTAACTCTGTATAGAAAAGTAAACGAAAAAATCCGCATCGGAGACGACGTAGAGATTGTTGTTATCGAGATCAGAGGTACCAGTGTTCGGATAGGTATCAAAGCGCCAACGGATATTCCTGTTGATCGTGAGGAAATATATTTACGCAAGTTGGCAGAGCGGAGTCAGCCATGAAACTATCAGACATGCTTATAGGCTTGGTTTGTACCTTCGCATTAACCCTAATTATATTGTCAATATTGGTGGGGATGTGGTCATGAGGATAGCGATATTCGGTTTAGTTTTTATGGCTTCATCCTTTATTGTCTTCGGTGCCTTGGGTTGGATAAGCAAAACACCAGAACCCATTGCAAAACCCGAGATGGCGATATGCAAGATCATCATCCCCATAGGCCGCATGCAGAGTGGTTGGAAACTGTGGGACCCAGCCGATGACGGGCATGTCAGCAATCTGGTACGGAACAACAAAGCCGAAATCATCCACCTGCCAGGACTGGTTGAGTGTACGGTATACATCGACAACCAGACCCCCGTAACAACACCCGGTGCTTTGGCTATGTGGAGAAGACGATGATCGAAATTTATTTTTTGTTGTATGTGGTTTGTGGCATTGGGATGTGGGCGTGGGCTATGTGGGGCATTGATGTACTGACAGTTGCGGACCTGGCGTCCCTGCCTATATCGATCCTGCTATGGCCTGCAATCGCCTTAGTTGTACTCTATAGAGTATCGGCCTCGAATCCGGATCGAGTTATATGGAGGCGGAAATGACTGAGATACAGGCTTGCTCTTGTGGTAGTAAAGAACACCCAAAATTTCCTGTTGTATACGTAGCAGGTAGAGCTAGTATACAAAAGCTTGAATGTATAGGTTGTGGCCTAGTAGTGCAGATTGCATCTATGAGATATGAATCTTCAAAAATAATTAAAGCTTGGAACACTGCAATGGAGAGCCGGAAATGACCTACAAACTAAACACGCTTGGCCGGGAGACTATCAGGAATTTCGTTAGAACCAACGCGGATTCTAACAAGTGTATGGGTGAGTACTTTGAAGAGGCCGAAAAGTCGGCGAAAGCGCGGTCTTTGGTTCTAGAGGAAGGATTAATGGTGGTACGGCTGGAACCACAATACACGGTACACAGGCGTCCAGTTTCACTGATTCTTGGGGCGGAGCACTACGATAATGTCTAGCGTAAGTCTGGTATGGTGCCTAGGGTGCCAAAATTACCGCCGGATTGGTACCGCCAAGGCACGATATATGAAAAGTGGTATACCACACAGGGTAAGACATATACATGGGTAAATTAGGCTCTACATGCCCCACCTGTGGCAGATCAACCCCCAGGAGCACAGAAGCCAACAGAAGGCTATGGGCGCTATACCAACTTATTGCCGATAACGTACAGCCAGAAGGTAAAATATACAGCAGTGAGACCTGGCATTACTACTTCAAGGGGTTGTTTCTGGGATGTACCGACATAGAAATGCCCAATAATCGGGTGAGGTCAGAGCCTAATTCCACAAGGGAACTGGACAAGAGTGCTTTTAACGACTACTCCATGCAAGTTGAGGCATGGGCGGGAGAACGCGGGGTGTATTTGCCAGAATGAGCGATATACAAGACAGATTGCAGGAATTATTCCCGATACATTACCGCAGCGGTAATATCCTTTTATTGAATGCCGATTGCATGGAAGTGATGAAGCATATCCGCGATGGCGAGTTTGAACTTTCTTGCGTTGATCCGCCTTATGGTATAGGTGAAAATGGCGACAGGAACGCAAGTCGCGGCAAACTCGCGATAGCACAAAATTATAAGGCTTTCGCTGGTGGCGACAGAGAGCCACCTAGCCTAGAGTATTTTGCAGAGCTGCAGCGCGTAAGCAAAAACCAAATAATTTGGGGGGCAAACCATTTTATTGATCGTATAGCTAAACCTAGTCCTTGTTGGATTGTATGGGATAAGGTTACAGGTAATTCAGATTTTGCTGATAGTGAGCTTGCATGGACAAGCTTTAAAACTGCAGTAAGGAATTTCCGGTTTCAGTGGAGCGGTATGCTGCAGGGCGACATGAAAAATAAAGAGCCTAGAATACACCCAACTCAAAAACCCATAAAACTCTATGAATGGATATTAACAAACTACGCCAAACCTGGACAAAGAATACTAGATACCCATGGCGGCTCAATGAGTAGTGCTATAGCAGCTCATTATTTCGGTGTTGATTTCGTAGGATGTGAGCTTGATGTGGATTATTTCAACGCGGCAAAGAAACGGTTTGAGCTAGCCACGTCGCAAATATCTATGTTTCAGGATTAAAGAATGACAATTAAACGCTCAAAATTCAACGTCCGAACCGACAAAATCGGAAAGCTGGAACGTACAGCCGACGGGATTTTGTTTGATAGTAAGGATGAGTGTGGACGGTATTTAGAGTTAAAAATATTAGAACGTGCCGGGCGCATCCGTAATTTAGAGATTCATCCTAATTACACCATCATATGGCCTGGAACGGATACAAAAATATGTAATGTGGAGTTAGATTTTCGCTACGAAGAATGTCCTGGCGTTGATCTTGACTATCGTTATCCATTTCCATGGCAGAAGATTGTAGAAGATGTGAAGGGTTTTGATACTCCATTGTCAAAGAATAAGCGCAAACTGGTGGAAGCATGCTGTGGAATCAAAGTTAAACTTATAACGAAAACGAAGAAGAGGGCTAAACGCAATGGACCTAACAAAACGCGTTCCGTATCGAAATAAGAAGATAACGCAAGCCGCTAATGGTGAAGCATGCACCTACTGCGGTATACAGGACGCAACGGTTGTTTTCGCCCATCTGAATGAATCATTCTCGGGCAAATGCGGGAGCCAGAAAGCAGATGATTGCGCTGGAATGTTTCTCTGCCATCTCCACCACTTATGGTATGACGAGCTAA
>JAYSTO010000271.1:0-10715 GCA_043719675.1 Gammaproteobacteria bacterium | reverse complement strand
GGGATTAACACGCAAGATCATACAATATGCCCGCACCCCTGCCCCTCTTAAAATCCCAACCACGCCGGCGCCTGTTACCAAAATTGGCGTGGTTTGGCGCATGGCAACAGAAGTAGTGCTGTTTAACAGCCTCTTCAAAGCAAGCAAGTGGACATGGATATTTGGCTGGTTATTTCACTTTGCCTTATTGCTAGCTTTCTTCCGCCATCTGCGTTATGTCATCTCCCCTGATACTTTTATCTGGCCACTGGTAAATAACTGGCTGGTTCTCACTGCCGGCAAGTACGGCGCTTTTGCCATGCTTATTGGGCTTGCCGGATTATTTGGCCGACGCGTTTTTGTTGATCGCGTGCGTTATATTTCGAGCCCCTCCGATTACTTTATGCTGATACTCATCGCGGGTATTGCGGTAACTGGCGTGCTGATGTCGTTTGTCAATCCGGTTGATATTGTTAGCCTGAAAGGCTTTATCACTGGCCTGTTTACTTTACACTATCTAGCGCTACCAACTGATGGCATTTTGCTGACTCATCTGTCACTGGTGTTATTTTTGATGGTGATTTTTCCGATTAGCAAATTATTGCACGCACCAGGTCTTTTCTTCAGTCCAACGCGTAATCAAGTCGACAATCCGCGCGAACATCGGCACATTGCTGCGTGGGCGCGTCAATTAGAAACCGGCAAATCTTAATAGACTGGCATTAAGGGGACACACGTGGCTGATTTTGAAACACCGAAATTACGAGATTTTGCCGAAATTCCGAAGCTACAGTCCGGGGCGACGGCACATCTCAAGCCGTACGTCGCCAAGGTTGACTTCCAGAAATCACTGGGCTTTCCCGGCGAACTGGTTGAAAACTGGGAAACCAAAGCGGTGGAGAAACTCGGCGAGCTCAAAGGCAAATACCGCTCGCTCCAGGTTTTTCTCGATTCGTGTGTAAAATGCGGTGCCTGCACCGACAAGTGTCACTACTATATTGGTACGAAAGATCCCAAGAATATGCCGGTTGCCCGTCAGGATCTGCTGCGCCAGGTATATCGCCGTTATTACACCTTTGCGGGTAAATTTTTTGCCAAACTGGGCATCCCCGGTTTCGTCGGTGCGAAGGAAATGACCAGAGCAGTATTGGATGACTGGTATAGTTATTATCACCAATGTTCACAATGTCGTCGCTGTTCGGTGTTCTGTCCATACGGTATTGATACCGCTGAAATTTCCATGGCAGCGCGCGACATCATGGATGAAATCGGTGTTGGCCAAAAATATTGTAATGAAATTATCGCCAAGGTACATAAGATCGGTAACAACCTCGGCTTACCCCAGCCTGCCCTGGAAGACACCCTGTTAGGTTTGGAAGAAGACGTCAAAGAAGCAACCGGATTTGATGTGAAGTTCCCGTTAGATCAAAAAGGGGCTGACATCCTATTGATCACGCCTTCCGCGGATTTTTTTGCAGAACCCCATGTTGATGGACTGATTGGTTATGCAAAGGTTTTCCATGAAGCGGGTATTAGCTGGACCTTGAGTTCTTATGCCAGTGAAGCTGCCAACTTTGGAATGTTCATTGGTAGTTATGACAACATGCGCAAAATTTCCTTGCGCATCCGCGAGGCTGCGTTGGAGCTGGGTGTCAAACGTATTGTGTTTGGCGAATGTGGTCACGCCTGGCGCGTCGCGTACAGCTTTCTCAATACCCTGGCTGGCCCCTTTGACTTTCTCGATCAGAATTATCCCGTGCCGCAACATATTTGCGAATTCACCCATGATTTAATCCAGAAAGGCGCTTTAAAGTTTGATAAGACCGCCAATGATCATCGCGTCATGACGTATCATGATTCCTGTAACGTCGCACGCGGCTCGCGTATGGGTAAAGCCGCTGGCGGTCAATTCACCATCCCGCGCGAGATTATTAAAGCCGCGTGTAACCATTTTTATGATATGCCCGCCGACACCATCGGCGAAGCCACCTATTGCTGTGGTGGCGGCGGTGGTTTGCTGACTGATGATTTACTGGAGCTACGTGTAAAAGGTGCCTTACCACGTATGGAGGCATTGAAACACGTCGTTGAAAATCACGGCGTCACACACATGGCGGCGATTTGTGCGATTTGTAAAAGTCAATTTACCAAAGTGATCCCCTATTACGGTTTTAAAATGGATCAGATAGTCAGCGTGCATCAATTGGTCAGTGATGCCATTGTATTAACACGTCAATAACATAGATGTAGACGAAATTAGACAACCCGGATTGCAAGACAGGAGAACAAGTATGGCAACGTCAAGTCAAGATATGCAAGACAACAAACTTACATTCCGTCGATATAAAGATGGCGATCACGAATGGGAATCGAATGTTGAACAGATTTTCAAAGGTGATGAGACACACAAGTGTCCCATTTACGTGCACCGTACGCCTCCCTGCCAGGGCAGTTGCCCCTCTGGTGAAGATATTCGCGGTTGGTTGGATATCGTGCGTGGTATTGAGAAGCCTCCCAAAGGCGTCAGCATGCAAGAATACGCCTTCCGTCGCTCCACGGATGCCAATCCCTTTCCTTCGATCATGGGTCGTGTATGCCCTGCGCCGTGTGAAGACGGTTGTAACCGTAATGAAGTGGAAGATCATGTTGGAATCAATTCGGTTGAACAATACATTGGCGACTCTGCACTAGAAGGCAAATTTACCTTTGTTATCGGCGAAACTACCGGTAAAAAGATCGCTGTCATCGGTGGTGGCCCAGCTGGTTTAGCCGCTGCCTATCAACTGCGCCGTCGTGGTCATGCTGTCACCATCTTTGATGATCGGAAAGAACTGGGCGGCATGATGCGTTACGGCATTCCCGGCTATCGCACGCCGCGCGATGTGCTGGATGGTGAAATCAAACGCATTATCGACATGGGTGTTGAAACGCGCATGCAAACCAAGGTGGGTATCGATGTCAAACTTGAACAAGTAGAAAAAGAGTTTGATGCGGTCTTATGGGCCTTGGGTGCGCAAAAAGGCCGTCCATTACCGGTGCCAGGTGCCGATAAAGCCCCAAACTGTTTAACCGGTGTCGACTTCCTCTCTGCCTTCAATGAGGGCCGCTTGAAGCTCGTGTCGGAACGTGTTGTTGTTGTAGGTGGTGGTGATACCTCCATTGACGTCGCCTCTGTCGCACGTCGCTTGGGTCATATCACGTCGATCCACGAAAAAGATCGCCCGGAAAATATCGTCTTGGGCCATACCGCACACGACGTTGCTTCCTCTGCAACCCGCCATGGCGCAAAGGTCACCCTGCTCAGCCGTGCACCAATTGAAAAAATGAATGCCGCCCAGCACGAAGTGCAAGATGCGCTGCGTGAAGGTGTCAGCATCCGCGGTCGCGTTACACCTGTTGAAGTGATCCTTGACAGCAATGGCCGTGCAACCGCACTGCGTGTTCAGGAGCTTGCGGATGACGGCAAAACCGTGATCCCCGGTTCCGAATTCGATATCGAAGCCGATCTGATAGTTTCAGCGATTGGTCAGGGCGCCGATATGACCGGCCTGGACGGTTTTGCGAATGACCGTGGTTTTATGGGTGCGGATCAACACTATCAGGTTCCTGGCAAACCAGGACACTTTGTTGCTGGTGATGTCATTCGCCCTCATTTATTAACAACGGCGATTGGTCAAGCTTCCGTTGCAGTTGAGAGTATTGAGCATTATCTGAAGCATCAAGAACTGAGCAAACGCCCGAAGGTGGATAAACATCACTTTAATCTATTGGCCAAGCTACGTGAAGCCGGGCTGGAACCGCAGGACTTTAAAGCCTCTTCGAGCGAGGAACTGCGCGGTACGGATAGTCATAAATGGGCAGTGCATAATTATGAAGATCGCTCGGCGCAAGAAATTATTCCAGCCGATAAATTATTTCTGGGTCATTTTAATCACACCCCGCGCCTGCGTCGCTCAGAAAGCGTTCCTTCTGCCGAAGAGGTGTTGGGACATTTTCGTGAACGTATGAAAGGCCTCTCACAAGAACAGGCGGTTGAAGAATCCGGTCGGTGCATGAGCTGCGGTATGTGTTTTGAGTGTGATAACTGCGTCATTTATTGTCCACAAACCGCTATCTTCCGTGTTAAAAAATCCGAGGCCACCATGGGTCGCTATGTGGACACCGACTATGCAAAATGTATCGGTTGTCACATCTGCGCTGATGTGTGCCCAACGGGTTATATCGACATGGCGATGGGTGACTAATCAGGGCGCTTTAACCATGCAAATGCCGCGTTTTCTACTAATACCCATGACACTGGCCACACTAACCTTGTGGCCAGTACTTTCGTTTGCGGAATTGCCGATAATTCCAAAGGCGGGAGAAATGGCCAACCCAGAAACAAAATGCGTTGAACCGGTTGATGTGATGCGCAAAAATCATATGAACCTGATCCTGCACCAACGCGATGACACTGTGCGTTTAGGTATCCGTCCAGAAAAACACAAAGGACACAGCCTGAAAGAATGTATTGCCTGTCACAATGCGCCGGGCAATGATGGCAAGGTTGCCCGCGTGGCTGAACGCGAACATTTTTGTAGTGCCTGTCATAGTTATGCAGCGGTCAAGATTGATTGTTTTGATTGTCATACGGATAAACCCATGAATACGGAATATCGCCACCCTGCTGCGGGTAAAAAATTACAGGCGCAAACCAGTTTTGATTCAAAACAGTTGTTAAATCAGGAACCGTCCAACAAAGGCGTGACCACCAAGGAAAAACGACCATGAGTGACGAACAACACGTTAATACTGATCGTCGTCATTTTATAGGCAGCGCAGCGGCAATCGCCGGTATCACACTTGCACCAGGGATATTCCTGACTCAAGTGGCGCATGCCAGTGCTACCGGGCAAGCCGCAACCAGCAAAAATCGTTGGGGCATCCTGATCGACTCCAGCAAATGTGCAACAGGTTGTAATGACTGTGTCACTGCTTGCAATACCGAAAACGGCATCAGTGGGTTTAATCGCGAAAAAACCGATGCCCAATGGATTCGCAAGGTCACGTTAACAGACAAAACCACCGGTCACGTCCAATCTTTGCCGTTGCTGTGTCAACATTGCAAAAACCCACCCTGTGTCGATGTCTGCCCCACCGGTGCTTCGATGAAACGTGAAGATGGCATCGTGCTGGTAGATAAACATATCTGTATTGGTTGTCGTTATTGCATGATGGCCTGCCCGTTTAAGGCGCGTTCATTCATTCACGAAGTGCTCGAAGAACAAAAGGCCATTGCGCCACGCGGTAAAGGGACGGTAGAAAGCTGCACGATGTGCGTACATCGCGTGGATGCAAATCGTGCCGAGAGCGACCCGGCTAAACACAAAGATCCCGCCTGTGTTGATGCTTGCAACAGCAAAGATCATCGTGCGATGTGGTTTGGTGATATGAACGATGAAAACAGTGAAATTCGTAAACAGCTCAAGGCCCACGGTGGGCAACAATTGCGTGCCGATTTAAAACTCGACACGGGCGTTCGTTATCAAGGGATCAACTAAATAAAATTACCTATGAAAACTCCACGTTTTTTAGAACTTGAAGGCCGCAGCGCCGGATTTTATTTCCTGCTGATTATTCTTGCCGGTTTTATTGCCGCAGGCATCGCTGCCTTCATCTACATGGAACACGCCGGACATTGGGTTACACACATGAATAACCAAATTGTCTGGGGCACGCCACACGTCTTTGCGGTTTTTCTGATTGTTGCGGCATCCGGTGCGTTGAACGTCGCTTCCATCTCTTCGGTATTTGGTAAGAAGCTTTATAAACCGCTGGCACCGTTCTCGGCGATGTTGGCGGTTGCCTTATTATTAGGTGGCTTGACGGTGCTCGTGCTTGACCTTGGCCGTCCAGAACGGCTGATCATTGCCATGACCTATTACAACTTTAAATCAATTTTTGCCTGGAACATCATCTTATATAACGGTTTTATTGTGATCGTCCTTGTTTATCTATGGATGATGCTGGAACGTCGTTTTAACAAATACAGTTCAATTGCCGGCTTTTTTGCCTTCGTCTGGCGCTTAATATTGACAACCGGTACCGGCTCAATCTTTGGTTTCCTGGTCGCACGTGCGGCGTATGATGAAGCAATTATGGCCCCCATGTTCATTGTCATGTCATTTGCCTATGGCCTGGCCATCTTTATCATCTTTATTCTTGCCACCTACTCCTGGTCTGGACGCGAATTAGGTGAGGTCTTGCTGTATAAGTTTCGCCGCCTGTTAGGCGTCTTTGTTGCTGCAGCAATGTACTTTACAATTGTCTATCACCTTACCAATCTCTATATCACGGAGCACCACGGTATCGAGGCATTTATTCTCTCCGGTGAGAGCGTGTTCAGTAAGGTGTTCTGGTATGGGCAAATACTTGTCGGTACGGTGTTGCCCTTAGCGCTGATTTATTTCCCAGGCCTGAAATGCCGAACCAGTTTGTTGCTGGCCTCACTACTCGTCATTCTTGGCGGATTCAGCCAAATGTATGTCACCATTATTGGCGGACAGGCCTTTCCACTGGAGATTTTTCCCGGCAAAGAAATGGTCAGCTCCTTCAGTGATGGTGTAATCAATACCTACTCACCCAGCCTCCCGGAAGTATTACTGGGCTTGGGTGGCGTTGCCATTGCCCTGTTCCTGGTTGTGTTTGCCGCCAAAGTGTTGCGGCTGTTACCAGAGAGTTTGGCAGATCGTGACATTGATCCGCACTACTCGGCCGAGAACGTTGCAAAAGAATCCCCTGCTGCTTAAGCACCGTCATCCACGAAATTTAGTGCGCCGATGGACAGTAGCTCGGTGTGTGTCTTGTCACCGCCTGCAAGGCTGATGCATGGCACGAATTTTCATCTCGGCCGCTCACAAGTCATCAGGCAAGACCACGCTGGCAATTGGACTGTGCGCCGCACTCCGATCGCAAGGACTGGCTGTCCAGCCATTTAAAAAAGGCCCGGACTATATCGATCCCATGTGGTTGGGGCGTGCTGCACAACACCCCTGCCACAACCTTGATTTTCACACGATGCCGCATGATGAGATTCTTGCAACCTATCATCAGTACATCAAGAATGCAGACATCGCCCTAATCGAAGGTAATAAAGGTCTATACGATGGTTTGGACCTGGATGGCAGCAATAGTAACGCCGCACTCGCAAAATTATTACATGCCCCGGTTGTATTAGTCATTGACGCACGTGGTATGACCCGCGGCATTGCACCTCTGATCCTTGGTTATCAAAATTTTGATCCTGATATTCAGATAGCCGGGGTTATTCTTAATCAGTTAGGCGGTCATCGTCACGAACAAAAACTACGTCAGGTTATCGAGCATTACACCAATGTCAAAGTACTTGGTGCAGTACAACATGACGACAAGCTTGCGATTGTTGAACGTCATTTAGGGCTGGTTCCTGCGAATGAAGCACCACAGGTCGAGGAAAAAATCAGTCTGCTCGCAAAAAGGGTGCTTGAACAAACCGATGTGGTTGAAATTATTCGTATCGCAAGAAGGGCAACCCCCCTCTTACCCGTCAAGTCCCCGACCGGTACATTAACCGCGTTGGGTAAAACCGTTCGGCTTGGTATTGCGCGTGATGCGGCATTTGGCTTCTATTATGCCGGTGATCTGCAAGCCTTATCCGCCGCTGGTGCCGAACTGGTATTTTTTGATACCTTAAACGATACGACGCTGCCGCCAATAGACGGCATGTTGTTGGGAGGTGGCTTTCCTGAAACCCACATGGCCGCGTTGGAAAAAAATACCAACCTGCGCAACGCGATCCAGGATGCGATTGAACAAGGCATGCCCACCTATGCGGAGTGCGGCGGATTGATGTACCTTGCCAGGCGGATCACCTGGAATAACCATTCTCATCAAATGGTAGGCGTTATCCCCGCCGATATCGTCATGCATAGCAAACCCCAGGGGCGTGGTTATGTCTATTTACAGGCGACGGGGCATGCACCCTGGCCGATTCAGTCGAATCAGACTGATAAGCCAGTCGCGGCGCATGAGTTTCATTATTCAAGCCTTGAAAACCTCGCCACAGATACACAATTTGCCTATGATGTGACCCGTGGCAGTGGTATTGACGGCAAACACGATGGCATCGTCTATAAAAACTTGCTTGCCAGTTACAGTCATCTCCGTCATAGCCAGCAAAGTCCCTGGGCCAGTCAATTTGTCCAATTTATCCGTCAATGCAAACAAACTCGTCAGAAGGTGAATAACGCATGATTACCATGACTGCTGAAGCAGCAAAACAGATCCGTGAGTCCGCAAAACAAGGCCACATGGAGGGATTACCCTTACGTTTGGCGGCCAAGCGTAACAATGACGGCACACTACACTATGCCATGGGTTTTGCCGATGACGATCAGGCAAATGACTTGCATTTTTCCTCGCAAGGTGTCGAAATCGTCGTATCGCCAATGAGTGTTGATTTACTGAATAACACGGTTCTTGACTATGTGCAGTTGGATAGTGGTGAGTTCCACTTCATCTTCAAGAACCCTAATGACCCAAACTATCAGGCAATCAAGGCCTAAGAGATGATGGCCATGATTCCTGGTTGTAATGCCTGCGTGTAAACACTACATTAGTATGTTGTCACAAAACGAGGAAAATAGCGGTGTTACCCAGTAATACTCCAAATCTGTCAGCCTCGGTTGCGGCACGTATACCGATCAAAAATACACCCTTATGGCGTAGCCGCCTGTGCATGCCACTGTTTGCCTTGGCATCCGTTATTGTTGGTTTAGCCATCAGCAGCATGATTACCGTTATGCAACCAGACAAAATACCTATTTTGCTACCGATCATGATTGGTTTGATTATTACCGCTATCATCCTCATCGTTGCACTCTATTTTCTGCTACAGCGGAACCTACTACGACCTTTAAACGCCTTGCGCAGCTGGGCAGATGATTTACATGCAGGTAAATTGACCAGTCGCCTGACACCGCAGGGCACCCCCGAATTTTATTTGTTAGCACAAAACATCAATAACCTCAGTGATAAGTTACAGGCCCTCACCGAAGACATGCGCAGCCAGGTACAAGAACAAACTTATCACATCGCGCAAAAAACCCGTTCACTGGAAATTATCTATGATGTCGCTGCCAGTATTAATATATCCCGTGATCTGGATGATCTGCTGACTCGTTTCCTGCATACATTAAAAGAGGTTGTAAAGGCCCGTGCCGCTGTCGTACGCCTGAGCACGGATGATAATCAGATGCGACTGGTTGCCAGTACCGGACTGGATGATGCGGTTATCCAACGCGAACAATTTATCCCTGCTGAAACCTGTTTGTGCGGCAGCGCCTATAATAAGGGCATGGTTTTGTATGAACCTGATATAAAGCATTGCGATCAGATTATTGGCCGTCCTTTTTTCAATGAAGGTAATGTTGGAATGATCGTGGTGCCACTGCAATACCGGGATCGGATATTGGGTGTATATAATTTATTTGTTGAAGCTGACACGGTGGTTGAGTCGGATGAAATCAACGAACTGCTCACCAGCATTGGTCGTCACCTGGGCATGGCCATTGAAAAATCCCGGCTGGATGACGAAGCCAATCGACTATCCATTATGGAAGAGCGCACCCGTATCGCCCACGAGTTGCATGACTCGCTTGCCCAAACCCTGGCCAGTTTGCGCTTTCAGGTGCGTGTTTTGGACGAAAATTTACGTTTAGGCGAAGAACCGGCTGTCTGGCATGAACTTGAGAAGATTGAAAACAATCTCGATGAGGCCTATGCCGAATTACGTGAGTTAATTACCCATTTTCGTGCACCGATTGATCGGCGCGGCATCGTGCCGGCGGTGGAACAATTGGTCAATCGCTTTCGTAATCAAACCGGTACTGCCATTTTCCTGCAGCAGGAGTGGAATGTGGTACAACTACCCGCCAGCGTCGAGGTAGAGGTACTGCGGATTATCCAAGAATCGCTAAATAATATTCGCAAACATAGCCAAGCACAAAATGTCCGTGTTATCCTGCGCAGTACCCCACAAGGGGACTGCGAAATCTTGCTTGAAGACGATGGGGTTGGGATGAACACAGGATCGAATACCGACACCCATCGCGACCACTATGGACTCCACATCATGGCTGAACGTGCAAAACGAATTAATGGTGAGATACGCATTGAAAGTGAACCGGGCGAAGGTACTCGCATCATACTCGCCTTCCGTTACTCCTCCGCTACACAAGCGGCGGCAAACAGTAAAAAACCCAGTTCAGTGTCGGTCACCTTGCCGGCACAACAAGTAAAATTATGAGCCTGCGTGTTGTTCTGATTGATGATCACACCTTATTCCGAGCTGGTCTGGAAGGATTGCTTGCCAGTCGTGGAATTGAAATTGCTGCCTCGGTTGACAGTGGTACCGACTGTGTCAAATTAGTCAATGAGATTAAGCCTGACGTTGTCTTGCTGGACATGCGCATGCCCGACCTGGATGGCTTAGCGGTATTACGTACCCTGCGTGCGCAAAATCTTGCTATGCCCATTGTCATGCTGACAACCAGCACCGAAGAATCCGATCTGGTTGAATCCCTGCGTGCCGGTGCCCAAGGTTATCTGTTAAAAGACATGGAACCCGATGCACTGGTCATCGCCTTGCGTGACATTGTCGCTGGCAAGACCGTGGTGGCCTCCGACCTGGCCCCGATCCTGGCGAAGGCCGTGAAGGG
>JAYSTO010000028.1:0-3430 GCA_043719675.1 Gammaproteobacteria bacterium | reverse complement strand
GACGACGGCTGAATAAATCGGTCGGCATTAAACATTGCGACATGCCCACGGCAATCATGTTCAGATGAAACCCCAACAGGCCCATGTCATGGGTCAAGGGCATCCAGCTTAAACTGACGTCAACTGGCGTGTAGGCAGAACCCATCGCAATTGCGTTGAGATTGGTCATGATATTGCGATGGGTCAGTACCACACCCTTGGGTTCGCTGGTGGAGCCGGAGGAGAATTGAATAAATGCCACATCATCTGCGTGTACTGTATGCACGGATGCGCGCTGATCGTGATCCTCAAGTAAATCTGTGATTACAGTCTTGCTGCGTACCACGATAAAGGACTCGTGGAGATTATGTTGCTCTGCATACTTGGCCAACCGTTCCAGATTGTCTTCACTGGTAAACAAATACGGTCGCTCAAGTTTATTAAAAATCCGGAACAACTTGGCGCGGTGTTCATCGCTGATTCCCACGGCCACCGGCACGGGGACAATCCCGCCTAACAAACACGCCCAGAATCCTTCGACAAAGATTTGGTTGTCCTTGTGTAGAATAATCAATTGATCACCGGCACGTACGCCGATCTCTTGAAAATCGTACAACATCATTAAGGCGCGTTGATATAAATCCTCGTAAGACAAACGACGATGATCATGTTTACCTTCAATAAAGGTGACATGACCATCATGCTGGCGTTGTGCCAACAAGGCTTCGGGTAGTGTCATATAAGTAATCATAATTATCTTTTTGTTATGCGCATAATGAGTGGTTGTTTACTGCGTAAGTTGATCTCAGGCGCCAGTTGCGGCGGTGTGGGTCCCAGGTATTTCATTTTAAAATGCCGTCCCATTAAACCAAAATGCATTTGCGCCTCGACCGTACCAAAAAAATCGCCGATACAGCGCCGCGGTCCGGCGGAAAAAGGAATATAGGCGAGTTTGTGACGGGACTTAACTGCCGCATCGGTAAAACGTGTGGGATCAAATTTTTCCGGGTTTGGCCAGAACGCCTGATGACGGTGTAAATAATACGGTGAGATAAAGATATCCGCGCCCGCCGGGATATTAAACTCTCCCAATTTGTCTTCGCCTAAGGCCTTGCGTGAATAGAGCCACACCGGCGGATAAATCCGCAAGGCCTCTTCGACAATCTGCCGGGTGTAATTTAATTCTGCAATATGTTCAAAGGATGGTGCCTCTTTATAACTCGCCGCGTCGATCTCGGCATAAAACTGCGCCGCGACGTCTGGATATTGCGCAATGGCATACCAGGTCCAGTTCATGGTGGTCGCACTGGTTTCAGATCCGGCAATGATCAAGGTCATGACTTCATCTATCAATTCCTTGTTCTGCATCGCCACACCCGTTTCCTTGTCGCGCGCTGCCATCATGATGCCGAGAAAATCCTGTAGCACCTCCCCGCGCTGTTGCCGCTGCGCAATAACCTCCGCCACCAATTTGGTCAGCGCACGAAACTTGACGACCAATTTCAGATCCCGACTGGTATCGGCAACCAGGAATGCAAATGGATTGCCGCCGTTGGCGGCAACTATCCGTTCGACATCATCGCTAAAAATGGCGTGCAAAATAATATCCAGGGCCAAGTCATTGGTTGCCTCGGTGATATTGATCGTGCCATGTTGCCCGGCAATGGCGTGCCATTTATCCAGCAGACGCAGATTTAACCGTGTGAATTGTTCGCTCATCAAGGCAATCACACTGCGATCAAACGCCGGTTGCACCATACGCCGCTGTCGACGCCAGAAGGGTCCGTCACTGACGATGATGCCGTTGCCCAATAACATCTTAACCCGCTCGAATCCCACGCCTTTGTAATAATTCGTGTTATTGCTGACCAGCACCTGTTTTAAGTAATCCGGGTGATTAATAAGGAACGCCGGATTCTTACGCGTAACGGGTTTGATCTGAATCAGATCGCCATACTGTGGCAGCCACTCCCCCAGCCGGGCAAAGGTTTCGGCGCTAGTCTGCATGTCATAGGCCTCCGCTGGCCCCGGCGGCAAGCGGGTGGTGGTAATGTCAACAATAGTCATTGTGGTGCTGTGATTGCCCAAATAAATAGAATCGTTCAAACTAGGAGCGTGAGTTTACACCAGCTGTGATCCGCTGAACATTCACCAGCAGACACAAATAAGCCCTCCTTTTGGATGATGATATGCGCCGCATGACCTTCCAACGCAAATTGCTCTACACCCTGTTGACGCCTTTGCTCAAATTGATCCTTCGTGGTCTGTGGAGCACCTATCGCATCGTGCCTATCAGCGGTGAGAAAAATCTGGAATCCGTGATCGCCACCAAACAACCATTAATCCCCTGTTATTGGCACCAACATCACTTTGTCTGCGCACAATATCTGCGGCGTTTTATCCGGCGCGGGGTTAAACTGGGTTTTTTAATCAGCCCGTCGGTGGATGGCGAGGTTCCGGCCAGAATCGCTCGGTCGTGGGGTGCTCAGGTGATTCGGGGTTCAACCACCCGCGCTGGTGCACAGGCGTTACGCGATATGTATACGATAGTGGTCAAACAAGGGGTATCACCCGTCACCACCTCCGATGGGCCACAGGGACCGTTACATGTTTTCAAGCTCGGCGATATCCTGTTGGCGCAATTTACCCGGGCGCCTTTATTGCCACTTAGTTATAGCGCTGATCGTTTTTGGCAATTACGTTCCTGGGATCAGTTTATTATTCCCAAGCCCTTCGCCCGTATCGCGATTTGTGTCGGTCAGCCCCATGCTGTGGCCAAAGATATACACAGCGATGACTTGGAACCGCAGCGTCTGGCCATGGAAAAAGCGTTACTATCCCTCAACGCACAGGCACAAACACGGCTCAAACCCAACTAGGATTTGTTTATGACCAACAAAGCGCAGGAAATTGCAGAGCAACTCGCCGCCATTTCAACCTCGTACCGCGCCACATTGCCCGAGAAACTGCGCCAGATTGAAACAGCCTGGCGTTATTTACAAGATCAGGGTTGGGACGAAACGCGCTATGCACAGCTGTATCATTTGTTGCACAGCATGGCGGGTTCAGCCGAAACCATGGGTTTGCCGGAATTAACACGCTCAGCGCGCACCTTGTTAGAGTTAGTCAAAGCCTGGTCTACCATCCGGTTACAACCAAACTCATCGCGACTACCGTTTAACTCGGAATTACATCATTTCGCAAAAATTATCCACACGGCAACTCAATGAATAACCTGTCGCACCCTGGCTTGAAAAAGAGACAGCAGATCCTGCTTCCGTCGTTACACGCGGAAACCCAGCGCTTTGAACAACCAGATGGCGAATTATTTTATCCTGGTAAACACACCAATTATTGACATGATAGTCCCCAAAAAAAACGCCCTGCATAAAGCAGGGCAAGGGTGTGTTGCGCATCGCTGCGCAGGGGGAGGAATCATCATGAAGCCTCC